>JBGSTK010000075.1:0-4639 GCA_041736565.1 Phycisphaeraceae bacterium | reverse complement strand
TTGAGGGCCGATCGCGGCTGCGCCGCCTATTCCAACGCGTTCCTCTTTCCGCCTGCGTGAAGCTGGCTCGTGCCGATGGCTTGGCCGCACTCGGGGCAAGCCCTGCGCCCTGCCGCCAGCGTCTCCCGCAGGTCGTAACCGCATTTGAAGCAGGTGCCGCGCGTCATTTCATCGACCTGCCGCCGCCGCGGAAGAATCAGCATCATCGCAAAGGCGCTCCAGGCCATGCCACCCAGGCCAAGGACCAGGGCGGTGTTGAACCCCATTTGCCACCACGGCGCCGCCGGGTAATAAGCGTTGCGCATGTTGAGATCAAGGGGCATCCGGAGCCAGCCCACGCCCGCCGCGACTGAGGAAGCGAAGAACAGGAGCCGGGCGATCCAGTAACGCTGAGACAAGCTCGAATGTCCCCGGAAGAAGCCGGCCAAGCCGGCATAGAGCGTCCAAAGAAGACCCAGGGCGATCAGGGACGGCACCGGCCAACAGAGGAGATAGGGGTAGCGGCGCAACTTCGGCCCGCGGATGAAGTGGTGGTACCAGCCGGGGTCCAGGGCCGCGATCAGCGCCATCGTCATCAGCGCGAGAAGGAGCGCCGCTGCGACCCGGGCTGGCCATCGCATGCGCGGCCGGGCGAGTTCCTCGCTGCTCACCGATGGCCCGGCGAAGGTGCGCAGTGCGGCCAGCGCCATGAGGTGTACCGCTGCGAAGACCAACCAGTACAGCGTCATCTCCAAGTCTTCCCCGAATCGCCCGGGCCAGAAGCCGATGACGCCGATGAGCCCGCCCCCGGGGCCTCCACCGTGGAACGGTCCGAGCACAGTGATGACGAGCCAGCCGGCAAAAGCGAGGAACCCCAGCGTCGTCCACACGATCCAGTTCCGGCGCGATTCGGCAGGCATCACGCCAATATAGCTGCTGTCCGGCCTGGACGCCGTATTGCGGGCCGGCGCGTGCGTCCTTAGGATAGTCCATCGCTATTACTGGCAGGACATCGGATTTGCGCGACGTCGGCTTCCTCTTACTTGCGTTTGTGTTGGTCTTCCTCAACGGCTTCTTCGTGGCCGCCGAGTTTGCCATTGTCAAGGTGCGCTCCACCCGCATTCAGGAGCGGGCCGCAGCGGGAAGCTGGACGGCAGGCGTTGCACGCGGGATCATCGCCCACCTCGATGCCTATCTCAGCGCCACCCAGTTGGGCATCACGCTGACATCGTTGGCGTTGGGCTGGATCGGTGAACCGGCCTTTGCCCATCTCATTGAGGCAGCGCTGGGGCCGCTGGCATTGCCGCCCGCTGCACTCCACGCCGCGGCATTTGGCATCGCGTTTGGCACCATCTCATTTCTCCATATCGTCCTGGGCGAACTGGCACCCAAGACCTTGGCGATCTCCCGCCCCGAAGCGACGAGCATGTGGGTCGCGGTGCCGCTCAAAGCGTTCTACATCGTGTTCTTCCCCGCGATCTGGGCCTTGAATCACGCGGCCATGTTTGCGTTAAGAATCTTTGGGCTCCAACCCACGGGCGAGGGCGATCAGGCTCACAGCGAAGAGGAACTGCGCATGATCGTTGCCGCCAGCCACGCCCAGGGCGAACTCAACGCCACCGAGCGAGATTTGCTGGAGAACGTGATGGAGTTTTCCGATCGGCGGATCACGCAGATCATGGTCCCGCGGCCGGACATGATCTGTCTCGACGCCGCGTTGACGCTCCAGGAAAATCTCGCCATCGTCCGCGAGCATCAGCACACCCGTTACCCGCTGGTCAAGGACAACAAGGACAACATCGTGGGTATGGTCCACGTCAAGGACCTGTTGGACATCGATCGCAAGGCCCGCAACGAACGTGGCATCATGGCGCTCAAACGCTCGGTGCTCTTCGTCCCCGAATCAGCCACCATCGATCACCTGCTCAAGACTTTCCAGCGTAAGCGGAATCACATGGCGGTGGTGGTTGATGAATACGGCGGTGTGGCGGGAATTGTGACACTTGAGGATGTACTCGAGGAGATCGTCGGGGAAATTCGTGACGAGTTTGACGAAGTTAAGGACGGGGCCTCGGCGATTAACCCCCAGGAAGCCATCGTCGATGCATCCATTCCCCTGCATGAAGCCGCCCAACTCTTCAGGTTTGAATTTGAGGAAGATGACTCTATCAACACCATCGGTGGCCTGGTTCAGAAAATGCTGGGCCACGTGCCCAGGGTGGGCGAGTCGATTGAGATTGGCGACTATCGCGTGGAGGTGATGCAGATGGAAGGCCTGCGACTCGTCGATCTGCGGTTCCGGCCCTTGAAGCGACCGGCCACCGGTGGGAAGCCAAAGCCGCGAGACAAAGACAGTGATGATGCAAAAGGAAAGGCGCACGCATCATGAGCGCACCGATCGGTCTTATCGCAGGGCAGGGGATGCTGCCCATCGCCACGGCTCAAGGCATTCGGGCTGCGGGCCAAAAAGTGGTCTGTGTGGGCTTGCGTAACCAGTTTGACGATGCGCTGCCGGGCATCTGCGATGAGTTTGCGATTGCCGCGGTGGGGCGGCTGGGCCGATGGATTCGCCTGCTGAAGGGCTGGGGTGTGCGTGAAGCGGTGATGGTGGGGCGGGTCAAGAAGGCGCGGGCCTACGATGATCCACTTGGCTTGCTCAAGCACGTGCCCGACTGGCGGGGCTTCTGGTTGTGGTACCGCACGATGCGTCGCGACAAGCGCAGCGATAAACTGCTGGCGGCGCTGGCCGACGAACTGGCTGGCGAAGGAATCACACTCATCGACACCACGCGTTACATTCCCGATTGCATGGCAGTGGCCGGCGTGATGGGGCAGACTCAGCCCACCGAAGCCATGTGGCGCGACATCAATGCCGCGCTGCCGATTGTGCGACAGATGGGCCACTGGGACATCGGCCAATCGATCGCCGTCAAAGACCGTGACGTCATTGCCGTCGAAGCCGTCGAGGGCACTGATGCGATGATCCGACGGGCGGGCGACTTGTGCCAGGGTGGCGGGTGGGTGTTGGTCAAGGTCGCCAAGCCGCATCAGGATTTGCGGTTTGATGTGCCGACCGTGGGCCTGCGAACTATCGAGGGCCTCAAGAGCGCCGGTGCCAAATGCCTGGCGGTCGAAGCGGGCAAAGTGATTCTTCTGGAAAAAGCCCAACTGCTGGCCGCCGCGGACAAAGCCCGCATCGCAGTGGTGGGCGTCGAAGTCACAGAGTGACGTCGAGCATTCCTCCGGCCGCCCGCTCGAATGACGCCCCCTTCAAGCCGGTCCCTTCAGGGCCGGATTCCCCCCCCTCCGAAAAGTATTCCAACCGTGCGAGCACAGTTTCCCGTACTCGCACGCATTTGATATTGACAAACATTATCAAACGTTTACGCCGCGATCTTCAACTCCGCCGTCGCAGCGCTCGTCCCGCCGCCCTGGAGGTTGGTGGGGATCGGCGTACAGACAGGCCCAGCCTGCTGCTTGGCGTTGACCCACGCAGCGCAAATCCAAACCTGCGATCCGCCCGCCACGCTGTCGGGGAAGACCGCATCAAATTCGCCGTTTGAAGTGGCGCCTTGAAACTCCCACTCGCCCGGATCGCTGGGGTAACTCTCGCCCACGAATGAATAGATCCAGGCCGCCGTCACCCCTTCGGGCTTGGCCCGTGTGCCAAGCGTATCAGCGTTGTGAATGCGCACCTTGACGGTCCGCCCCGTCACGCCGCGCACATCGAGGTCCGGCGCCACTTCCGGCGCGGGAATCGGCGCGGGCATCTTGCGCACCGTCAAGCCCAGGTCGGAGCGTTGCTGATCCGTGGTGCCCGGAAACGACTGAACGATGCGGGCGTATTCGCGCGACAGCGCCACGATCTCCTTCTTAAAAAGGTTCTTGGCTAAGATGGTGGAAGTGCCCCGTGTCAGCGGGTTGGTAGAGGCGTTCAACTTGGCCCGCCACTCGCTGTTGGCTGCATCGTAGGCCGTCGCCTGCGCCTGGCTCAGCCCGACCTCCGCATATTTCGTGGAGATGTTCGAATTGAACTGCTCCGTCCACGCCAGCAACCCGGCGTCGGTTTGGGGAAGGTACTTCCGTCCCATGGGATTCCTTTCGCCCGATTGCAGGCCGCAACCCGCAGGTTACCGGCCATAACCAATCGGGAACGATTCGCCCACCAGACCGATTGACCAACCGGTCAACCTAAAGCCCTCGGAGCTTATCAATCCCATCGGCCGACCAGCTGGCCGAGTTAACCGCCACCGCAAAAAAAGCCTCTCTTTCCCCGCCCCAACAACGTCCGACCCGCGTTATTACGCGAAAAACGCGGATTTACGCCCAGCGTATCCGAAAATATGTCCCTCCCATCTAGGATTATTTCCCTCCCACCTAGGATTATTTTCCTCCCACCTAGGATTATTTCTTTCCCACCTAGGATTATTTCTTTCCCACCTAGGATTATTTCTTTCCCACCTAGGATTATTTCCCTCCCACCTAGGATTATTTCTTTCCCACCTAGGATTATTTCTTTCTCACCTAGGATTATTCCTTTCCCACGTAGGATTATTTCCCTCCCATCTAGGATTATTTCCCTCCGATCTAGAAATCTTCCCCGCGCATCCGGACGGAAGAGTTGCGCCCCCCACACACCCGCCCCCCCGGGCAAAGCCAC
>JBGSTK010000038.1:0-31222 GCA_041736565.1 Phycisphaeraceae bacterium | reverse complement strand
GGTCTCCATGTAGGGGTCATTGCGGGCGAGCACGCTGGCGAACGCTACGAGCGTTCGTCGCGCCGGGCACACACCCGACGCCGTACCCATGAACCCGCGTGTTCATTGTGCCGCCTCAGGCCCCTACATGGTTTCACGCTGGTCGAATTGCTAGTGGTCATTAGCATCATCGCCTTGCTGATCGCGATGCTATTGCCCGCTCTCAGTCAGGCGAGGGCGACAGCGCGAACAGCGATGTGCCTCAGCAACAAGCGACAGGTGGCGCTCGCGGTCATGTCTTACGCCAGCGACTGGAAGCATGTCATCCCCACCGGGCGATGCGCATTCCCGGGCGTCAGCACCCGTTGGTGGTACCAGTTTCTCATTGCTGATTCCTACAATCCCGCCTCCTACTTGGACGCCAAAGCCCAAGCGATCGATTGTCCTGAAGGTGCCGAGGCTGACTCGGTTTACGGCAGCTATATGATTGACACAGGCACTCAGGACTCTCAGTTCTCGGTACGTCAGCAGGACAATTCAATCGGCTATCTGTTCGAGGGTATCGACATCACCCAAGCGCAATGGCCCACGAGCGTGATGATCTATGCCTGCACCGGGAGGTGGAATTCAGGGCAGACTACCTTCTCGCACGGCTATCCGACATTTAACAAAGGGATCCAGGGTCCAGGTGGCGGATGGAAAGCCGTTTGGACACCCCACGCACGACAAACGACCGTCGGCCTGCACATGGACGGCCATGCAAGCACCCTCGACGGTGAGGCCCTGCTCGAACTCCGGAATGCTTGGGTAAGCGATACCAACCGCGGCATCAAGCGTTCATTCGCACTCGACGGCACATGGACGACACACTAGCTGGTGCCAATGCACCAGCCTGATTACCAACCGACCGCGACGGGTTTCGCGGACTACTTTTAGGAGCTATCGATGAACTCCGGCAACTTCAAAGCAACTGTATGCATGCTCATGGCTCTCGCCTTCATGGCGACCTATGCCCACGCTGCAGATACCGACCTCAAGTTATTCAGCAAGGACACGTCATGGACGGTGGTCAAGAACGGCGGGGGCCAAGGGACGTTTGAACTTGCCGCCGAAGGGGAAAAGCCCATAGGTGTGCTCAATTATGACTTTGCCGGGAAACAGGAAGGCAAGCCAGCCAGTGTCGTCGCCGTGGCAAAAACCTCCATCGAGGAAGGACCCTCGGCGTTGAAGTTCAACGTCCGCTCGACCCGTGGGTTAGCCTTGACCTTCCGGTTCATAGACAGCACCGGCCAGACGCATCAGCTCAAGTCGAAGGTCAAAGGGTTCGGCGATTGGGAGACGCTCAACGTCTCGCTGACCAGGAAGTTCGAGACGTGGGGCGGAGCCAACGACGGCAAGATTCACTACCCGATCAAGCAGGTCAAGCTCGCCGTCTCGCCGCCAGAGGGCGACCCGGCGACGGGCAAGGTCGAATTCGCCGACGCCGTGGCCGTGTCCGCTGAGTGAAAGCAATAACGTACCTCCGAGTGAAACGGCTATCCCTTGCCTTGCGTTGGCTTGAATGATATCGATGCGTACTGGAGACCCCAGATGAGGTTTGCGACTGTACTGATAATCGGATTGGCTCTTGCGATGCTTGGGGCGCAGGAGGCTGACCCGCCGGCGAAGATCGAAGGCCCTACCGACAACACCACCAAGGGTGTCAAGGTCTTCAGCGTAGTCAGCTCCTACTTGGGCAGTGCCAGCACGGTCGAGGTGTTGTTGCCTGACAAGCTTGAGTCTGGCCGCACATATCGCACGTTGTACGTGCTGCCGGTCGAGGGCGGTATTGGCGGACAGTACGGAGATGGCTTGGCGGAAGTGCGCAAGGCCAACGCCCACAATCGATATGGTTTGATCTGCGTCACGATGTCCTTCGACAGCGTCCCTTGGTACGGGGCGCACGCCACCGACCCAAACATCCGTCACGAAGATTTCATCAAGAAGGTTGTGGTGCCACTGGTCGAGAGCCGATTCCCCGCCAGCGGCAAGCCGGAGGATCGCCTGCTTATCGGCTTCAGCAAGTCGGGGTGGGGCGCAGTTAGCCTGCTGCTGCGCGATCCAGCATTCTTCGGTGCTGCATGCAGTTGGGACGCGCCGTTGATGATGACTGAAGCCGACCTCAAATGGGGCAGTCGCAAACACTTTGGCACGGCTGAGCAAGCCGCCCCCTATGTGCCCGTGACCTTGGCCAAACAGCGATCCGCGGAATTGGCCAAGGGCCCGGCCCGGCTGACGATCCTGGGCAACAACACCTTCGGACCACATACCAAGCAGTTCCATGATTTGCTTCAAGCCGAAGGTATCCCGCACCACTACGACAATAGCTTAAAGGTCAAACATCATTGGGAATCCGGCTGGGTACCCAAAGCCCTTGAAATTTTTCTGAGCCCCGCCGACGAAGTGAAGGCAGAGGCGCCGACCAACCTCGAATAGTCAATACGCGGACCGTAGGCCGCATACAGAACATCAACTAATTCACCCTAACCCGGAACCACACAGGAGTCGTCATGATCTACACCAACTTGGGTCTTGCAGCCGTTGCAGTATTGGTTTTTGTGGCCACGAGCATGTCGCTGCCCGCCGCAGAATTGCCGGACATGACCGTGCCATTGTCCATGGGGGTGCAGACTAAGCCGCCCACCTCGTCCACGACGAGCCTCCAGGCAATTAGCAATATGCACTTTCGCCACTTTCGCCGAGGCTTCTACTGGAACTCGGTCGAGCCGACCAAGGGAACGTACGTGTTTGCCGAGTATGACCGCCTCGTCGCAGATGCCGAGAAGATGAACCTGGGTATCGTAGCTTGTCTGTACGGCGGGCATAAGCAGTACGAAGATGATGACCTGGGCGGCATCCAGACCGAGGCGGGACGCCAGGGCTTTGCCAACTTCGCCGCAGCGTTGGCGGAGCGGTACAAGGGCAAACGCATTTACTGGGAGATCTGGAACGAGCCCAACGTCCGCACCTTCTGGCGTAAGGACGGTAAGCACAACTCCGATGAGTTCGCCCAGGAATACACCGACTTGGTCAAGGCCGTAGCCGCGGCGATGGTCAAGGCCGACCCCGATTGCTTCGTCGTTGCCGGCTCGGTGTCTAACTACTGGGAGCCCTCGTATCAGTGGACTGAAGCCTGCTTCAAAAAGGGCATACTCAAGTCCGGCATCCGCGGCTGGTCGGTGCATCCCTACGGCCCCAAGACTCCCGAAGAGCACGTCATCGGCCACAAAATTACGCGCGATTTGCTTAAGAAGTACGGCGCCGCGGAAGAATTCCCGATCATGAATACCGAGCGCGGCTTTGCTGTCAAAAAGCCCACAGATAACGATGAGGGCTGGTCCGGCGGAACAGAGGAAAAGGCGCTGGAGTACCAGGGCTGGCACTTCGTCCGTCAGTACATGATCGACCTCATGTCGGGTGTGCGACTGACCCTGTGGTATGAGTGGGAAGGCGAGAAGTTCGGCATCGTTGAAGAAGGCAAAAAGCGGCCCGTTGCCGAGGTCGTGCGCGTCATGATTGAGCAACTCGAAGGCTACCGCTTTGATGAGCGCATCGAACTTACCTCACCGTTGGATTATGCACTGCGATTCGTCAACGAAAAAACCGGTGGCGTTAAGATCGTCGCTTGGACCGCACCGCCGCCGACGCAGTCGCCCGATAAGGCCAAGTCGCACGAAGTCACCATTCCCGTGCAGACCACGGGATCGCTGACGACGGTACAGCTCAAGGGCGAAAAGAGCGATGTGGAAGTTAAAAACGGCGGCGTCACTCTGACCATCACCGGCGCGCCACAGTACATCACCGTGAGTGCCGGGAAGTGAACGAATTCGTCAAATGATCATGGGTTCATCGGAGCGAATCGCGCCCTGTGGCGCAGTTGGCTTGGAAAACGGGTGAACTTCCACGATCTGGTAACGCCGCCAGGCCGCGAAGCAGCGGCCTGGCGGGCCGGTTCCAGCGTTTATTGCATGGCACCGCGATGAGGCTCAGCGGTCGCAGTATCGCCAGACGAGTCAGGGCACCGCGCGCGGGTCGTAATCGACGAACAGCGGGAGGGTGTAGTTGACGTTGGGCGAGCCGACGTCGCGCCGGGGCATCTCGTCGTTGTTCACGGTCGTTCGCCAATCACCACGAATTTGTTCGATGGCCAACGGGTACTTGCGTCCCATGAAGGTGGTGGCGACAACACTGACGTTGGCGTTGTCATTTATCACCAGCGGGAAAACGACCTCTTGGTCTGCTCGTGCTGTCATGTTCTGGTACCCGCCGAGTACTTCAAGAACCCCCCCCTTCGTGACGACGAACGCTGGTTGGCGATGCTCGGTCTTGAAACCCAACACCCACATGAGGCCGCCGTTGACGAGCCAATTGGGCGTGCCGCGTGCTTCCTCGTTAATGCTTCGGGCATAAACGCGCACGTTGGGCGGGCAAAACCGCGGATTCTCGCCGCTGGCCAGCACCGCACCGGTCTGAATATGCAGCACTACCGACTCGTTCGTTTCGGCGCGATATCGCGCGCTGCCGTAGCGAATGTTTACATCTCGCTTCGCGATCACCACGAAGCTCGGCTTGTTGCCAGGGTGTTCAATGAACAGCGTCTGGTCGGTCGCCTCGTCGATGAGGAATTGGCCCCAAAGGGCGTGGCCGAAGCCCATGAAGTCGATCTGTCGCACCGTCGCAGGAATTCGCCACCGCACATCGCGGTCCCTCGTGTCAAAGAGCCGAGGGAAATGGATCGCCGGTTTGCCCGAACTGAGCGCCGCTTGAATCTTTTCCGCATCGGTACCTTGGTAGTCATCGGGGCTGGCCCAATTATCGGGGTGGGTCTCCCAGGGGACGTAACTCACCTCTTCGACCGGCAGGTTCATCGACTGCATTGGCGCATCGGCTCGCAATCGAATGATTGGCCCCAATACATACTCTGACACATCGCTGTCCACCACGACCTTGCCGTCGACTTCGACGCCCGCGGCGTGGCTGGTCACGACGACGTTACGCACAAACGCCGAGGCACCCTTGGCGCTGTTTAGCACTTTGATCGCCGCGTGATCGCTCTTCTGTCCCTCAAGGCGCGAGTCGACCAGCACCGTGTGTGAACCCTTGTGGTTGATGACGATCGCCGGCCCGCTTCCGATGATGTGCATCTTGCGCAGGCTGGCTGCATGCGGGCCGATGATCATGCCTGCTTGGCGCTGGCCACGCAGCGTCACGTACTCGAAGGTCGGCTGTGTTTCGCGATGGTCCGTGCCGAGAATACCCACGTCGAAGCCGTCAATGGTGATGTCACTGTAGTGCCCTTGAACGGACCACCAGTTCAAATGCAGCCCCGTCTTACCAGAGCCTTGGCCGCTGCGCAGGGTGAGGTGGTCCATCGACGAGCCGTTGGCGCCCATGAACGTCATGGCAACCGCACCGGGATTACCCTTGCCGACGTCGATAGTGAAGTTGCGTGCCTCGTTACCCCACAGAATGTTCCCTTGGCCCGCCTTATTGCCTTCCCACGGAAGCACGGTCTTGGGCTTGGAGGCATCATCAAAACCCGCGGCATTATCCTTCAAGCGCAAGACCGTCTGCTCACGGTGCTCACCGACGACCCGCAAATACGCAAAGCCCCCCTCGCCAGCGTCGTGCTGGCTGACGAGCGAATCGCTGATCAGGTATTCACCTTTGGGCAGGTACACCACGTGATGCAGGCCATGCGGATTCTTGGTGGCACGCCCTTGGCGCACAGCATCGGCGACAAAGTCCATCACGCGGATCAGCGCCGCGGTGTCGTCGGTCCTCCCATCACCCTTGGCGTTGAAGGGCTCGTGGGTCACGTCGATCACGACGCCGCCTTTTTCGATCATCGCCCCGGCTGGATAGACGATGTGCATCGACTCGCCTCGGTCGCCCGACTTTTCGACTTTGACCGGCCGCGGCTGTGACGCCGGTGCCTGACCTGTGGGCCGCTCGGCCAGCAGGGACAATTCATTGAGTCGAAACGCGCGGCCTACTCCCTTGGACGTCTGCTTGGTCACCACCATTCGTATGCCGAAGGCCTTGGCAATGGGCTTTTCGAAGAGATGTGAACCTGCAGACTGCTTGGCCGGGCCGAGTTTCACATCCTTGAGCGCCACGGTGTCGTATTTCCCATCGCCGGTGGTGTCCACAAAGAAATCAGCCAGCTCGGGAAAATAGTTGTGGAACGGATCGCTCTCACCGGTCACGATACCGATGATGTTCTCAACGGGCTTACCGAAGCGGATGTCCACGTGCACCCGTCCGCCGGTACCTGTGCCGCCTTCGCCGATGAGGTACGTGTCAGGTCGGCCATCGATCAGATGCTCGGCGGGATGGTCGCCGGGGGTGGCAAAAGATGCCTTGGCTGTGGTTCCCTCTGGCCACATCAGTGTGCTGTTGCCGTAGAGATTGGCGGCGTCGCTTTGTGCGTTCGTCGCAGTGACGTGAACGATCACCGAAACCGCCGCACCCACCATGACCAGCCATCGTGTCATTAGCATCGAATCAGCTCCGTAAATTTTTCGGAACCCGTAACGCCTACCTTCGGGCAGCAAACTCTGGCGACTATAGCAAGTTCGTATAGAGCAAGTTATCCCCTATCGCGGGATTCACCCTGTAGAATCCTCGACAATTGGGTCAGGCAAGGAAGTGAACGAGACAACATCGCTGTTGGTCGCGGTGGTAGCAGTGTTCTGTTGGATTGGATGACCAATGAACTCCTAATGGAACCCTCGATCCGTCGTTCTCCAGCACACGACGTGACGGACCTGTTCACGGTCAATGTGATCGCACTGCCAGTGATCGGGTTGTACTATTCCGTGGGGCGTATAATCGAAGCATGGACACCCGCTCACGGGTGTTCAAACATGTGAATGGATGGCACTCGGTGGACACCACGGCCCGACAATCTGTGCTGGTGACCGGTGCCAGTGGGTTCATCGGGCGGCGGCTCGTGTGCAGGCTCGTCGAGCGCCGACATCCGGTGACCTGCCTGGTGCGAGCCGGTTCGCACATCGATGAATTAAGGGCGAGCGGTGTGCAGTTGGTCACGGGGGACGTAAACGATCACGGCAGCGTGGCTCGCGCGCTGGCGCAGACACAATCGGAGACGCAATCACAGGCGCACGCGCAGACTGGCGTGGTTTTTCACTTGGCGGGGATGGTCAGGGCGTTGCATCGGGCGGAACTGATGCGTGTAAACGCCACGGGGGTTGATGTTGTTGCGGAAGCTTGCGCTGGGTGCGCCAACCCGCCAGTGCTGGTTGTGGTGTCTTCGCTCGCGGCAGTTGGGCCGTGTGATATGGCGTGGCCACGATCAGAGCACGACGAGCCCGCCCCTGTTTCGAATTATGGCCGCAGTAAGTTGACGGGTGAACACGCGGCCCGACGTCATGCTCACGCAGTACCCATCACCATCGTGCGTCCGCCGGTCGTGTTCGGCCAGGGTGATCGGGGTGGACTGGAGATGTTTCGCTTAATCGCGCGACGAGGCGTTCACGTCGTGCCTGGTCGGGGCGATCAACGTCTCTCGTTGATTCACGTGGATGATCTCGTTGAGGGCCTGCTGGTTGCCGCTGCGCTTGGCGAGCGGCTGGTGGCGCAAGGTTCAATCACGTCGCAAAGTCAGGGCGTCTACTTCATTGCTGGCGACGAGCAATTGACACATGTGCAACTTGGTGAGGGGATCGCGGCTGCGTTGGGCATTAGGCCACCGCGGATCATTCATGTTCCCCGCGTGGCGATGAAGCTTGTGGGGATGTGCGGCGACATGACGGCGCGAGTTCGCCGCCGACCTGTATGGCTAAGCAGTGACAAGATCGCTGAGGCTCTTGGCGGGTCATGGACCTGCTCGTCGGCAAAGGCGCAGGAGCATTTGGGCTGGTCTGTTGCAGCGCCTCTTGCAGATCGCTTGCGTGAGACGGCGAAGTGGTATCGCGACGCTGGTTGGCTGTAAGCATGTGTGGTTCGCCGCATTCCGGCTTAGTTTGCCGCTTGGGCTGCCTTGGCCGCATAGAATGAAGCAAGGATGCGCTGGTACGCCCGACGTCGACTACATACTCCGCCGGTGTACCGCTATGACCGATCCCCGCACACCCGCTGTGATTCAGAGTCCTGACACGATGACCGCTTCGGACGTCGCGCGGCTGGAGGCGATGGCTTTTCGCCATGGCCAGTCGTATGACTCATATCTGGTGATGGATCTGGATCGCCAGTATTTCTGGTGTTCAGGCGATCAAGCGGTGCTGGGCTTTGTCCTGCACAGATCACAAGCCGTGGTCATCGGAGGATTGATCGGTCCTGACCATACTCGGGAATGCCTGTTGACGGAGTTCATGGGACACTGTCGGGGCCACGGATGGACAGCGTGCTTCGGACTGGTTTCCGAATCTGACTTGCCACTATTCGATCGGCTCGGGTTTCAGTCGACGAAGATAGGTGAGGACGCGATTATCAGCCTGCGCGACTGCACCTGGCGGGGTAAAGAATACGAATGGGTGCGACGACAGACCAACTACTGTCAGAGGCATGGTTTAATCTGTCGCCCTATAAGCATTGCGCCGCCGGCGGATCAGCAGGTCGGTCGCCTTGCGGAACTTGCCGAAATATCCAGTGATTTTCTCGACCGCTCGCCCCATGGCCAGACCATGGGCTACTTTGTCGGCCGATTCGATACCGAACGTCTGCGCCGCAGACGAATATTTGCGGCAATCAGCGACGGAGGCGACGGCCGGGTGGAAGGATTCATCGTATGCACGCCCTACCGCGATGGTGCCGCCTGGGCAATCGAGATGTATCGCTCCCGCGCTGATGCTGTACGAGGTACTGTGCCGTTTCTGATTCACAGTACGATCCAGACCTTTGCGGACGAAGGCGTGGAGGAAGCCTCGCTGTGTCTGATGCCCGCTGCCGGTTGCGAACAACGACGGGTGGGTGATAGCTGGCTAATTCACATGTACGTCCGCTTCACGCATCGCTATCTGAACTTCATACTCGACACGCCAGGCATCTACCATTTCAAGACCCGCTTTCGCCCCCGCCGTGAAAGCCGCTATTGCAGCATCTGGCCAAGGTCTTCCGTACGTCCCTTTCACGCTCTGCTGAGTGTCTGGGGTACACTTCAGTTTAACCTGTGGCGCGTTCTGACCCGGGGCCTTCGTCGCCTGCGAATTCGAAGGCAGCGGGCGATGCTGGTTGAGTCGTAGGTAGCGGATGCATCGTAGATGCTATATACGGATTCACAGTTCCATGTCATAGATTCGATACGTGCTTGTGACTTTCGTGCCCAAACGCTGCAACGTGCCGCGGGATTTGGAGTTGCTTTCGAGTACCCATGAGAACTCATAGCTCTCGATGCCCCAGTTCGCAGCCGCCACGACGAGATGGTCCATCAGCACGACACTCAGGCCCGCGCTTTGGTGGCCGGGGATCATGGTCATAGCCATGGCGCGAGCCCTTTTGATATGGCGTTTCCCGGTCAGGAGGCGTAGGAAGCCGAACGGGAATAGGCTGCCGTTGAGTTTCCGGAGTATCTGGTTGTAGTCGAGCAGCGCCAGCACTGCGCCGACGGTTCGGCCGTCGATCTCGGCAAAGACGGCGAACTCTGGGACCACGACCTGCCGCAACTCCTCGCCGATGTACAGTGCCTCGCGCGGCTGAAGCGGTGTGAAGCCCCAGGTGCCGTCCAGCGAGCGATTATAGATGTCCAGATAAGTAGCGATCTCCTGCTCATATCGCTTGGGATTCATCTGCCGTAGCACGAGCTTGGTGTCCCGAAGAGCGGAAAGGACCGCAGGCTTGTATCGCTCGGTAGCCTTTGCCAGCAGAGCGGTGTTCATCTCGTAGGCATACATGTCCTGCGTTCTGCTCAGTCCACAGGCTTCGAGCAGCGCGGGATAGTACGGTGGGTTGTAGGGCATCAGGAAGCACGGCGGATGATCGAAGCCGTCGATGAGTAGGCCGCACGTGTAATTCAGCGATGGATTCACCGGCCCGCGAATGGCAGTCATGCCGCGCTGTCGCAGCCAAACCCGGCCCGTGTCGAAGAGCGCTGCCGCGACGGTTACATCGTTGACGCACTCGAAGAACCCGAAGAAGCCCCGCTCTTCGTTATATTTGCTGTTGTGGATATGATTGACAAGCACCGCAAGCCGCCCCACCGTTTGGCCTGCACGTACGGCGATCAGTGTGACACAGTCGGCATGATCGCAAAACGGATGATGCCCCCAGCCAAGCAGTTCCCGCTCTTGTGCAAGAATTGGCGGCACCCAATTGGGATCTCGTCGACTTCCGGGCGGAGCATAGATGGACCACGGCAGGTGCTGGAAACGTCTGCGGTCACGCCGGGACGCTGTCGGTCTGACGGTCAGGGCGGCGTTCATGGTGAGACGTCCTCAAGCAAAGCGCGGCAGACACCGGCGATGTTGGACGCAGCCCTACCGTTCTGGATCGGCATCAGCCGGCGCAACTCATCCATGTCGAAGTCGGAGTATGTCTCCTTGCCCAGCGCCAGTCCGACGAAGGCGGTCGATGAATAGCGAGTGATAAGTACCTGACAATTGGCGATCATTTCCTCTGCACTGCCAGTGGTGAATACTTTGGCGTCGGGTGCTAGCCGGTGAATCTCTCCGATAGCGCGCTGGGCGTTTTCGTTGGGGTGCAGTTTGAATATCATCGGTCGACCGGCGGCGATCCGTGTCGCCCTACGTAAGAATGCCTCGCGGTCCTCTCCGCGGAAAACCTCGCGCAACGGCGAGGTGCACACCAAAACGAAATTGCTGCGTGGGAAGCGATTGGCTCGGTAGCGCTGACAGTCGTCAAAGTTGGGTATGCCAGTGACCTCTAGCTTCTCGGGGCGTGCGCCCTTGCGGACGAAGAAGTCACGGTATCCCTCGCTGGCGACGCAGAACTTCTGGTAGGCATCACTGAGGCCCGTCGCGGCTGTACCCGCCAGCCATCGCGGAAGAAAGGGACAGCGTTTCACCAGTCGAAATGCGAACGACTCCGGGTCGGTGACGCCCTCCTGCACGAGGACGACCTTGCTCTTGCGGATGTTCTTCTGCAAGTAGACATCCGAGCAGGTCACCACCAGATCGTAAGGTCCGTTGCGGCCCTGATAGTCGATATCGAGGCGCTGCTCTTGAAGATATTGGCGGCAGCGACTCGCAAGCTTGTCGCCGATGATGGTGAACTCCATGAGCTTCAGGCGGCGAAGGATCTCGTCGAGGCCGTCGCAATAGTATGGCGTGAATGCCTGCTTATACTCAGCCAGATGCCTGGAGATCTGGTGCATCTGTGTGGTCTGATTCATCGAGCCACAGATAAACAGAATCCGCTTGCCCATCGCCTAGGCCTCCCGGTTCCAGCGGGTCACCACGGCACCGGCCACGAAGACCACGGCGGCCACCCCTGCAGTGATCACGGCGCAGCGCAACGAAGTGATGTGATCGTCGAAGATCATCGATGCTCGTAGTCCCTCATTGACGTAGTACAACGGCAGGATTCGAGCCACGGACTGCAGGAAGCCCGGCATCATCTCGACGGGAAAGAACGTGCCGGAGAGGAACATCATCGGAAACAGGAAGGCATTGGCGGCTGCGGTGGCGCTCTCGGCCTCGCGGGCGATCGGCGTCAGCATCATCCCGATGCCCACGAACACGAACACCGCCAGCACGAGGTATACCGCCAACCAGCCGTTGATGTGCAGCCTGACATCGAAGACAAAGTAACTCACCAGCAGGATCGACGTCGTCGACACGGTCGCCAGAACGAGCTGATAGAGAATGTCGGAGAGCAGCCAATCGGTCGTTGTGATCGGCGTGGTCGTCAATTTGCGGAGGATGCCTTTTTGCCGGAGTTCGGCGTTCATGTTGAGGGCGCCCGAAAGGCTCGACGTCATCACCGCCATGGCGATGATACCCGGCACGAAAAACTCGATGAAGCGATACTTCCTGCTGAGAATCGATTGGTCGGACATCTGGATAAACGGGGGCACGGCGGTCATGCGCTGATTGACGGCTGCCATGACGGCATTGAGCAGCAGGATCCTGTTTTCCACCGATGTTGAACTCGGATCTTGGATATAGGTCAATTCGGCGGAAGCTTCCGCGTCTCCAAATTGCAGCCTGCGAATCTGCATCTGTTCAAAGCCTTGCGGAATGATGAGTACCAGCGTCGCCTTGTGCTCTCGTGCATAGGCGGTCGCGTCAACGTCAGCGGGGACGGATGACGTCTTGAACACGGCATTCGCGGCCAGGCTGTCGATGAGCTGCGCTGAAGCTGTGCTGCGATCGAGATCCTGTACGGGCAGATCGAAGTTCATCTCTTCGGGCTTGGTGAAGATCGCACCGAACACCAACACCAGAATGACCGGAAACGCGACGGTGAAGAACATCGCGGAGTTTTCGCGGCTCAAGGTTCTAAGCCGTACCACGAGATTTGCTGTGACGATGCGTGGTGTCATCGCTCATCCCCCTGGGCAGCGTGATTGGCTGGAAGTTGCTCGCCCGTCAGCCCGATGAAGACCTCTTCAAGATTCGGCTTGCGAACGTCCACGCTGGGCAGCGGTGCTCCTGAAACCTTTATCTCTCTGAGAATTTCTTGGACATCATCAGTGTGCTTCACGCGAACCTTGATAGTGTCGATGCCGTGCGGTGTGGGCGCAAAGCCTAGATTGCGGATGCTTTCCACGGCACGGACATCAGCCGACCTGAGCGTCATGCACATGTAATCAGAATTGCTCTCGATGAGTTCATCCGGCGAGCCGGTTGCGATAATGCGGCCTTTGGAAATGATGGACACGGTATCCGCCAGCAGTTCCGCCTCATCCATGTAGTGGGTGGTGAGGAAGACGACTTTGCCCCCGCGCTTGAGGCCCAGAAGCACATCCCACACCGCGCGTCTGGCATGAGGGTCGAGGCCGGTGGTTGGCTCATCGAGGAACACGACTTCGGGGTCGTTCACCAGCGTGATGGCGATGCCTAGTCGCTGCTTGAGGCCGCCGGATAAGTGTCTGAACTGCACATCACGCTTGTCGCCCAGATTCGTGAGGCTCATCAGTTCGTCCACATCGGTGTGCTTGCAGCCAAACAATCTTGCGTAGTAGCGAATACTCTCGGCGACGGTAAGCCTGTCGAACGAACTGAACCCCTGAGGAAGCACGCCGATGCGAGGGATGATGTGACGTTTGGCTTTGGCGACATCCATGCCTAGAACGGAGACGCTGCCGGACGTGGGCGTGCGGATGGTCTCGATGATCTCGACGGTCGTGGTCTTGCCCGCGCCATTGGGACCGAGGAATGCGAACACCTCGCCCATGGCGACAGTGAGCGACACATCGTCGACCGCGCGCAGGTCCCCGTAGCGTTTCGTCAGCGACTGCACCACAATGGCATGTTCTGGTGTTAAGGTCATGGATGTCGAAAGCATTGCTGGTTACAACAGCCTTTCGAGTTCGTCGGCGATCGCATTGACGGTGTTGCGGAGTTGTGCCTCGCTGTGATTGGTGGTGATGAAGAATCGCAGGCGGGCAGCCGACTCGGGCACAGCTGGATAAAGGATCGGCAGGACATTGATGCCTCGATCAAGCAGGGCGTGCGCGAGACGAAGGCTCTTGACCGAATTCCCGATGATCACGGGGATCACCGGCGTTCCGGCGGCGAAGCCGATGTTCAGCCCACGTGCCTTGGCCAAGGCAAGGAACATTGCCGCAAGCCGACGCAAATGCGTGACGCGCTGCGGTTGGGCCTGCAGCACCCTTAGCGCCTCGAGCGCCGCTGCGGCGTTGGACGGTGCGATGCCCACGCTGTAGACGAAACCCGGTGCGGTGTAGCGGAGATATTCGACGAGTTCCGATGACCCGGCGATGTAGCCGCCGCAACTGGCGAGTGATTTGGAGAGCGTCCCCATCCAAATATCAACATCAGCGCGCGCGACGCGCCAATGCTCACCTATGCCTCGTCCCGTAGCGCCCATGGTGCCCAGCGAGTGTGCTTCATCGACCAGCAACAGGGCCTTGTGCTTCTTCTTCAGTTCCACGAAGCGGGGAAGATCGGGGTAGTCGCCGTCCATGCTGTACACGCCCTCGATGGCGATGAACGCACGCCGGTAGCGATGACGTATCTCCGTTAGTAGCGCATCCATCGCCTGCCAATCGTTGTGGGCAAAGACACGGCGGGTCGCGCCGGAAAGCTGGGCCCCCTGAACGATGGAGTTGTGGGCCAGCACATCGTGGACGATCACATCCTCCGGTCCGACCAGGTGGCCGATAGTGGTGACATTGGTGGCGTGGCCGGAAACTAGGACGATCGCGCCTGCGGTGCCAAGAAACTGTGCGAGTTCCTGCTCAAGATCGCGATGCACCTGCTTTTCGCCAGAGACAAGACGACTTGCGCCGGCACCGGTGCCATAGTGGTCAATCGCCGCCTTGGACGCCGCGATGACCGCGGGATCGTGGGCCATGCTGATGTAGTCGTAGGCGCAGAAGTTGACCATATCGCGCCCGTTGACGCGTGCGACGCTACCGCTGGACGTCCCGCCCTGATCGACACGGGCGTACGGGTTATCGCCCGCCACCGCCTTGAGCATGCGCTCGTATCGCTTGAGATCGACGTACTCGGGAAAGCTGGCAAAGTCGTAGTGCGCTGGCGGAATGTGGTCTGCTAGAACGTTGCGACTTGAGCATTCCTTCATGTGATTCTGCACGGTCTGAGCGAGTTCGCCCAGCGTCTGCGTCGGGCTAAACGCCGTGTCGGGCAGGCGGCAGGCGAACGTCTTCTCCAGCGCGGCGGCAAGCTCCACGCGTTGCAGCGAATCCAACCCCAGCGCGGTCAGCGGTGTATCAGGCATCACCTCACTGAGCGATACGCCGCTGAGTTGCAGTGCGTGCTGGCAAACTGCGGCAAGCGCGAGTGACTGGGGAGCATGAGGCGAAGGAGACTCCGAGGCGGGAGCGATTGCAGCGGGCACGGTTGAAGTGGGCACGGTTGCAGCCAGTCCCTGGCCATTTGCCGCCGGGGATCCTCTTCCTGGCGGTCGCGTGTACTCCGCCAGCACTTTCAAGTCACCGGCCTCGTACGAAGCGCGACAAGCGCGGCGTTGAACCTTGCCGCTGGATGTCTTGGGAATCGTGCCCGCGCGCACCAAGACGACATCATTCATTGTCAAGCCATGCTCGATGAGCACCGCCTCGCGAATGCATGCCAGCACGGGCGCGTAGTCTGTCTGTCCGTTGCGTGCTACTTCCTGCACGAGAACAAGATGCGACATGGCGTCCGAAGACTCGCCAGAAGTGCCATGATGCTCCACTGCAAACGCGGCACCAAATCCCGCCTCCAGCAGCGGATGACTTTTGCGTGCCGTTGACTCGAGATCCTGGGGATGATGGTTCATACCGCGAACGATCAGCAGGTCATCTTGCCGACCCGTGACGTAGAGTTGGCCATCGTGCATGAATCCCATGTCACCCGTGCGAAGGAAGTGTCGCTCCGGAGTCTCATCTTGAACGTTCGCCGCCACCAAATCGGGCAACTTGCCAGACACGTCGCCCGGCAATCGGTGTCGGCTTTCGTTGTCCAGGCTAGCGCGGAATGATCGCCGTGTGTGGTCGGGCTTTTGCCAATACCCCTGGCCGACGGACGCCCCGGCAACCCAGATTTCTCCTACCCGTCCCGCCAGCGCTTGCGTGCATGCCTGCGCGTCGACGATTCCTACGCGCTGCTCGCCAACCGGCGCTCCACACGCGACCAGCCTTCGCGCATTGGCTGAGCCATCCAGCACTGGCACGACACTGCCCTCAGTGAGAGCCGCACCGTCGAAGGCGCGAATGGTCGGCCCGCTGCCACGTGCCGCACCGCTGACCAGCAGCGTCGCTTCCGCCAAGCCGTAGCAGGGATAAAAGGCTTTGGCATCAAACCCGCATGGCGCGAAAGCCTCGGCAAAGCGTTCAAGCGTATCGGCCGCAATCGGTTCGGCACCGACGAACGCCAGCTTCCAGCACGACAGATCGAGCGAGGCTCGCTGCTCGTCGGTGATCTTGCGCACGCACAGGTCGTAGGCGAAGTTAGGTCCGCCGGAGATCGTGGCGCGGTACTTGCTGATCGCGGCAAGCCAGGCGACGGGTCGCTGAAGAAACGTCCCCGGCGCCATCAGAACGCTTGTCTGCCCGGCAAGCATGGGCTCGAGCACGCCGCCGATCAGGCCCATGTCGTGGTAGGTCGGCAGCCAGGAAACGCCGGTGTCATTGCCCACGCCGAAGGCCTGGTAGATCGTGCGGGCGTTGTGAATCA
The DNA here is from genome assembly GCA_041736565.1 of Phycisphaeraceae bacterium. Taxonomy (GTDB): domain Bacteria; phylum Planctomycetota; class Phycisphaerae; order Phycisphaerales; family Phycisphaeraceae; genus JBBDMX01. Next base: position 14,918 of record JBGSTK010000038.1, on the reverse strand, counting down.
GGTTGGCATGACTGAGCATGACACCCTTGGGCTGACTGGTTGACCCCGAGGTGTATTGGAGCATGGCCAGCGATTGGGTGTCGATGACAGGCATCGTCCATTGCTGGGCAAAGTCGTCCGGAATCTCGTCAGTCGCCAGCCATGGAACTGAAGCGGCAGATTCGATACCGCCGTGGCGCATGGCGGTCGCCGTCTGATATTGAGTTTCGGACTGTGTCGTGCTGAGAACCAGGCTGGCGCCGCTGTCCGTGACGATTGCACAAAAGCGACCAAGCGTACGGTTGTGTGGCAGATAGGTCGGCACTGCCGTGCAGCCTGCATAGAGACAGCCGAAGAACCCGGCGATGAACTCCAGCCCATGTGGGTAAGCCAGCAGGACTCGCTTGCCTGTAAGCTCCATGCCCTGAAGCCGCGCGCCAATCGCCCTGGCTCTTCGATCAAGCACTTCATAGGTCAGCTCGGAAGATTCGGCCTGACCATCGAGACCATCGACCACGTACACGAAGGCTCGTCTGTGCGGTCGTGTGTCTGCATGGTTGCGAAGCACCCGGACCAGGTCAGTGAGAGGCGCACCCAACCCGGTCGCCACGCCAGCGACGGGTGAAATGCCTTTACTTCTGCCAGCGTCGACATCGAGGCGATGTCGGGCCGCCTCCACCGCGGATTTCATACACAGTTCGTCGGGTAACACTGCTTCGCGGCTCTCCCTAGTCGCGAAGGTCATGGTTAAATCTCCTCGCAGCACCGATACCGTCACGAAAACATCGCGACTGTGTTGATCCGCATAAAAAACCTACGTGGTTCGTCCCCAGCAAGATGACGAGCCACATCACCGATGGACCATCCCGGCGGGCCTGACTGTCCCTAGCTTAACCATCCGACGACGGGGCTGCCTTTTTCGAGCGACTGCGAAATTCATAATAGATTCGTAGATTGGCAAAGGCAACAATTTACGCCGCTATTGTTCTGGAGGTCGATTTTCATCGAACCAGCGAGTTATGCAGGGCGAGTGCGAATTTTCGCCCGAGTTGGTGACGTACCTAAAAGTATCGGCGTGTCGGTGCTTACCCTCTGACGTGACGGCATCGATGCAAGCTTGCCGTGGACGCAGGAGGTCAATCCGACGTTGCCGTTGCGACGGAATGATCCTTTCGAGCACAGTACGCGGCTGCCTTTGCCCAGCCCCCCCTATCGCCGTTTGTCTGCAACAGGCCCGCCCGGGAGGTGGCCAAGTCACCGATGCGACATGTCATCAGGCAGTTCCCCACCGCATGTTCAGGATCGCTCGAAGAGGGCGGAGGACCACTGCGTGTCTAGTCTTAATCTGCCACCGAAAAAAAGGAATAGAGGCCATGGCCAACAACAACACCGACTCGCAGCGGACCACACGCAAGACTTCATCGCGCCAGCTTGCGACACACGGGCAGGAGTCGCGCCAAGACGGGCACGATTCCGAGCTATACAACTCCTGGCTGGCCAAGGACGCCAACGTGGGCAGTGGCATGAATTGGGACCACTACGCGGAAAGCCGACTCCAGGATTTCCAGCAGCGCTAATTATCAACACCACCCCCAGCCGCACCGGGCGCTCTCGAAGTGTTCTTACGTTTTTGAGTAGGAGGAACCCGCTGATGAAGCCAAGGATCGAACCACGCGACGGCACGACCGAACCTGCTCTGCAAGCACGCCTGCTTGAGGGCGAAGCCATCGGCCGTGAGTCGCTCGCGCTCCCAGAGTCCCAGCGTGCTTTTATTTGGGCAGTCGGAATCGAGAGTTCAACGCTGCCGCACATGAACGTGGACCAGTATCAATGGACGGGGCACAATCAGCAATGGCGTGAAGATTTGACGCTGGTAGCCGAAGAATTGGGGCTGTCGCACCTGCGCTACGCCATACCGTGGCACTACATGGAGCCCGAACCGGGGCGATTTGACTGGTCGGTGGCTGACGAGCGTATAGGGGCGTGCGGCGATCTGGGCCTTAAGCTGATGCTCGATGTGATGCATTTCGGCACGCCACGCTGGCTGGGTCAGGCCGTGGGCGATCCGGAGTTCCCCGAAGCATTGGAGCGTTTGACGCAGGCGATGGTGGAGCGCTACGGCCATCAGGTGCACACATGGTGCCCGGTAAACGAACCGTTGGTGACGAGCCTATTCAGTGGCGACTTCGGCTTCTGGCCGCCGCACAGCCGCAAGTGGCGCGGCTATATGCCGGTGGTGGCGCGCGTGGCACAGGCCACCAGCCGCGCGATTCGCGCTATTCGCCGCGCCAGTCCCGATGCGACGGTGTTGTTGTGCGACGCCGCCGACCACTTTAATACGCGCGATCCGTCGCTCGCGGGCGAGGTGGCGCTGCGTAATCTCCGCCGCTTCCTCATGCTCGACCTCATCAGCGGTCGCGTTGATCGGCACCATCCGCTCTTCGGCTGGGTCACAGCCTACGGCATGAGCGAGTTGGACTTGAACTGGCTGGCGGCGCATCCGCAGATGGCGGACATCATCGGCCTTGATTACTACCCGCACTCGGATTGGCAGCTAGAGCGCCGCGGCCAAGTCATTCGCCAGCGCCGCGCCGATGCCCCCGCCGGGCTTTACGGTGTTGCTAACCACTACTACAACCGCTACGGCCTACCGATGCTCGTGACCGAAACCAGCATCGAGGGCAAACCTATCAACCGCGAAGTTTGGCTTGAGCGCATGGTCGAGGATAGCCGCAGCCTGCGCCAGGAAGGCGTGCCTCTTGTGGGCATGGTCTGGTGGCCACTCTTTGATCACTTGGACTGGGACGGCGCGCTGACTCACCGCATTGGCAAGCTGCACGAGGTGGGCCTCTACAAACTCGTGCGTCAGGCTGATGGCCAGTTCAAGCGGTTGCGGACGCCGCTGGCCAACGCCTATGCGAATATGGCCGCCGACGGCAATACGACGGTTGGCGACATTGAGCATCTTGCGACGCCCGTCCCCACGGTTGAAGATCAACTTCCGCCGCTGGCAGACTTCCTTGCCGCCGCGGTCGGCCGGGGCGACGTTGACGGCGCGCGTCAGTCGCTGAGCGAGGTGATGGGTGTGCCCGGTGCCGTCAAGTCCAGCGGGAACGGCAGTGGGAATGGGAATGGGAATGGAAATGGGAATGGGAATGGCAACGGGACGGCTGCGCCGCTGACCGTGCCCTCCGCCGCCGGACACGCCGCCTCAGCCATCGGCGCTCGCGAAAGCACCGGACGCTACGGCATAGTGGTCTTCAGCCACTTGCGCTGGGGCTTTGTCTGGCAACGCCCGCAGCAGTTTCTCTCTCGCTTTGCCCGCAAGCATGCGATTCTCTTTGTCGAAGAACCCATGATGGACCTATCGGTCGACGCGGAACCTCGCCTGGAACTGCACCAGGTGATGCCCAATGTCACTGTCGCCTGCCCCCACTGCCCCGCCGACTGGAACAAGCGCACCGACCTGCCCGACCACCTGCGCAATTGGGTCCGGCAGGCCATTGATCAGGTCAACTCGCATGGGGTGTTTGATCGTCCGCTGCTGTGGTACTACAGCCCGATGGACGCCGCCTGGTCGCTGGGCCATTTCCAGAACCGCGGCGTCGTCTTCGACTGCATGGATGAGCTCTCGCAGTTCACCGGCGCGCCCAAGCAACTGGTGGACAATGAGCGCCGACTCATCAAGCATGCTGACATTGTCTTTACCGGTGGCCACGAGCTATGGACCAAGAAGAAAGAGCAGCATGAAAACGCGCACTTTTTCGGCTGCGGCGTGGAGATCGAGCACTTCGGCCTGGCGATGGACCCATCCACGACCATCCCTGCCGACATCGACTTTGTCGACCGTCCCATCATCGGATGGTTCGGCGTGATCGATGAGCGCGTGGACTACCACCTCGTGGGCGAGATGGCGCGGATGCGACCTGACTGGTCCTTCGCCATGGTCGGCCCGGTGGTGAAGGTAGACCCGAACCTTCTGCCCCACGCGCCCAACTTGTACTGGCTTGGTGGGCGCGACTATGCCGTGCTGCCTAACTATTGCCGTGCCTTTGATGTGTGCATGATGTGCTTTGCAATCAACGATGCAACGCAATACATCAACCCGACCAAGGCGCTGGAATATCTGGCGACGGGTCGGCCGGTGGTTTCAACGCCGGTACGCGATGTCGTCAGGCAATACAGCGACCTGATGGAGATCGCCTCTACGCCGCAGGAATTTGTCGCCGCTATCGAGCGTGCCCTCCACTCGCCAGACAAGGACCGCATCAAACGCGGCTTGGACAAGGCACGCACCTGCGGTTGGGACGCCACCGTGACAAATATGCAGCAACTGATCGCCCTGGGTATTAAGCCCGAGGATCGGCCCAGCGCTAGGCCCATTGCGCCGCTGGCTCACGTGGAGCAGAGTTATCAGTACGTCTCAACGCCAGGCTCATGAACCATTACACGCGAGAAATAACGTGGAACCCAGAATTATCATCATCGGAACCGGGCCCACCGGGCTCGGCGCAGGATATCGCCTCCAAGAGTTGGGCTACACCAACTTTCACCTGTATGACCGGAGCCCCAACATCGGCGGACTGGCGAGCAGCTTCACCGACAGCGCCGGCTTCACGTGGGACATCGGAGGCCACGTGATGTTCAGTCACTACAAGTACTACGATCAGGTGTTCGACCGGCTAATGGGTAACGAGTTTCAACTCAATATGCGTGAGTCGTGGGTCCGCATGTTTGACCGCTGGGTGCCCTACCCGTTCCAGAACAACATACGCTACCTGCCGCGAGAAGCTTGCTATGAATGCCTCTCCGGCCTGATCCGCGCACAACAGAGCGGCGATCACGGCACCGCTGCCAACTTTGAAGAATTCATCGATGCAGTGTTCGGCGAGGGAATCTGCAAGTACTTCATGCGGCCTTACAACTTCAAAGTCTGGGCCCATCCGCCCAAGCTCATGAACAAACAGTGGATCGGCGAGCGCGTTGCCGTCGTCGATACCGACCGCGCCCTGCGTAACGTCATCATGGAGAGTGATGACTTCGGCTGGGGACCCAACAACCAGTTCAAGTTCCCCCTCAAGGGCGGCACGGGTGAGTTCTATCGTCGCTTCGAAAGGCCTCTAGCGGGACACTTCACGCTTAACAAGCACGTGGATTTCATCAACATGGCGCACAAGCACGTGCGCATCGCCGATGGGGATATCGTGCCCTACGACGTGCTGATCTCCACAATACCGCTGGATAAGCTCTGCAACGACGTGATCAACGGCGACATCCCTCGACCCGTTAAAAGGCGTGCCGCCCAATTGCGACATAGCGGCGGGCACATGGTGGGCATTGGCATTCGTCAGCCCTGCCCCAGCACCAAGAGTTGGATGTACTTTCCCGAGGACAATTGCCCGTTCTACCGGGCGACCTACCTGTCCAATTACTCGCACTTCATGACCCCTGACAACGACCGCTACTACTCGCTCCTTTGCGAGACCAGTTACAGCGAATTCAAACCCGTGGACCGGGATACGATCGTGCAGGACACAATTCGTGGCCTGGTTAATGCTGGGCTCATTAGCGAGAAGGACCAGAACGACATCGTGGACACCTGGCACTACGAGGCCGACTACAGCTACCCCACTCCATCGGTTGAGCGCGACGACATTCTGGCGGAGGTGATCCCATTGCTCGAGTCGCGCGGGGTTTACAGCCGCGGTCGCTTCGGCATGTGGAAGTACGAGGTGAGCAATACCGATCACTCACTGATGCAGGGCGTGGAGTTGGTCAATCGGCTGCTGCGAGATGAGCCTGAGTCAACCATCGGCATGAAGTACGCCAGCACCACCGACGGGCGCAACGCGGCTGTACATGAGCGCTCGCGTGCAGCGGGCAGCGGCGATCCGGGCAAGAAGCGCCGCAGCGCCGTGGGCGACAAGCGCGAAGCCGACCCCGCGGAAGAGGAGTTGGGCGTGACTATGTCGAAACAGACGGAGAATGCGAAGGTCTAACGTCGGACATAGGGCCCTCCCGCGCTGGGGGTAATGAAGGGAGCTGCGCGATCATCGTCCTCGTCGGCTTGGAGCGCCGCGTTTATGAAGTGAGCATCGGCAGCTTGGTACCACTGATCTGGAGGTCGGCGTACTGCTCAATGAGCCGCTGAAACATCAGGCCCACCTTGCGACGGCGGCGATCCAGCGAATACAGGCCTACTTTATTCACGTGCCCGCGCGGGTTAATCAGAGCGCTATCCCAGTCGAGCATGTCGACCAGACCGTACCACGTGAATCCGATAATTGGTACTCCGTCCTCACGCAGGCGCAACAGGTTGACCCACTCCTTCCACAGCCAGCTCGAGGCGTGCGGGGCGGCGCGGTTGGTCTCTGTGTGCATCACCGGCACGCGGTAGCGGTCGTAGTACTGCCGCGTGATCACGTAATAACCGTAGATGTCGCCTGACCCGATCGTGCGCCCGTCGGGCTGGAGCACGTGCTCGTTGGTGATGTAGTAGTCCGTGCCCATAATGCAATGGCTTTTGAGGTCGCCGTGGGATTGAAACCAGTCATACTCTTCGGACGTCATGCCGGCGCGCGTGATATAGCGGTACACCTTGGCCGATACGTCGTGGCCAAAAAGTAGGTCTAGCGAAAGGAATCGGCGCTCGTTGAGAAAGTGAGCTACCGGGACCAGGTCCGGGCTGCCCGGATGGACGTATTCGGTGCTCTCGCTGAAGACAAAGATGGCTTCGGGCCGGCAGCTGAGGATGGCACGCATAATCAGCACTGATGCGCGCACGCAATGCTTGATGTTGGTGACAAATGCCTGGTCGCTGCGCAACTGCTCGTTCCACCATCCGAACGTGCCGGAAAATTGGGCCGTGACGTAAATCTCATTGACGGGCGTATAGAGCCTGATCCACGGGTAGCGTTCGGCCACGGCGCGCGCGTAGTCGGCTACATGCTGCGGCCAGTCGGGATTCTGAAAGTCGCCCAGCCAGTCGGGCAGGCCGAAGTGCACCAAATCCAGCAGCGGCGTGATGCCAATCTCGCGCATCCGCCCCAGCGTCTTGTCAGGAAAAGTCCAATCGTAGTCACCCGGGCGGCGAAAGACCTTGTGAATCGGAAGGCCGTAGCGCAAGTAGCGCACGCCTAACTCCTGCACCAGCGACAGGTCCGTCCCCCAATGCTCATAGTGCCCCGTCGCCTCCAGTTCGTCGATCCGCCTGCGCCCCTGCACCAGCGGGTTGCTGCACTCGATGCCCACTGCGAACATGAACCGCAGTTGCTCGACGGCATCACGCTTGGGTAATTTAGGCTCACCTGCTATCTGGCTCATGCGCTTCCCCTGTCGCCCGGCGCGATCCCGGCGATGCCCCGAATCCGACCGCATTACTCTATGCCAATAGCGGCGCGACATCTCGATCCGCTCGCCCCACGTCACTCCCGCACATGGAACAACCGGTTCTCGATCGCCCGGTCGCCACGAATCGCCTCCTGCAGTGGGTCGCGAACATCCAGCCACGGGACATGCGTTCATATACGAGGCTGGCCATTGCCGATTATTCTTGCTGACCGCTCCGCGGGTCGAAGGTCTTGTTATAGGCTTGCTCGTTGTGGTCGAGGCAAGCAACGGCCTGCACCAGCACTCGACGGCGGTGAGGGTGGTGTGGCCCTTGCCCTCGATGATGAATGGGTGAATCTCCTCGAGGGTCGCGCAGAATGACGCCTCCGTCCACAAGGTAGGGCTCTTCGGAGGGCTCGACAAAAAGGGCCGCGCCCCGCGGCGAGACCCAGTCGATGGCCGTTTGCAAGTTGGCCGCGTTAGTGGCCGGAGTGTTGGACGGCAGCACGCCGAATTCCTGTATGGACTTTGTGGTCATGTGGATCTCCGTGGCAAACCCGGCGGCAGAGCCATGGCTTCGAACCACCGCCAGCGCCTATAGCGCGAGGATGGTCGGCCGCTCGCTCAGGTGCAGGGGCAACTCGCGGCCATTCCACTTCAGCGTGGCCCGTGCGGCGGCAGAACGGTTGTCAAGGTTATCCGGATGCACTGCCCATGCAATCGCGATGGGCGTGCCGTCGCGATCGAAAATGTGACCGGTGGCGCGGCCCTCCTCCACAACGAGTTCGGCGAGACCCACGTATTTGGCGGCACCAAACAGTGGCGCAGCCGCGGCAAAGGACCATGCCGCAGGCGTCGGTCCATCGGTCACATTCAGCGCATAGTTCGATTTCGCCAGCGTCGTGACGCCTGAGCCGTCGGTGTAGCCCTGGTACCAGAACAGCCGGGCGATATCCAGCGATCTAGCTGTCGCCAGAGCTTTGGGGACAAACGACTGGATCTGGTCGTGCGTGAACTCGCCGATCCATGTCTTGTCTTCGCGCAGGCCAGCACCAAACTCAGTCATCCATACCGGCTTGACTTTGTCGGCAGCGGCCATCCACGTTCGAGCGTCGGTCACGATCTTCCGCAGGTTGGCGCAGCTCCAGTAGGTGTGAAGGTCCAGAGCATCGCAGAAGTCCATCATGCCGTGCTCAATGAGCCACTTGACGAAGCCCTGGTCCGTGCGCGTCCCGCCACTGGCAAACGCGGCCGATAGAAAGGTGCAGTCGGGATTGGCGCGTTTGGCGGCCTCGTAACCGACGCGCTGCAAATCCAGATAGCTCTGGCGGCGCAAGTTCAGAAATGCCGCTTCGTCACCGGTAAAACCCGCAGGCGGTTCGGGATAAAAGAAGTGTCGACTGTCGGGCTCGTTCCAGGGCGACCACACGTCGATGCGGCCGCGGTAGTGTGCGACGGTGTCGTGCACGAAGGAGGCCCATGCATCCATATCGTCGGGAGGATACTTGCCCAAACCCCATGGGATCTTCTTCTGATTGGGGTCGTGTCGTGAGGCCCAGATTGGCGCGTATCCCAGCCCTCCGACGGTCTTCATGCCCGCACGTTGGATGCTGGCGAGTTGACTGTCGGGCCGCCCGAAATCGCGGGCACCCGGCTTGTGCTCGACGTAGTACCACGCTGCGGAGACACCGCGTACCCACCGCACGCTCATGGCCTTGACTTGGGCAAGCTGCTTGTCGCGCGGAGCCTCGTCAAAACGATCCAGGTGCAGGTTGAAGCCGAACGCATCCTGACTGAGCGCGGGAGCGGACGCTGCGGCGGCGGAGTCTGCAGCGCGGGTGCTGCTGGTGTCTTGGGCCCGCGCGGTTATCAAGGGCACACCACCCAGAAGCAGCGCCCCCCCGCCAACGACACTGGTCTGAAGGAACTCTCGTCTTGATTTCATTGTTGCCCATCCTTTCGGTCAGGTGTTGCGGTAGTCAACCGGGGTCTGAAGGAACTGTCGTCGTGATCTCGTTGTTGAACTTTGATCTAGTCGCCTAGCCGCCAGGCTCCGACGAAGCCGAACCCGTTCATCCAGTACGGTTGAAAGGTCCAATTATCGCGCGATGCCAGGCCACGCCCTGATGCGCTATAGAGGCCGCTCCAACGACTGGTCGTCAGTTTGACTTCGATCCCCCGGATTAGTGTCCCCGGCTGCACCTGAATCTCCGGCAGTATTGACCACGGGACGGCCGCCTCCACTGTCGTCACCCGGCTTGCCTGATCGTACGTCACGTGCACGCCGACGCCTGTCGGCACGTTCTGATCCAGCGCGTGAATAGGCGAGAACGGATATCGGTGCCGCATTGGCGAACTCGGTCGGCGGTAGAGCCACGCCTGCGGTCCCCCCTGCCGCGTCTCGTAGAACCCCAGCAGATAATCAACCCGCATCGACGGGTAACGGCGGCTGCGCGCATCATCGAGCGGGTACAAATAATCATCGGGGTTGTCGCGGCAGTCGATCGCAAGTTGCACGTTCTCCCCAGTGAAGGGCCACTCGGGTGCCTGTTTGTACGCGTAGCCGCCGGGATGGAGCGCGAACCAGTCCTCGCGTGTCTGGTCCCACGGAAGCGAGCGCCGCTCCACGCGCATCTGGGCCAGCAGATAGAGATTTATCTGATCGTACGCCAGCGCCCAGCGGCCAAACAGCTTATCTGATGCTTGATTGAGCGCGACTTCCCAGGGCATTGCGGCCGCCAGCGCGTTGGCATCTGCGCCGGAGGTCAGCACGACGGGCGTAATGCCTGCGGCCTCCCACTGCGCTGCGCCCTCGCCCAGCACGGGGGTAAAGCGAGGCACATGGCGGAAGGTCAGCGGCTCGCGCCACCGGCCGCTGCCCCAAGGCGTCGTGGTTGTGGCCGTCAGCATCACGCTGCCGCCAGCCAGCGTGCCGGCCTTGGTAATTAGCACATCCAGCGCCCGCGTGTTGCCCGGTGCCAGATCGTCGACGTCGAAAACAGACTGCCGTAGCTGCCATTCAGCACCAAGGTCGAGTTCGATCTTTGCATCAACCGGCGACGGCGCTGCATTGGTCACCAACACTCGGAAACGCGCACCGTCATCGGCCGGGCCTTGTACGTCTTCGATGGCCAGATGCAGCGGTTGCGCAAACCGCCTCACATGCATGTCGGCAATGGCATGGCGCAGAACCTCGGCTGCGGGAGCCGTCAAATACACAACATCACGCGACATCGGCAACTGCAGTCGTCCGTCGGCGCCCTGCTCGAATCTACGTCCAAACCTGTCGAAAGCCGCAACGCCCGGCAACGACGGCAGCGAGACAAGGCCCTCATCGCCCGGATCAGCCCGAGGCCAAGCCTGATCATCGCGCTCGACCGACTGACCGAACATCACGACGCAGGCGCCGTGTTCTGCTTCCGCAGTGCTCGGCTGCACCCGCTCGAAGAGCACCAGATAGGGCCGATGTTGCGGCGACAACTCCTCGACCATGCGATGGCCTTCGAGCATGTGCACCATCGTGTTGTAAGCGACGGCATTGGGCTGCGGCACCAGGTCGGGCAGCTCATTCGGATCTTTAGGGTCATAGTACCCACCGGCCTTGTACCCGGCCGTGAAGAAGTTGCCCAGCATCGCGAGGTTCACCTTGGAACAACCACGCGCCATTTCCATCACCTGCCACTGCACCGTCCGGTTGGACTGGGCCGTGTACCACATTTCCGTGTTCCACAAAGGCATGTCGGCTGGCTTGCGCTGATGGATCATGAGGCCGGCAAATCCGCCATGCGAGTGCACGGTCAGCAAATTGACATAGTCGCGCCAATGCGGATCGCACATCAGATTGTCAACAATGTTTGCGTCAGAGTCGTTCCCGCCGACCAGCACCGTCGGATCGGCGCGGCTGACGCCCATGTGAGCCATGCGATGCAGTTGCCGATAGTGGGCACCTGTGCCGCCCCAGTCCGTGATGCCGCCGGCCTCCCACGGCTCGTTCCAGACGTTGACCGCACGCACAACGTCGCTGTGGCGGCGCGTTACCTGTTCGAAGAGGCGAGCCCAGTCGCCGTAGTGGTCGGGCGAAGGCGTCAGGTCCTGCTTGTGATCGCCGCCACGTGGCCAGCTCAAGCGCCCGTACGACCGTGCCCACTGGGGGGCGTTGAATGGCAGGAACATCGCCAGCATGCGGTGCTTGCGGACCGCGTCCAACTGGGCATCGAGCGTCTCCCACTGATACTCCCCCGGTTGCGGCTCTAACTCGTGCCACGCAGCGCCAATGCGTACCCACTTCACGCCCAACTTCGCCAGAGTGGGGAATTCCCGCTGCTTCTGCCATGTTCGAACCCCGCGCGTCTCGCCGAAGAACGGCGAGTCGGGCAGCACCTCACTGCTCACCGGCCAGAACACGGCGATGTTCGTCACCCAGCGATGAATCTCGCGTCCGTCCTCCTGCGTTGTCAGGAACAGCGCCAGTAGCCCCGGCTCCTGCGGTGCTTTGCGTTGCAGGCGAACACTCGTGATGCCATCGGCGGCAAGCTCCAACGTTGCCACTTGCTCCGACTCAAGCCCGCGCGACACGTAGGCGACGCCGCCGCGGTCGTCAGCCTCACGATCACCGATCCAGAACCAACTCCATCGCGCTGCATACCGGGCAGTCGGGCCGACATTGGCAACATCAATCTCCAACGAGATCTCCTCGCCACGGCGATAGCAGTGGTCGAACTCGTTTGCCAGGACCCGCTGAATCCGCCAAGCTCCTTCAGGCTGTTGATTGACGTTGAAGTCGGCCCCGATGCGCCCGTGGCCGGGAAACACCACCTCGCGCGGCAACGGCCGAACCTCGGCGCATAACACCGTCGAAGCCAGCAGGCACACCATAACTGTGGACCATTGAACAAACATCAGTGTCGCTCGCTTACAGTTTCTGCGGCTCGAGAGTGAACGTAAAATCGCAAGGCGTGAACAGCGCTACGATGAGCCGATGACAGCGGCGTTCGGCGTCGCCGCTGATGATCCGCTGCTCAGGCAATATCATTCGGTGCTGGCTCGCAGGAAGACCGCTGATCCGGATCGCCCAACGATCGCCGACCTGCAGCAGCAGGTCCTGACCGTCGCTGAACGTGCGCCCGTGCCGCTCCAGCGTCGTCAACCGGCCATTCGGGTGTTGCAGTTGCCCATGCTCACGCAGCAGGAATTGGAGGTTCAACGGCATCTGTGACCATCCATCCACCTTGATCTGACAGCGTACCTGGCCGCTGTCCCAATGCACCGTCAACTCACCGCGATGATCGCCCGGCACGTGCCGCATCCCATCCCGTCCCGGTCGCCGAAAATGGCTCTGGTGTTCCCAGCCAAAATCGTGATCCTCCAGCCGCAGGCCGCCATCGGGCAATTGCTCGATGCGATGTGGCCGAAATCCTCCGGTGCCGCCGCCCCACCGCAGCTTGATGGCATCGATGATGGCATCACCATGATGAAAGCTCATGATCGAGTCCGATCGGACCAGGCCGCCCCAAGTCCCCTGCGTCAGCTCGAAGTAGTGCCCACCCGCGTCGGCCGACACCGTCGCAGCGACATCGCGAACACGCCGCCGCCAAAGCTGTGCAGGCTGCGACCACAGCGCCACCCTATCGTCGGGTGCCCGCGCTACAACCGGATCAAGCGACAGCCGGCCATCGTGCAGCAGCAGTGACAGTGGGATGAAGCAACTGCCGCTACCCTTCCGCTCCATCTCGGCAAGGCGTTGTTGCGCCAACCATGCGAACGCGGCGTTGCCCGTGTGCGCTGCCAGCCGTCTCGCCACGTAGTAGTCCCCGCCGCGGCGGCCGACTTCGCCACGGTCCTGGCGGTGACTGAATAGAGTCTCCGCCTCACCGTTGGGCTGACGCATCGCCAGCGTGAATTGCAGATTCCGCTCGATCAGTTCGAGAAGGTCCTGCCGTCCCCACGCGTCGGCCAGATACAAAAGGCCCCAGTTGGCGACGGTGTCGTAGATCGGGCTTCGCTCGTGTAGATACACGCCCGCGTCATCCATGTCGATGCCGTCGGCCAGCAGATCGTCGATCACGGCGACGTTGTCGGGGTGGGGAAACAGCCGGTGAGCGTGCGCCAATGGTCCAGCAATCGCAGTCCAGCGATGATTTGAGGTGAGGGCAAACCCTTGACGGACAGCTTCGGCGCCACGGCGGATGTAAGCCTCGATCGTGGCGATGATCTCGGGTGCCCCAGCCAAGGAGCTCTGCCGTGCCAGTTCATACACCGCACACGCTCCGGGCAAGGTAAAGCCAATTTCCGGTGCCAGCCCGACGCCGGTGGGCCCCATGTCGATGGTGCCATCGCTGCGCTGCCGCCGCCGGATAAAGTCCAGATGCAACTGCAACGCCCGCCACACTCGCGGCGAGTCGTAGTGCTCCGTCCAATTGGGCAGCAAGTAAGCCGCGAACAACTCAAAGCCGTCGTAGATGGAGTTGCGCGTGTCGGCGTGGGCGGTGTCGGGCTGGATGAACCCGCCCAAGTCACGGCTGGATGGATCCAGGCATATCCGCGCCATTAGCGATTCTACCCGCCGGTTGTGCAGCCCAATGAGCTTGTCCCGTTCATTGTCTGCTTGGGAAACGCCCCCGCGGCCGCGTGTCTTCCCCGGCCCCAAGATCGCCATTGCAGTGGGACCCGCGTGAACGTCGCGCAGTAAATCAGCGGGCATCCATTGCCTCCCATGCCTCGACGAACACGAGATTGTTGGTTGCGTAAAGGTGATAGCCCGGATCGGGACTGACCAGTTGATCCAGCACCGCGACCATGTTTGAGTCAGGCATCACCGTCACCGAGCCGTCGAGATACCCGACGTTGGCGGGCAGACGGTGCTGCCGGTATCGATTGAGGCTGTCGATGGCGTCGGAGAGAATGGCGACCCTGCCGTTGTAGGGGTTGCCGGACACCGCCTTGGCGGCGCGGACCTCATCGGGGATGCGGTGCAACTTGGGCAGTGTTGGCGGCATCGTCGTTGGCGAAGCGCCGACGCTGGGCCAGTACGTGGACCACGCCCAATTGAGGTTCGGGCTACCGACGCTTCGCAGGCCCGGGGTTGGGCGAGGCACATACGAGGTGCTGGTCGTCTGCCCCGCCACGCTGCCTGGTGGCCACGGCGTGCCCCCTTTCACTATTGATTCGGTCAGCGGACAATAGAACGCCGCTTGTGCCGTGACGAGCTGGGCCTTCCACAAGTGCGCTAGCATGACCAGCTTTTCCGACGGCGTGTACAGCGGCGTGCCGTGGGCCAATCGCCAATGGACATGCCCCAGCGGCATCTGCCCGGCCTGCTCGGTGGCGTAGGCGGTCAGCCCGATCACCAACTGCCGCTGGTTGGAGGCGCAAAGCGTGTGCCGGGCTTGGTTCCGCGCCGCGGTCAGCGCTGGCAGTAAAAGGGCGATAAGCACCGCGACGATGCTTATCACCACCAGCAGTTCGATCAATGTGAAACCATGTAGGGGCCTGAGGCGGCACAATGAACACGCGGGTTCATGGGTACGGCGTCGGGTGTGTGCCCGGCGCGACGAACGCTCGTAGCGTTCGCCAGCGTGCTCGCCCGCAATGACCCCTACATGGAGACCTCT
>JBGSTK010000037.1:0-5867 GCA_041736565.1 Phycisphaeraceae bacterium | reverse complement strand
GGTCTCCATGTAGGGGTCATTGCGGGCGAGCACGCTGGCGAACGCTACGAGCGTTCGTCGCGCCGGGCACACACCCGACGCCGTACCCATGAACCCGCGTGTTCATTGTGCCGCCTCAGGCCCCTACATGGTTTCACGCTTATCGAATTGCTGGTGGTGGTCAGCATCATCGCGGTGCTCATCGCG
The DNA here is from genome assembly GCA_041736565.1 of Phycisphaeraceae bacterium. Classification (GTDB taxonomy): domain Bacteria; phylum Planctomycetota; class Phycisphaerae; order Phycisphaerales; family Phycisphaeraceae; genus JBBDMX01. Next base: position 5,681 of record JBGSTK010000037.1, on the reverse strand, counting down.
ATCCTGTTGCCCGCCATCGGGAGATCGCGCGATGCCGCCCGGCGCGTCATCTGCGTCAGCAATCAGCGGCAACTCGTCATGGGCTTGGTGACCTATGCCGCCGACAGCCATGACTACGTGCCGATTGGATACGAAGGCGTCAAGCAATTCCACTTTTTGATCTTCGACAAGTGGTGGGCGACCAATTCGATCAAGGGTTTGATGGCCTACGGCCGACTCTATGCGACGGACATCCTCCCCGGGCCGGCACCGTTTTACTGCTCCACCAACCGCAGGCCCAACACCCCCACGAGTAACACCTGGCCGCCGGGATCCAACGTCAACGACAACACGCGCTCCGACTACAGCAGCCGCCCGACGGTGGATTGGCCGCAGGCCAACTTCCCAGCCAAGATGACCCGGCAGGGCGATTTGGCACTCCTAACCACGGTAACGGCCGACAACGTGAGCACCTATGCCGCTGCACGCTCGCGTCATCAAGCGGAGGGAGTCAACGCCGCGCGCATCGACGGCTCGGGCCGCTGGGTTCCATTAGCTGCCATTGAACAGCCGTTGCTCCCGTTGCCCGCATCCTTCAGTACCGGCGCCAATATCTGGCAGGATCAGGTGTGGCAGGCGCTGGACGAAAACTGAGCCGTCGATTCACGCCTGATCCACGGTTTCTATGCATTGGCGCTGTGCAGATTGATGGTCGTCAGGTGGGCGGGACCATCGCTGGTGGTTACTTCAACGATCACTCTCGCAGCGCGGACCAGCGGGAACGGCACGATCACCTTGTGACCAATGGTCGTGCCCTGTGCCAGCGTGATGAGCTTGTTCGGGTTGCCACAATAGACACTGATGCGTACGGCAAAGTGCGTGACACGATGACCATCCGTCAGGTCTTCCTGCAACACGACATGGTCGAGCCGCACGTGCTTCTCGGGTTTGTACGTCCAGGTGCCGTCACTCCACGTGCCATCGGCCATCGTCGCCAACGGTGAGCCGAAGCGTCGGCGAACTTCCGCGCCGAATTCAATGAGTCGCGTTGCATCGGGCTCAGGCAGCAACCCTCGACGATCCGGGCCGATGTTGACCAGGAAGTTGGCGCCTCGGCCGACGCTGTAGTAATAGATGCCCATCAGCTCGGCGAGGGTTTTGACAGTGTGGATGTCGGCATCGCTGTAAAACCAGTTGAAGTCGCGCATCATGAAGTCGCACTCGGCGGGAAGCCACTTGGGCTTGGGCATGGCTGGGCCATCGGTCTTGTTGACCGACAGCGGAATGTGATCCGCGACGTTGGAGTTGCCCAAGTCCGCCAAGCCACTTTCGTTGCCCACCCAGCGGTAGTCAGGATCGCCCATGTTGAAGAGCAGAATGCCCGGCTGCAGTTGGCGGATGCGGGCGATGATCCGTGGCCAGTCGTATTGGTGGTCTTCGGAGCCGCACCCGTCAAACCAGAGCATGTCGATGGGGCCGTAGTTGCCTAAAAGTTCAGTGATCTGGTTTAAGAAGTGCTGGTCGTAGCCCTCGGCATCGTCAAACTTGCCGCCCCACTCAGCTGGGGAGTAGTAAAGCCCCACCGCCAAACCATGCCGACGGCAGGCGGCGACGAAGTCACGCACCACATCCCCCCCACCATCGCGCCAGGGCGTCTGCTTGACGCTGTACTGCGAATAGGCTGTGGGCCAGTTGGCAAACCCATCGTGGTGCTTGGCCACCAGCACCATGTAGCGCATCCCCCCGGCCACCGCGACCGTGGCCCATTGATCGCAATCGAGCGATGTGGGATTGAAGCCTTCGGGCGGCATGGGCTTGGCATCCCAGTCGCGATGGCCCTCGTAAAAGGTGCGGATGCCGAAGTGCAGGAACAACCCGCACTCCCAGGCCTGATATTGCAGTTGACGAGCCGTGGGTTTGATTGCGGGCGTGAGTGTTGACATGGTGACAAGGAAATCCTGGGGGGTGGGTGTTGGCTGTCAGGAGCCGCGTGGGCATCGCGAGGGAACGTTGCCCCGACAGGCTTCGCCATCATACCCGAACCCATCGCGACTTTTGTGTCGCGTGGTCCCATGAAAAAGTTGACATGACTCACCAATTTGTACCATAAATTAGACCATTGAGGCGGACGAATTACCTTCCATTCTGTCAAATATGCCCGAAAACAAGGTGGAACAACGAAAAAGCGACCATCCAAAATAATTTGATCAAAAAACAATACCAAACGGTTGCGTTGGGTCACCTTTTGGGTTATCATTGGGGCACCCGCGGGGACACTTGTCATGGCCATAGCTCAAATCGATCACAACCTCACGACCGGCTATACGCCACGCATTCGCGTCTTGCAGGGCGTCGAGCGCCTCATCCGTGAAGGTCGCCTCAACACCGGAGACCGCTTGCCGTCTGAACGTGCCTTGGCGGAACGCTTCGGCGTTGCGCGCGGCACGGTCCGCAGCGCGGTACACGAACTCAAAAAGCAGGGCCTGCTCCACGCTGCGTCGCCACGACGACGCGTCGTCAAACGCAGGGCGACAACCCCCAAAGCCAGCGGCGTGCTCTCCGACACCGTGTGCGTGTTGACGCGACGACTGGGCGATCAGATCACCGACCGCATCGTTTCAACCGGATGGGAACTTTTCATCGAGCGCGGCGCGCTGGATGCCGTCTTTGACGCTGGGCTCCACGGCACCAACCTCTACCCCGAACTCGTTGAGGGCGAAGGCCTGGCGAAACTCGTGGCGGGTCGGCCCAGAGGCGTGGTGCTGGGGCGATACCTGGGCACACCGGCCGGGGCCACGGAACTGATTCACGCATTCCGCGATGCCGGGATTCCCATGGTGGTTTACGGCAACCAGCCGGAGTGTGCGGAGTTTGACCGCGTCTATTCGGATCATGAGTCGGGGGCGTATCAGGCGACCCGGCATCTCATCGCGCAAGGGCGCAAGCGCATCTTGCGGCTGCACACGGCTGGCGTGGACGATGCCTACTGGTTCCGCGATCGCAACCGTGGCTACCAACGTGCCATGCATGAAGCGGGCTTGGAAGTGCTTGAGCCGATGGTGGTCAACGAAGCACTGCCTCACTCAGAGGGGCAGGAGGCACGCTTCAGGCACAACGCCCGGACGATGGCGGGCTACCTGCTTCCTTGCTTCACACGCGCCGATCCGGTCGACGCGGTGATGTGCGTCAGTGACGGCGACATCTTCCCGGTGGCGGCGGGCATTCGCCTCCACGGCCTGGTGCCCGGCCGCGATGTGGCGATCGCAGGTTATGACAACTACTGGGCTGACCGTATCGACCGCCGATTCGAACCCTGCGTCCCCAATGTCACGATGGACAAGCGCAACAGAGAGATCGGTCAGCAACTCGTATCCCTGCTGTTGGAGCGGATTGAAAACAAGCTTCCCACCCAGCCACAGGCACGGGTGGTGGTACCCACGCTCGTGGTGCCCGACGACGGGCCTGGCTCGACTGTTTGAATTGTTGAATCACCGGAGAGGAACGTTTCCTCCTTCGGGTCACTTTGGTGTCTCATTTGGCTTCTTTTATGGAGATTCGGACATGACTCGCAACGCAACCCTGATCGCTACCCTCGCATCGTTCGGTTTGTTGACCACCGGAGCGCACGGCGCAACAATCATCGCCAACGGCAACTGGAGTGCTGCCGGCACCTGGAGTGGCGGAGTCCCCAATGCGATTGGAGCGACGGCAGAAAATACCTCCACGAGTAGCTATACGCTTACGCTGGACATCGACGCAACCGCAGGCACTCTCCGCGCCACCAACAGGGGTTCGCTAACCGTCAACTCCAACGGAACCAACTTCCTGACCATGAACAATGGGGCCAGCACCGCCGCGATCACCGGTCCGACCGGCGGCTCATCAAGTGATGCCACGCTCGCCGTCAATCCCAACGTCACCATCAGCGGAAACCTGCTGATCACGCAGAATGCCAACACCAACAGTGGCGTGGATCGACGCGTGGATATCAACGGCGATATCAGTGGAACAGGGAATATCACGGTCGCCAATAACGAGAATGCCGGCGGCGGCGTTCGTTTGGATGGAGGTGTCAATCACACAGGCACACTGACTTGGGGCGGCACCAATACGGACACCACGTGGTCCAACATCACCGGTTCGATTGGATCCAATGTGACCGGCTTTACCAAGAATGGTGCAGGCTACGTGACCTTGAGCGGCACGGCCAACGCATGGGCTGGCGGAACGACGATCAACACCGGCCAGGTTCGTATCGCAGCCGGCAGCACCCTTGGTGCCGAGTCGGCGCTGCTCATCGCCGATGGGGCGATACTCAATCTTCTGGCCGCCCAGGTCAGCCAAGGCTCGATCACGAGCCTCACGCTCGGTGCCAATGTGTTCACTACAGCGGGCACCTACGGCCACTCCAGCAGTAACGCGACCTTCACCAACGACACCTTCTTCGCTGGCACCGGCTTCGTGACAGTGATCCCCGAGCCCGCATCGCTGGCGCTGCTGGGGCTGGGTGGCATGTTGATGCTCGGCCGTGGCCGGCGCGAGCAGGCTTGATTGATTAACCCGTGACGCGACCCGCCGCCAGACCGCGGCGTGTCGCTTTGTGTCAGCGAATCAAATACCCATCTGGACCACTTTACGGAGAACTTCGAGATGACACGCACGACATTCTACTTAGCAGCAGCAGTAGGATCGTTGGGGTTGGCGATAGGCCAGACCCAGGCAGGCAACATCGTGTGGGACGGCGATACCACCACAGCATGGAGTTTGGGGGATAACTGGGTGAACGGGGTTGCCCCGGCCAGCGACACCACGACGGATACTGCGGTCTTCTCGGGTGCGCCCACAGCGAATCAGCCGCACATCGGCACAGGCCGCACCGTGGCCGCCGTCAACTTTCAGTCGGCCGGATGGTCGATTGGTTCCAATGGCGGGGCCGAACTCATCCTTGGGGCAACTTCGGGACTGGACAGTTCAGGGGCGGGCACCAATACGATCAACACCGGCAAGCTCCGTGCGCAGGGCGGCACGTGGAATATCGCTGGCGGCAACACGCTGGAAATCAATGCAGCCGTCACTTGGCAATCTGGCACGACGCAGTTCTCCGGAAACGGTACCAATGCCGGGACCGTCATCTTCAATGCCACCGCGGCCAACAACAGCGGCACGGTCAGGTTCTCCTCCAGCGGTGGCGTACCAGCCATTCACTTGGGTGCCAACGATGCGCTGGGCACCGGCACCATGACCGTCACCAATAGCACGAGTTTCACCGCCCTTAATGCCCCGCGTTCGCTGAATAACGCCATTACTCACGAAGTCACGGGCGGAACGATCACTTTCACGGGAGACAACTTCACACTCAAGAAGAAGATTACCATCGGGGGTGGCGGTAATTCCAACGACCCGCGCAGCATCAGTGTGGGTTCCAATACCACCACCACTGCCAATGCCGGCATTGACGCCAAGGGGCGCTTGGTCGCCAAGACAGGCAGCGGCACGCTCATCCTCAACGGCACCACCACGCTGAATAATGACGGCACCACCAACACGCCACGTATCAGCGTGACCGGCGGAACCTTGTTGATTAACGGCACTGTCTCGGCCACCTCCGGTGAGGGCGGCTTGATTACGGCCAACGCCGGCACGACCCTCGGAGGTATCGGTTCCGTGGCGATGCTCGCCGGTCGCACGGTCACCGCCAACGG
>JBGSTK010000036.1:0-3334 GCA_041736565.1 Phycisphaeraceae bacterium | reverse complement strand
GGTCTCCATGTAGGGGTCATTGCGGGCGAGCACGCTGGCGAACGCTACGAGCGTTCGTCGCGCCGGGCACACACCCGACGCCGTACCCATGAACCCGCGTGTTCATTGTGCCGCCTCAGGCCCCTACATGGTTTCACGCTTGTCGAACTGCTGGTGGTTATCAGTATCATCGCGCTTTTGATCGCGTTGCTACTGCCCGCGCTGGGCTCGGCGCGGGAGGCTGGCCGCCGTGTCAAGTGCCTGTCGCAGTTGCGGCAATGGGGCGTGGCGCACCAGGTGTGGGCCACGGATCAAAAGGGCAGGCTTATCTCCCGCGACAACAAGGGCAACTACTGGTCGCCCTGGAAGTTCAACTGGTTCGTGACGCTGCACGAGGAGTTGATGGCTGGCGCGCCGTCAACACCTACCCCGCCGATGTACAACTGCCCCTCCGAGTCGCACAACGGCACGGGGCGGTTCAATGCCGCCTACCCGGTGGGCTACGACCACGGCACGGGGCTCGGTGGGCAGGTGCTGGGTGAGACCTCGTCACGCGACGCGGTGTGCTACTTCGCCAACTATCGCCCTGTCCGGGAACGCAAGGGTGGCAGTTGGAGCTACAACGCCTACCGGACGGAGCAGTTCACCGCACCTGTTCGGCAGATGCTCATGAGTGAACGGGTCTGGTATCTGGGCGTCGGCACCGACTACGGCAAGGCCAACAGCACGGGGGCACCGATGGCCGGCGGCGTGTCGCGAATCTCCGACCGTCATGGCGAGGTGGTGGCCAATGTGTTTCTCGACGGCCACGCCAGTCTGCTCCCCTGGAAGCAGGTCAGCGACCCCACGGATCCCTTGGATATGTGGACGCATCCTAACGACAACAGCTCGTCCGGATTCCACGACCCCAACGGCTTCTATTGATCGCGCCGTGCGTGTGGTGCCCTGATCCTCCTACGGAGCAGCCGAATGAGAAATGCTGTCCTACTTCTGCTGGTCGCACTGGTTCTCGGCACGGTCGCCAACAGATAATCGACAGCGACGTCTCCGTCGTCCTCCATGCCCTCTACCCCGGCTATCGCAACCTGCTGAGTTTCACCGACGATGGACACATACGTGAGTTGGGCAATCCGTCGGGCACCGGGATCGTCGCGCGACAATAACGTTTTGCGTTTACTCCACACACCCACCACTGAAAGTTTTGATATGCAACGATTGCTGGCACTGATGACTCTCCTGACCATGCTTTTCTCTGTTCCCGCGCTGGGCGCTGACGCCGAGCGGATGTGGCAACCGGATCGCGAGGACTATAAGCCGCAGATCGACTGGTCCGCCACCGCCGACGCCCCAGGCTATGACCAAGCCACAGCCCACGAGCCGCAGTTCGACGATAAGGCGATCTGGCCGCAGGTGACTGGAAAAGAGGAGTTCCTAAAGGGCACGTGGAGCGGCGGGCACACCTATGTCTGGGCCAACCCGGGAATAAATTCGCAGGCACGACGGAACAAGCAGGGCCCCGACCCGTTCGACCCCGCCAGTTGGCTGGAGAACGGAAAGACGCCGCAAAGCGTCGTGTTCGGTCAGGACACCGATCTTGTTTTTCCACCATCGGACAAACGTTACAGCGTGGATCTGAGCGGCGAGGCGATGCGCAACGCCGGATTTCGGTCCGAATTTCGGCACCTCACCGTCGGTCGCAACGCACACCTGAGTTGCGGCGGCGACGGCGCCGGACGGCGCCACTACGGGCACGTGTGGATCAAGCATGGCGGCAGCATGGGCGGCAACGGTGAAGCCAAATTCGTCGGAGACCAACCGGCCTTCTTCCGTTGCGACACCGACCCGGGCCTGCAGAAGATTATCCTCAGCCAGTACTTCGGCTTCGCGAAGAACCAGGAGGTTACCACTGAGGTTCTGGGCCGAGTCGATATGCTCGACGAGTTCTCCGTCGATTCGCCGCTGATCATCGGGCCCGACAGTCGCATGCATCCCGGACGAGCGGCGCGGCCCCGCATCGGGCCACACGGAACCCTGATCCTCCTCGACGGCGCGTTCTTCGCGAGTTGGACCAACTATCTCGAGTCGCCGGATCTGACGGTGAAGGGCGGCACAGTACAAGGGGGCCTGCCGGATCGTCCGTTAACTCGTAATGCCTTCCTGGGCTTGAGCTATAAGAACTACACCAATGCGGTCTTCGAGCACGGCGATACGAAAGTGGATTGCCGCTTTGTTCCCTCGGCCATGTTCGAGAAAGGATCGACGATCCGGACCATCAGCAAGGACATCGAGAAGGCGCGTCTGGTCATCTGCTGGAACAATTTCCTGCATGGTGCTGCGCTGGGCAGAACACGTTGGGAAACGGTCGATGGACGATACCAGAAGGCGCTCAAGGTGGAGGCGGAGAGGCTCTTTATGGTCTGGTTCGAGTCTCTGCCGAAGTTCATTGACATTTCCTTCGGTGACAATGTGACCATCGATGGGGTGGAGTTTGACTACATGCACGCGGGTTCGTTGCGGACCACGACCGAGCGGCCGCTAACGCAGTGGAAGCGCATCTACTTCGGCCCCCACTGCCAGGCGACGGGTGACGAAGCAGCTGGGCCACCCAGCGAGCGGTAAGAACTTCGTTTGATGTGGCGTAACGATGGTTGGTTGATTGGCTACATGGAGTGCCTTGATGATGCGCAGTTTGTTCTTTTGCCCGGTGGTGGTCCTTGTGATGTTGTCCGCCCACGCCGCAACGGCACTGGAGCCTTTGCCCACGCCCCGGCCGCTTGAGCCGAGTAACAAGAAGGAAATAGCACGCTTCGCGCCGGCGTCGGACATCAGCGGCAACGGCTACTTCCTCTACGCGTCTCCCGATGGCATCGCCATCAGTCCCATCCGTACCTTTGCGCCCCAGATTATTCCCAACACCAGTGGCGATGCAGGATCGATCGACATCAGCGACGACGGGACGTGGATCGTCTTCAGCGACCGCGACGAGATCTACCTGATCCATCCCGACGGCTCGGGCAAGACGGTGGTGCCAGCCCCCGCCGACAAGCCGCGCAAGACCGTCAAGGCCGCCGGGTTCTACCATCACGGCCCGCTGGGGCAGGAGGTGGTGTTCCTCAAGGACAGTCGCACCGTCGCCGCCATCGCTGTCGATCTGTCGGGTCTGGAGCCGAAGTTCGGCGACGTGCGGACGTTGGCGGACATGTCCGGCGTCGAGGGTAGTTTTGCATTCGCTGTGAACCAGGAACAGCGGCTGACCGTGGCCTCCGACCGGATGGTCGTTGGCGTGGCCGGCCACGCCGGGGCTCTGCACCTCGCGATGATAACCCAACCGGACAACGGGCGCGGCCCAGCCACC
>JBGSTK010000129.1:0-26025 GCA_041736565.1 Phycisphaeraceae bacterium | reverse complement strand
GCGCGACCATCTGGCAGGGCGCGTTGTGCGTCGGCGCTTTGGTGCGCGACGGCCGGGTGACTGGTGCCGTGATTGCCACACCGCAGGGCCGTGGCGTGGTGCTGGCCAACACCGTCATCGACGCGACGGGCAACGCCGATGTGGCCGCTGCCGCGGGCGCTTCCTTCGAGTACATCACTGCCGACGAACCCGCAGTGCAAGGCGCTGGCCTCTCCCCCATCGCGCTGGGCGCTCGATACACCAACACCGATTACATGTTCACCGATGACAACGATGTCGTCGACGCATGGCACCTGCAGGTTTACGCACGCGAAAAATTCAGCGACGCATGGGATATCGCCCAACTCATCGACACGCGCGAGCGGCGACGTATCACCGGCGATGTCACCGTCAGCCCCATGGACATCCTGCTCCATCGCACATGGCCCGATGCCATCCACATCGCATCGTCGAACTTCGACACGCACGGCTTCACAGTTCACCCGTTGTTCCTGGCCAAGCAGTTGGGCGTCACGGACTCCACCGTCTGGGTGCCGTTGCGGGCGCTGCTGCCTCTCGGCTTGGACGGCATCGTCGTCACGGGTCTGGGCATCAGTGCCCACCGCGATGCCATGCCTGTCCTGCGCATGCAGCCCGATGTGCAGAATCAGGGTTATGCTGTCGGTCTGGTCGCCGCAGCCGCTGCGAAACAGCAGCAGAGCATTCGCCAACTTGACCTACGCCCCATTCAACAGCAACTCGTCGCCGCAGGTTGCCTGCCCACCGAGGCTCTGAGTGCCACCGACCCTTTTCCCTTGTCGGATGATCAGCTCGCCCAGGCCGTCGCTCACGTCGTCGAAGGCACACAACTTCAGGACAAATTCGATCAGCGAAAAAATCGCATCGACGCCAAGTTCAATTACCCTGACTTGGCCGCAATCTTCTCGCACGTCGAGCGTGCACTGCCTCTGCTCGTGGCTGCCTACCGCAACGAGACTGATGCCGACTACCGCCTGATGCGGGCGCATTTGCTGGCGGTGCTGGGCAACCCAGCGGGTCTTGATGTGTTGCTGGCGTACGTCGCGAAGGAGCCGGGCTGGGATGAAGGCTGGAACTTCCGCGGCATGGGGCAGTTCGGCCGCAGCTTGAGTCAGCTCGACCAGTTCATCGTCTCGCTGGGCAACATTGGCGATCATCGCGCGGTGGATTTCATCCTTGAGAAAGCCGCGCTGCTCGATGCCGATCAAGCGCTGTCACACCATCGCGCCTGCGCGTTGGCCTTGGAGCATTTGGGTGATTCACGAGCAGCCCTCGTGTTGGCGAAGGTCCTCAACCAGCCCGGCATCATGGGCCACGCGACGACCACCCTGCACGATGCCAAACGATTCTCATCCGTCGGCAACGGCGTCGCCACGCAGGCACGGAGCGATTCGCTGCGCGAGCTTTCGCTGGCGCGTGCGCTTTATCGGTTGGGCGATCATGAAGGGTTGGGCCGACGTATTCTCGAAACCTACGCCGCCGACCTGCGTGGTCCCTACGCGCGCCATGCCCGCGCCGTGCTGCAGATAAGGAACCCGGGTGGATAACGTCGCAAGGAGAATGCGCTTACTTCGTGCGCGTTTCTTTGGTCACGCCTGCGGCTTAATCACGCCATCTTCTCGGCCTTGGCGCGGGCATCATCGAGCGTGCCCACGTACATGAAGGCGCTCTCGGGCAGGTCGTCGCCTTCGCCATCGGCGATGCGGCGGAAGCTGGAGATCGTTTCCTTGATCGGCGTGTAAATGCCAGGGAAGCCTGTGAACTGCTCGGCGACGAAGAACGGCTGACTCAGGAAGCGCTCCATCTTGCGAGCCCTCGCCACGATGAGCTTGTCTTCCTCACTCAGTTCATCGACGCCGAGAATGGCGATGATGTCCTGCAAATCTTTGTATCGCTGAAGGATCGTCTGCACTCGGCGTGCGACCTGGTAGTGCTCTTCACCCAGCACGCCCGGTTCGAGAATGCGCGACGTCGAACCCAGCGGATCCACGGCTGGGTAAATGCCCTTTTCCGCAATGCCGCGTGAGAGCACGACGAACGCATCGAGGTGGGAAAACGCGGTGGCTGGGGCGGGGTCCGTCAGGTCGTCAGCAGGAACGTAGATGGCCTGCACGGAGGTGATGGCGCCCTTGTCCGTCGAGGTGATCCGTTCCTGCAACGCGCCCATTTCCGTTGACAGCGTCGGCTGATAACCCACGGCTGAAGGCATGCGGCCTAGCAACGCAGAGACCTCGGAACCCGCCTGCGTGAATCGGAAAATATTGTCGATAAATAGGAGCGTCTCTTTGCCCGAGGAATCGCGGAACTCCTCGCACATGGTCAGGCCTGACAGTGCCACGCGAAGACGCGCACCAGGCGGCTCGTTCATCTGCCCGAAGACCATCGCCACGCGGTCGAGCACCTTGGAGACTTTGCCCTGGGCGTCCTTGAACTCGGCTTCGCCCAGTTCCAGCCAGAGATCGTTGCCCTCTCGGGTGCGCTCGCCGACGCCAGCAAACACAGAGTAACCGCCGTGCTCTCGCGCAATGCGGGCAATCATTTCCTGGATGATGACGGTCTTACCCACCCCGGCACCACCGAAGAGGCCGATTTTGCCGCCGCGAACGAAGGGGCACAGAAGGTCCACGACCTTGATGCCTGTCTCAAGGATTTCAGTTTTAGGGTTGAGCTCGGTGAACTCGGGCGGGGCGTGGTGAATGGGGCGGTATTTGTCGGCATGCACCGGCCCCTTTTCGTCGACGGGTTGGCCCAGCACGTTAAACACGCGGCCCAACACCTGCTCGCCCACGGGAACCTTGACGCTTTCGCCGGTGTCGGTCACCACCATGCCGCGCGTCAGGCCGTCGGTGCTGCCCAGCGCCACGGCTCGGACCTGCCCGCCGCCTAAGTGCTGCTGCACTTCACCGGTGAGGTCGATATTAAGGCCTTTGTGCGTGTCCTTGACGGTCAACGCGTTGTAGATTTCGGGCATCTGATGCTCGTCGAACTTGGCATCGAAAGTCGAGCCGATGACCTGAGTGATAACGCCTTGGCTGGGCATGGGGACCTCTGAAAAAGGGCTTAAAGTACGGCGCTGCGGTGGACTGATTGGTGGCTGCCATCCGCTCAGACGCCGACTCGCTTTGCGCTGTCGGGATCGGTCCGCGGCGCGCAATTTCGAGAGGCCACAGGGTAGCGAAGAGTTGGAAATAAGCCAAATCGCCTGGGTGGCCGAGATCGCTTTTTTCCCCGTCCCGCGGCTGCGGCGGTTTTGTGCCCGTTGGCCCTTCAAAGTACACTGTGTGACTTCGTTTCTACTCCACCCCCACGAGGCTCCAAGACAAATCATGAATGAAGTACGCATCGGCATCATCGGCGTCGGCGGCATGGGCTCCATCCACGTCGGCTATTTCCCCAAGGTGGCAAGGCTCAAGCTCACAGCTGTGGCCGACATCGACCCGGCACGACTGACCGCCACCGTCGCCAAGGCCCCCGACGTCAAGACTTTCAACACCGGTGAGGAACTCCTGGACTCGGGTCTGGTTGACGCTGTCCTCATCGCCACCCCCCACTACTTCCACCCGGTTTTCGCCCAGGAAGCTTTCAAGCGTGGCATCCATGTCATGAGCGAAAAGCCCGTGGCTGTGACCGCCAAGGCAGCCGAGGAAACCAACGCCGCCTATGAGAAAGTCAAGGGCCGAGTGGTCTTCTCCGCCATGTTCCAGCAGCGGACCACGGCTTCCTATCAGCGCGTCAAAGAAATGATCGCCGCCGGCGACCTGGGCGAGATTCGTCGCACCAACTGGATTGCCACCGACTGGTTCCGAAGTCAGCGCTACTACGACTCAGGCGGCTGGCGCGCCACGTGGGGCGGTGAGGGTGGCGGTGTGCTGCTCAATCAGTGCCCCCACAACCTCGACCTCTTCCAGTGGCTCTGTGGCAAGCCCTCCAAAATCCAGGCGTTCATGACGTTGGGCAAGTACCACCACATCGAAGTCGAAGATGATGTCACGGCGTTCCTCGAGTATCCCAACGGTGCCACGGGCGTCTTTATCACCACCACCGGTGAGGCCCCCGGCACCAACCGTCTGGAGATCACCGGTGATCGCGGCAAGATCATCATCGAGCCCGGTAAGCCCGTCGAGTTCCACCGCACCACCGAATCCGTCAAGCACATCTGTGATACTACAACTCAGTCCTTCCCCACTGTCACGCGCGACAAGATGGTGATCGACGTGGGCGGCAAGCCAGGTGCGGGGGCTCACCAGACGATCACCGAGAACTTCGTCGCTGCGATCCTTGATGGCACCCCGCTCATCGCCCCGGCCACCGACGGCATCCACAGCGTCGAAATGGCCAACGCCATGATCCAGAGCGGCATCACCGGCAAGGCTGTCAACCTGCCCATGGACCGCGAGGGGTACGACACCTTCCTCAAGGGCCTGGTCAAGAACAGCACGTTCAAAAAGGCCGAGGTCAAATCCGCCAAGGTCGATATGGCTGCGTCGTTCAAATAAAAAAAATGGCGGCCGCGCTCAGCACGAGCGCGGCCGCTTTTTTTGTTGATTGTCACCGCGCCATCAGTCGGCGTGTTTAGCGGGTGACGATTGCTTCCTCAAGCCCATCGCCTCGACGAGTTCTTCATCCGGGCTGCGCATACCTGGCTCGTCCTTGCCTGTTACCACCGAGTAGTTGCTGCCGGAGTAGTTCCACATCGACCGCGCGATGCCTTGGGCGTCGAACACCTCGTTGATCTCACGCAGGTAACGTACGCGGCTGTCGCGCGGGGCGTTGTCCACCACGCCGTATTCACCGATATGCACGCGAATGTTGTTCTCGCGGGACCATGCCGCGACTTGAGCGATCTGCGCCTCCATGAATGCCCGCGTGGCGTAACCACTCTTGACCTGGTCGTGGAGCACTTCGATGGAATTGGCCTTGGCGGGCATGTCCTTGAGCTTGGCGATGGTCTCTTCAACATTTTCAGCAGTCAGCGGCCAGGGCACTTCATTGAGCGGGTGGTACCAATCCTTCATCCATCGCGCGCCCTGATGGGTAAACGGCGAAGGCTCGTAGTAGTGCACCGCCCAGATCACGTTGCGATCCGGATGGGGCTTGACGCGGCCCAACTCCTTGACCAACTGATACGCGCCGCCATTGGCGATGATCGTGTGCTCCGGTGCCGCAGCCCGCACCACGGTGATGAGCTGATCCTGATACGCCTCCCACGTGGCATTGGCCCAGTAAGTCTGCCCGCCCGGCTCGTTGAGTAACTCAAGGAACACATGCTCGGGGTCGGTCGTCTTGGCCATGTGGCTGGCGAACTCGCCCCACCACTTCACGAACGCCTCACGCAACACCTGCTTGCCCGAAAGCCCCTTGAAGCTGTTGTTTTTTGGGTGAATGTCGATAATGACCGCCAGGCCGTTGCCGCGAATCAACGCAATGGCGCGGTCCAACTCAGGCAGCAGCTCCGTCACCAGTTGGCCGGTTTCGTTGTTGATGAGAAACTGGGGGTCAACAGGCAGGCGAATGTGATCAAAGCCCATGGCCATGATCATCTTTATGTCATCGTCGGTGATGTAGCTCTGGAAGAACTCAGCGTTGAAGCCGCCCTTCTTGCCTTTGACCGACTGGTTCCAGGGCTGGCAGAACCAGCCGTTGATGTTAATGCCGCGCATGATGCGACCGAAGCGTGCATCGCTGACCTGCGGGCCGTAGGGTTCCTTCGGACGGTACTGCTCACGGACTGCGGCCAATGCTTCAGCCGTGATGATCTGGCCCGTGGCCGAGGCGACCTCCACCTTGCCAGCCAATACACCATACATCCCCAAACGCAGCATGATCCCGTCAACCTCCGCAGGCACGTTGACGGTGCGGGTTGACTCGACCCACTCAGCGTTGGACCCCGTGAGATTGCCCATGTCGATCCACGCGCCCGTGTCCTTGCCGGCTTTGGTAAAACGGCCTTGAATCTTGCCCCGCTGATGGCCCTGCTTGCCGGGCTCGATATCCGACCAACGGTATTTGACCGTCAACTTCACCTGCTTGGCACCCTCGGGCAACTTGGCGACTTGCTGAATGAAGCTGTCTTCGCCCTCGGCCTCCACGCCGATCTCCACATAGCTTGGGTCAGCCTGAGCGTGAGTCTTGACATAGCCGCTGGTGGCGGTGCGACGATCCCATCCCGTCGGCACGCCATCGGTGCCAGCCTTGCGGAAATCGGAGTTGGCGAAAATCTGGCCGTCCTGTTGAGCCCCGACCGGGGCCGAAAGCATCAGGAGCAGCGCAGCAAACAACAATGCGATCATCGAGCGAAACATTGGCAGAGCCTCACAAGGGGGTTAATAACCGTTATGCAGCGGCGCGTCGTCACACGCCCCGCCAGCGGGGTAGAACACATCAATCGCTAGGCGGCGCAGGTCACAGGCCCACGGAGCGGCTAGTTGGTCCAGGACTGGGGCGTCGCGTTGGGCCGCAGGTTTCGCCTTACGATGGCGTCATAAGACCGGGTCTCGCCATGCAGGTCGGCGAAGATCATGTTCGCCTGCAGTGATCCGGTCGTGCCCCAAGCTCCAGCCTCACGATAGCGCGGGCGGTATTGGATCGACGTATCCGCAGCCGTCGTCGCGTCAATATTGACACCCAGGTTGATCGTCGATTCATTGTCGGCATCGGCGGGGCTGTACTTTTTGCCGAAAATTGCGGAAGGGTCCAGCCGTCCGTCGGGGGCCACGTCCCCATCGGTTCGCCACTGCACACCATCCATGAACAGAATTACGTCGGCCTCACGCCCGATGCGGTCCCACGGAAGCGGGCTGATAGTGCCAGTGTCGCCCGACTGACATTTGCGCATCACCCCGGGATTGGACGTGAAGTGTTTCAATCCCGGGATCGTGGCATTGGGACACTTCCAAGCCCCATCCCCGTCGAGAAAATCACTGGCCCAGCCGCGCCAGTTGCCTTGGGTGTCATAGGGGCCCTGGTTGGGGTAGGCATTGGACGTATAGGCATGGGGCAGGCGCCCCTTTCGCTCCTGAACGAGCAATGACAGCGCCAGCCCGATTTGTCGCTGGTTGGCCAAGCAGGCGATACGCCGCCCCGCCATGCGGGCGCTCTGCAACGCCGGGAGTAACAGCGCGATGAGCAGCGCGATGATGCTGATGACCACGAGAAGTTCGATCAGGGTAAATGCAGATTGGGATCGCCGCTGGATCATGCCAAGGTTCCCTGAGGGATTTAAGAATCACGGTCAAGCCGAGTCAAGGCGTTTGGTCCTTGACTCGGAGATAAGGCAGAAGCTTACTTCGTCACCCGTCGGCGGGGCAGCAACAAGAGCCCGCCCAGACCCAGCAGCGCCAAGGATGCGGGCTCGGGGATGACCTGATTCACCGTCAGATTCGCAAAGGTTCCTTCCAGTGACCGATTGCGTTGGCTGGAGATGACGCCGAAGACGTTGTTGTTCTGCAAGCCGGTGATATCGGCGTTGTTGATTGTGAGTGTATTTGTGTTTGTGCCGTCGGTCAGCTCGAAGGCGATATTCACAGTCGTCGCATCAACATAGGACACGGCGATGTCGAACGTGTAAGTCGGTGTCGCATCGAGGGGCAAACTCGCGTTGGCGCCGGTCAGGAACGTTTCGCCTGCTTCAGCCGTGCCATTGCCAGCGAAATCGCCGACGTAGCTCACGCTTGCAATCGGAGCATTCGTTCCGACACCCAATCGTTGTCCACCGTCATAGTTGGTCCTGCCCTCGGAGATGACCAGACTGGCGAACACGCCAGCTGCATTGTTGGATGTGTCACCGAACAATGTCACCGCGAAAGTACTCATGCGGTTGGTTGTGGTTGAAGAAGAGCCAAGCGCATGCGTGGTCAAACTAAAACTGCCAGTGACGGAGAAGTCCGTTCCCGCCACGAAGTTAGTTACTTCAGTGAGGGCACTCTGAATGGGTGCAGGGGTCGTGTTACCTACGTTGAGGCGGGAGAATCCGATGTTATTGCCACCGCCGTCGCTCCAGACTCCGGAGGCTGGATCGATGGTCATGTCCGAAAAGGCGAATGCCGTGTTGACCATGGCTGCGGCGGAAGCGGCCGAGCCGGAAGCTGCCAGCGTCATGGCCGCCGCGGTGGCTGCAGACCATCGCAAGGCAGAGCCGAGCCGCGGGGTCCGAAGAGCGAGAGGCATTACCGAGGTGCGAGTCGATCGAATCATGGTGAGATCTCCTTAGAGAAAAAGGGTGAACGACTAATCACGATCCAACGGTTAGGGATGTTCCCGCAAGCCAAACGCTGGCCAGCAGTTTTGATTCCGCGTGTTCCATGCCACGGCCCAAAACCGTGGTCATCATTTCCGCTGCCGCCAGACCCATGCCGTAGCGGTCGTAACTCACTCGCGCCAGGTTGGGCCACATGCGGTCGAGTTGGTGCTGGTCGTCACAGCAGACGAGGCCGAAGTCCCGGCCGGGAATTTTGCCCGCTTCCTCAGCGATGCTACGCAGGGTGTGAGCCTGATAGACACTGTTGCAGATGATCGCGGTGTCGGGTTGGAGTTGCGCCGCCATCGCCGCCCGTGCACTGGCGTCACCAATGGCGGGCTCGATGATCACCGTCAACTTCTGCCCGGTGGCGTCAATGGCGTAGCGCACGCCCTCGAAGCGTTCCCTGGCTGAAAAGTGGTCCAGATGCTTGACGTCGTAGGTCATCATCATGATGTGCCGATACCCCCCTGTCGCCGCGGCTTGCCCCGCCAGTTGGCCCGCTTGTCGCTCATCTCGCCGTATGCAGCCGCGATCACGCCAGACGTTGGAATCGCACCAGACGCAATGCGGGATCAGTTCCTCGAGCTTCATTTCCACTTCCCGGGGCATCGAATCGAGCACGATCATGCCGTCGAGAACAAGCTCCTTAAATACCCGCGACTGCTCAGCCAGATCTTTGCGAACATCATCAAGCCGTGCCATCACCACCATGTAGCCCGCGGTCTGCAAGCCCTCGTTGATGCCCAGGATCGTCTCATAGGCCAAGGGGTGGGTGAAGCGATTGCCGGGGGTGTTAGGGACAAGTACGCCCACCTGTCGAGTTCGGCGAGAGCGGATGGATCGCGCCCCGGCATGAGCACGGTATTGCAGGTCACGCGCCACCTGCCGAACCTGCTCGGCTCGTTTGTCGCTGATCCGACCTTCTTTGGCACGATCGTTAAGCACGACCGAAGCCGTGTAGATCGAAACGCCTGCGGTTGATGCGACTTCCTTTAACGTGGCCATGACAAGACTTCTTTGGGTGCGTTGACGCGACTCTGAGCGATGGTTCCGACCCCTGCCAACATGATTGCCTAAATGTTTAGGTCAATGATAATCCGACAACCCTCCCGTGTCAACAAAATCGTAGAAAAATTTTTATCCGCTGTTCTCGACGGGGCATGGATGCCCGATTAAAACAACATAACATGCTGTTTTACAGGGCCTTGAGATGATTGAAGCTTGCCGAGTCTCTTACCGGCTACTGCCCTTCGATCACCATGCGATGGCGTGTCATACCTGCTTTGGCCAGCGGGTTTTCGCCTTTGGATGGAAATGAGGCGGTGGTACCGGGCTGGCGGTGGGAAAGCACCACGATTCGCCAAAGGTCCACGATGCCCATCTTGAAGCTGTACTCCACTGCGGCGTCGCTGTTTTCTAGGACATCTTCCAACGCCAGATCGCTGCGCCAGCCGATTTTGACGAAAATCGGATTCAGGAGTCTCTCAAACATGGCGACGACAGCGATGTCGCTCTGGAAGTGGTTGAGAATCACAATCCGTCCGCCCGGCTTGAGGAGGCGCAGTGCCCAGGCCAGCAGTTTATCGGGGTCGCTTACCACACTGATGACGTGGGTGATGATGATGTGATCGAAAGACGCATCGGCAAACGGCGGGAGCATGGCATCGGCTTGAACAAGGTGGCAGTGGTCCAGATTCTCCTCGCGTTTCTTGACCATTCCCTTCTTGAGCATTCCGAAGCTCAAATCCAGGCCGACGACTTGCACGTCCTTGGGATAGTGCGGCAGCAACATCCCCGTGCCTACCCCCAAATCCAGCACGCGGTCCCCCGGCTGCAACGGCAACTGAGCGATGGCACGCACCTGACGCTGCTTGACCAGCGCCCCGAAGGTGTAATCGTAGAACCACGCCCAGAAGTCGTACGTCCCTTTGGTGACCGATTCTTTCATTCGCATGGGCAGCCCCATTTTCGAAGGCATCATGGACAATCGCACTACACCCTATGATAACCAGCGACGGGCGATAAAGCGCCCGACAATGGCTGCGGCTTTATTGCGGTTTCCTCCCCAGCGATCCATCAGGACATCCACCATGCCTGCCGATGCCACCGCCCAACCCATGCAATTGACCGTCAACGGCCAATCGCAGCAAACCTCGCCCGGCCTGACGGTCGCGCAGCTTATTGACCAGATGGGTCTCAAGGGTCGTGCTGTCGCAGTGGAACGCAATCGCCAAGTCGTGCCCCGACGTGACCATGAGACCACGCAGCTTAATCAAGGCGATGTGGTCGAGATCGTCACGCTCGTCGGCGGGGGATAACACACGTCGGTGGCAGGTAACGCTTTAAGGTTCCGACCCGGCCACTAGAGCCATCATCGGCCGATGACGGACCGCCAAAAATCCGGTGCCCTCAGCACGCGGGGATGACGCAGGACATCGCCCATCAGTCGCAACAATCGCCGGGGAAGGCCCACATCGCGTTGCCCAAACCGCGGGGCAATAATCGCATGGTGAAGCCACTGTCCCTGAAGTCGCATGCGGTCGGCCCATGCCAACGGCACAGTTGGGTCCCAAAGCCAGGGCTCAATGACTGTCAGCAACTCCGCCATAAGAGCGTCGCTGTGCCCCGTCTTCTGCATAGGCTGTTTGCGGAAGCACGCCACCGGCATATCCAGCCGCTGCACCGTCGCACCCTTAGCCAGTGCTCGAAGCCAGAAATCAAAATCCATCACATAGTGCAGTTCCTGGCGGAAGCCGCCCGCGACATCGTGCAACGCGCGATTCCAGAAGACTTCGGCCTGCACGAAGTGACCTCCGCCGAACCACACCCGCCAGATGTCGAGCATGTTCGCCAGGGACTGGACACTGCTCAGCTGTGAACCCATCGGCGCGCCTGTTTCGTCGACGTAGGCGCAACGTCCCGCGAAAATTGCAGGCACCTGGCACCGCCCCAGTTGCTCCGCAGCGACCCGAAATGCGCCAGGGAGGAAGTAGTCGTCGCTGTTGATGTACGCCAAGATGCTGCCCGAGCAACGTCGCATTCCTTTGTTGATCGCGTCGGTCTGGCCACCATCCTTTTCGCTGACCCAACCCGTGAGCCATCGTTCATAACGGCGGATGATCTCCTGGCTGCCATCAGTGCTCCCGCCATCGATGACGAAATACTCCAATGCTGGATAGCCTTGGAGCAGCACCGAGCGGATTGTTGCTTCGAGATATTGCGCCTGGTTAAACGAGGGCGTGACAATCGAGATGGTGGGCCAGTTACCGCCCTTTGTCTCCACCGCACCGACGGCAGGGCAAGTCCAAGGCCAACCCTCCCGTCCCGCCGGTGGCAAGGGCAGTTCGTCAAAACAAGGAGATACCAAAGCTGTTGCAGATGCGGCCATGCATTGTCAGTATGGGTGAAAAGATCAGGCGTCAGCAGATACCAGCCCTTACGACGATGCCTGCTTCCGCAATCCGAATATGATACCCGCCACCCCCGACCGTCCACGACATCGCCACTTGCGTCGAAGTGGATAGCGGAGTTCACGTCGGCGTTGGAATCCTCAATTGTCGGGCGGGAGTTCCATGGCCCCGGCCATTGGTGGAGCAGCGGCGGTTTTGGCCGTGGCGGTGACGGCGACGGTGGCGGCGTTTGCAGCACCGGCAGCGGATTCGGCTTCGACGGCGTCGGACATGGAGCCAAACTGTCGAAGGCGGGGGAACAGACTGGCCCAGGTGGCGACGACCAGGAGGGTGCAGAGCCCACCGGCGACGACCGAGGCCATGGGACCGATGACGCTGGCGACCATGCCCGCGCGGAACCCGCCCACTTCGTTAGACGAACCGATGAAGATGGAATTGACCGCAGAGACGCGGCCACGCATGTGGTTGGGCGTGAGCAGTTGCACCAGGGTGTGCCGCACCACGACGCTGATGTTGTCGAAGGTGCCGGTGAGAAAGAGCATGGCCAGGGAGAGCCAGAGGTTTTGCGAGAACCCAAAGACGATGGTGGCGGCACCGAAGGCAGCGACGGACCAGAGCATCGTGCGGCCGGCCTTGCGGAACGGAGGCATGTGGGTGAGCAGTAGAGCCATGGTCATGGCCCCTGCAGCGGGTGCGGCGCGAAGCCAGCCCAGGGCCTGTTCCTCGGAGACGCCCGTACCCTCGAGGTTGATGACATCGCGAACGAACATGGGCAGCAGATAGGTGGCTCCACCCAGGAGGACGGCAAAGAGGTCCAGGGAGACGGTGCCCAGAATCACCTTGCGTTGCCAGACGAATTGGATTCCTTCCCAGACCTGAGCGAGCATGCGGCCACCGGCCTGCCGCACCGTGGGCGGGACTTCGATGGTCAGAAGAATGGCCATGAAACCGAAGGTGGTCAGAGCGCTGAAGAGATAAGCACCGGGCAACCACCATGCGATGATGAACCCGCCGGCGACGGGCCCCAGCACACCCGCGATCTGACCGAGGCTGGATCGCCACTTCATGGCGTTTTCGAGCTTGTGGGCAGGGACAAGTTGGGGGACCAGAGCAACGCGAGCTGGGCCCGTGAGGCGTAGCGCGGTGGAGTCAAGGAAGAGCAACAGGTACATGACGGCCAACGATCCCTGCAGGTGGGAAAAGACCGCCAGTGCCAGCGAGGTCATGGATGTGCCAAGCATGCCGATGAGCATCAGACGGCGACGGTCGGTATTGTCGGCAAGCCACCCGGCAGGCAGGGTGAAGAGGAGCATCGGGACCGCTTGGAGCAGGCCGGTGAACGCCAGCGCCTTGGCGCTGCCCGTGCGGATATACACTTCCCAACCGATGGCGGTGGATTGAGCCCCGGTGCCCATCTGCACCCAGACGGCGCTAAGCATGAAGCGGCGAAAGGGCCGTTCACGAAACGCACCATAGGCATCATGACGCGGGGGCGTGGGCGTGGGCGGAGTCGGAGGCGGCGGCGTGGAGGAGGCATCGGGCATATGAGGAGCAAACGAAGGTTTTGCGGATGCACAAGTTACTACAAAGCCGAGACTCACGGCTGGGCATGCTTGCAGGTTCCTTACACGGGCCGCGAACTGAAGACCTATACTTTTTGCTTATGCGACTTTTCACCTGCCTGTTGATTCTCGTGACCTTCTCCCTAGGCGGCTGCGACAACTCCGTGCAGGCCACCGGCGCGACAGAGGTCATTCGCGTTGCCACCTACAACGTCGAGAACTGGCACACCCATTTCCATCACCATCGGCTGACCAAATTGGAGCCCGAGAGCATCGCGCCAGCGCCCCCAGCCATGAGCGAACTGCTCACTCAACTCCGTTTTGCCAATACCGAGGACAACTGGGAGTTGAGCCTGGTCATCAAAGATCTGAATGCCGATGTGCTGCTGATTCAGGAGGGGCCCGGGCAACCGGACCTGGAGTATTTCAATCGCAAGTGGCTTGAGGGGATGTATGAGACCGTCAAGGTTTTCCAAACCAATACGACGCGGGTGCAGACGCTGGCGGTGATGGTCAAGCCCGGCTTCAAGGTGCTCGAAACCGTCGAGACGCTTGAGACGCCTGATCCCGAGGATCTGAATCCGCGATCGGACCGACTCTTTGCCCGCGGACCAGCGTTTGTGCATGTTCAGACACCCGCAGGCAAACGACTCTGGATCGGCACGACGCACCAGAAGTCCAAAGCGGGCAACAGCCTCGCAGCCACTCGCTGGCGCATCGCCGAGGGCCGCGCCACGTACAAGATCATGCTGGAGCTGCACCAGCGCACCGGTGATGGCGTGCTGCTGGCCGGTGACATGAACGACACGCTGGGTCTCGACGACCACGAAGCGACGATTGGCCAGGATGCCGTCGAGGCCCTTGTCGGCCCGGGCACGCATCTTGTCACCCGCACGCTCGCGGAGTCCGGTGCGATCAGCTTTGGCGGCTACGACTCCCCTCGTTACCGCAGTTTCATCGACCACGCCGTGGCCACCAGCAACCTGGCGACCGTCGCCGAGGCCAGCGTCTATAACGAGCCCCTCAGCCAAGTCGCCAGCGACCACTTCCCCGTGCTGATTACGCTGACTCTGAAGTGATTTGGACAGTCCGCAGTGGGGGGGTGGGGGGTGGGGGGTGGGTCTGCCCATATTCCGGGGCGTTCCAAAGCGATGATTGCACGCGAAGCTGCGAAAACGCGAAGGGAAAGGTTGGGTCATGCGGGGGGTAGCTGAGGCACAGGCTCTGCGTACCACAACCACCCGGCCGTCCCAATAACACACGTCGTCGCCGCGAAGGTAAAGGACTTCTCACAGAAAGTAAAGGACTTCTGCCAGAAGGTAAAGGACTTTCGGCAGAAGGTAAAGGACTTTTGCCAGAAGGTAAGGGGCTGCGTGCCGAAGTTATTGGACTGCGCGGTGCAAGCGCGCGACCCAGGCGTCAAAGTACGCGACCCCGCGGCCAAGACGCGGCAGGTGGCTGTGGCAAAGGCTTTACGTGCCACAGCAGGACCACCAGTGATGCGTGACCGCAATACGATGTCCCGATGTCTACGCGCCGTCACCGCAAGGGGATGCACCCGCGTGGCGAAGGCACATGACCGATAACCCAGGCGATTCCAACGCCCCGTTGGCCCACTCGTCAGCATGGCTGTTGCCGATAGATCGCGCGGTTCGCCTACTCAGCCGTGGCCCCAGGGGCCCGCCCGCAGTTTGCGAGTACGCACCTTTGACATATCTCAGTGTAAAGAACACAATCTGGGGCTAACTTATCCCACCCACCCAACCCGGAGATTCCGATCCATGGCACTGCAGATCCGTCCCGCTTCCGAATGTCAGTTCGATCTGGTTTCACTTGGCGAGTGCATGGTGCGACTCAGCCCGCCCGGACATGGCCGCATCGAGTTCGCCAACAAGCTGGAGGTCTGGGTCGGCGGCGGTGAATACAACGTCTCCTATGCACTCTCGCGTCTGGGACTGCGCACGGGCTGGGTTGGCGGGATCAACGACACGCCCATCGGCGCGATGGTCCGCAACCATGCCCGCAGCGTGGGCGTGGATGTGAGCCACGTGGTGACGCGGAAGTACGACGGCGTGGGCAATCGTGATCGCATCGGCCTCAACTGGACGGAAGTCGGCACCGGCCGCCGCGCTGCTGTGACACTCTATGATCGCGGTCACTCAGCCACCGCAGGCCTCAAGCCCGGCGATGTTGACTGGAAGAAGCTATTCAAAGACCAGGGCGTGCGTTGGTTCCACACCGGCGGCATCTTCAGCGCCTTGTCAGACGGCACACGGCAGATCGTCGCCGAGGCTGTCAAAGCTGCCCACGAGGCCGGCACCATCGTCAGCTACGATCTCAACTTCCGATCCAAGCTCTGGGACAGCAAGACCGCCATCGCCACCACCAAGCCGCTGGTCCCTTACATCGACTGCCTAATCGGCAATGAGGAAGATTTCCAGCAGGTGCTGGGCTATGAAGTCAAAGGCGTGGACGTGGAGAAGGGCGAGATTGATACCACGGCCTTTAAGGACATGGTCAACCGTGTGGTCAAGGATTTCCCCAACATCAAGGTCGTGGGCACCACGCTGCGCGGCGTCAAAACGGCGCTGGTCAACGACTGGTCGGCGATCATGTGGCACGCGGGGCAATTTTATGATGGCATCGAATTTGCCGATCTAGAAATAGAAGACCGCGTCGGCGGCGGCGATGGTTTTGCCAGCGGATTCACCTTCGGGTTCCTCACCGGCAAACAACCACAGGAATGTGTGAACCTGGGCGTGGCACACGGGGCGATGCTCATGAGCACCCGCGGCGACACCAGCCAGATCACGCTCAAAGAGCTTCAGCACGTGGCGGGTGGAGGGTCGGCTCGAATCGTGCGATGACGAATCAAGGGGGCAACGGATGGGAAAAAACCTGCGGCACATCGCCTGCTGGGCCACCGGCTGGCTGACTGGATTGGCGTTGCTGGCTGTCCCTGCTGCGGCAACGCCTCT
Source organism: Phycisphaeraceae bacterium (assembly GCA_041736565.1). Lineage (GTDB taxonomy): Bacteria > Planctomycetota > Phycisphaerae > Phycisphaerales > Phycisphaeraceae > JBBDMX01. Next base: position 9,818 of record JBGSTK010000129.1, on the reverse strand, counting down.
GCCTTGGGCTCATGCTGAGGCGTGGGACCGTGGCGTCGAACCCACGATCCGCCAACTTCAACCGCTGACCGTCCTCGCCCCACCGCTGGCGCTTAATCCGCGCGATGCAACGTTCGCTCTGTTCGAAAAAACACCGCAGCCGATCGATGCCCGATTGACGCAGTTCACCGGGATGTTGATCTTCGACACGCTGGGGCAGAACCAATCGGTCGGGCAACAACCCATCGATCTTCCGCCCTGGCACCCGCCCTTGTACGTGGCCCGATTGCAATACGCAGAGACCGCCGTCCCGCCCGTCACACGACTTATTGAACTCGAAGCCCAGGACCACATTCTGCCGACCTTGCTGCACATCATGGCGGTGGAGTCGGAGCAGATAGTCCAATTGGGCAGTAGCCTGCGGGAGCCTGAACCACTACCTCGCCTGTCCCGCCGCACCGTGCTGATTCTGATGCTGGGGTTTAGCGTCGTGTGTCTGACGGCTGGCATCGCCACAGTCCTGGTAACCCTGCGGCTACTGCGTCGCCAGCGCGAACGGTCGCAAATGAACCTGGGTATCGGCGGCACTGACCTTCAGCAAGCGGGCTAGAGGCCGTACTCGCGCCAGCGGCGGTCGATAAGTTGCCGGGTCGCATCATCAAGCCGCAGGATCTCCGGAAAATCGCGCACCGGATGCCCGCCCACTTCCTCGCCTGCAATCTTGCGGGTCGCATCAAATCCGATCTTGTGCCCAGCCCCCAGCCGCGGCGCTGCATGATCCAGAATGTCCAGCGGGCCGTTGACAATCTCCAGATCACGCCCGGGATCGCAGTTGGCGGCGATGTGAAAAAGCACCGCGTCCTGATCGTGGACATCCACATCCGCATCCACCACCACGATCATCTTCGTCCACGCCATCTGCCCCGCGCCCCAGATCGCATGCATCACCCGACGGGCCTGCAGTGGATACTCCTTGCGGATCTTGATAAACGCGCAGTTGTGAAAGCAGCCGAACATCGGCAGGTGATAGTCGATGATGTCCGGCACCAGCGTCTTAAGCAGGGGCAGGAAAATGCGCTCCGTGGCTTTGCCGAGGTAGTAATCCTCTTGCGGCGGCAGGCCCACGATCGTCGTGGGATAGATCGCATCGCGTCGGTGAGTGATGGCGGTGGCGGTGAAAATCGGGTAGCGGTCGGGCAGGGAATAGAACCCGGTGTGATCGCCAAACGGCCCCTCGAAGACAGCATGCGAACCCAGGCCCGTGGGGTTTCCGTCTGCATCACGCCGACTGTCGCGGCGAGGGTCCCAGCCCACCCCGCCGGCTTCGGTGCTGACGTAGCCCTCGATGACGATCTCAGCGTTGGCGGGCACGTGGAGGTCCACCGTCTTGCAGGCCACCAGTTCGATGCCTTTGTTGTTGAGGAAGCCCGCCATGAGCAGTTCACTGATGCCGGGCGGCAGAGGCGCGGTGGCGGCGTAGGGCAACACGGCTTCACCGCCCAGCACGATCGCGCAGGGCATGCCCGGCCGCTCACGTCCGGCTTCGCGCTCACGTGCATCGAACTCTTTCCAGGCACGCCAGTGTCGAGCGCCATCGTGGTGCATGTGCCAGTGCATGGCTGTGCGTTGAGCATCGATGAGTTGTGCGCGATACATGCCGATGTTGCGCGATGGCCGCGGCTGACCTTGGGGCTTACCCGCATCATCGGGGTGGATCGTGTGGATGCCCGCGAAGGTGATGTACCTGCCCTGACCCGCAGCAGTGCCCGATTCCTGGGGCGAGATCGGATAGCCAACCTTTCGCGGGTCGCCATCGTGGGGCCAGCATTTGATGATCGGCAATTCAAAGAGGTTGATGTCCTGACCCGTCTTGACCACATCCTGACAAGGCGCTCGGTCGGTGAGTTTGGGCGCGAAGCCTGCGATCTTGGCGAGCTCCAGACCTTTCTTGAGCTTGTCGATGAGACCGGTCGGCGGCTCGGGTTTGATCAGGTGCTCGACTTTGCCCGCCAGTGCCTCAAACCCGCCGGGTGTGTGCCCGCGTGCATCGCAGCCCAGCGCCATTTCCACGCGGCGATAGGAACCAAACGCGTTGATAAGCAGGGGGAACGCGGAGCCTTCGACGTTCTCAAAGAGAAGAGCCTTACCGCCCTGGTTGGCGTGGCGCGGATCAAAGCTCGCAGCGTAATCGCTGGCGTGCGCGGCGGGCGACTTGCTCACACGATCAGCGATGGCGCTGACTTCCAGCAGTGGCGAGACCGGGGCCTTGATGCGATGCAGTTCGCCAGCCTTTTCAAGAGCATTGATGAAGTCGCGCAGGGTGGGATACATGGGAGCAAGCCTACCAGATTGGGACATCGTCGCGGGGCCTGCCCACCTGTCGAGCGGCGCGGGTAAGTCAGGGTTTACTCATCGCTCGGCCCCAACGTGTCTGCAACGCGTTATCGATACTCAGGCGACCCGGGCCGGTGAAGAAGAGTAAGACGGCGAGCGTGAAGAGAACGATGTTCTTGTCGAATGCCCCGCCACGTTCGGGCCACCAGTTGATGCCCATGGCCAACATGAAACTCAGCAACATCAATGCGATCAGACCAGCGGAGATGCGCCCGAAGAAACCCATGACCAGCAAGGCACCGGCAAGGATCTCGACAAACGGCAGCGCGTAGCCGTAGCCGCGCGCCAGCAGGGGTGGAAGCGGTGCAACCGGGACGATGTTCTTCTCCACGAAGTTGGTGAGGTTCTCGGCCATGTCACCTACCGCTGCGAGAAAACGGGACGCTGAGAAGTACGTGCCGACCCAATCGATGGGCAGCAGCTTCCGCACCCCGGCAAAGAGAAAGAGCAGGCCCAGCGGCACGCGATTGAGCAACAGCAAAATTGCGTAGAGCCACGAGGTTGGTGCGGGCGTTTTCATCGGCGGAAGTTTAGGGTGCTGGTCAAGCGCCCAACTCACGGGCACGCCGCTCTGCGGCCTTGATGGCGTTGACGATCACGTCCGTGGTGCTATTGCCGTCCAGGTATTTGATGGCAGCCTCGGTTGTTCCGCCCGGACTGGTCACCTTGCGGCGAAGTTCCGCCGGGGACTCGGAGGATTGCATCATGAGTTGTGCCGCGCCCAGCAGCGTCTGCTGCACGATGGTGCGTGCTTCGTCCCCGAGGCCCAGTTCGACGGCGGCCCGCTCCATCGCCTCAGCCAGGTAGAAGACATACGCCGGGCCACTGCCCGACACTGCGGTGATGGCGTCGATGCGATCCTCTTCGACGCGGATGGCTTTGCCACCGGCCTGGAAAAGTCGCAGCGCCAGTTGCTCGTCACCTTCACGTGCCCCAGCCCCCAGTGCAATGCCGGCCATGCCAGCCCCGACCATCAGCGGCGTGTTGGGCATCACCCGCACCACCCGCAACGTCTGTCCGGCGACAGCCCGCAACTTGGCCGACGACACGCCCGCCATGATGCTGATGACCACTTGCTCCGGGTCGATCTTCGCCAAATCAGCCGCCAACCCCGTCAGTGACTGCGGCTTAACCGCCAGCATGACTTGCCGCGACTCGCCGATGACCTGGCTGTTAGTTTCGGTGACGGTCACGCCCAGCGCGGCAAACACATCCCGCCTCGTTGCACTGACATCTGCGGCAATCATCCGCTGGGGTGCCAGGATTTCTTTATCGATCGCGGCTCGGACAATGGCCTCAGCCATGTTTCCAGCACCGATGATTCCAAGGTCATATTGCATCGTGTTACTCATTTTCAGGCGGCAGGCGAAGTCTGTTGTGATCGTTGTTCCAGGCATCGCGGCTGGTTTTCGCATCAGTCAGGATCTGGTTGATGGTGCCGCTGTCACCGCGGGCAACGCTGGCGCGCAGGCTCACGAGGCGGCGGGTCAATTCGTCGAGTTGGTCACAGACCGCCTGTCGGTTGGTGAGAAGGATGTCAGTCCAGACGGTGGGGTCACCACTAGCAACACGGGTGGTGTCGCGCAGGCCCGTCGAGGCGACATCCAGCCGCCCCGTCTCCGCCGCCTGCTGGAACAACAAGGCCGCGAGAACATGCGGCACGTGGCTGACCCCCGCGACAATGCGATCATGCTCAGCAGGTGTGGTGGTGAGAATGCGAGCTCCCAACAAGTGCCAAAGCTCAGTGACGGCGGCAGCGGCGTCGGGATCGCCATCATCCGGAGGCGTCATCACGCAGGGCAATCCCGCAAAGAGGTCAGCTCGCGCAGCTCCGGGGCCATGCGTTTCGCCGCCCGCCATCGGATGCGAACCAACGAACCGGGCTGACAGATTCGTCGGCAGGATCTCACGAGCCTGTTGACACACCCAGGATTTTGTCGAGCCCACATCGGTGATGATCGTCGCCTGTGGTGCTGACCCGGCAATGGCACGCAGCAGATCGGGGAACATCCCCAGAGGCGTCGCCAGGATGATCAGCCCCCCCGCCGAGGCAGCTTGACCGACATCGGTGATCCCCTGGTCGATGCAGCCGCGGGTCACAGCCGTGTCGAGCGTGGCCTGTCGCCGCCCCACCCCGACGATTCGACCCGCATAACCCGCCCGGCGCAATCCCAGGCCGATGCTGCCACCCAGCAGCCCCGTGCCGATAATCGTGATGGGAGTGATGTCGAGCATGGCTGTGGTCAATTGGCCGATTTTGAAGGCTGGGAAGGCGAGACCGCGCGGTTTGCACCGTGAACCCCGCAGTCTGTACTGTGGCGAAATATTGCAGGCCTAAAATACCACTTTCCAGCGGCCGAGGTGACAACACCTAGTGACACCCATCGCCGCTGACCGCTCCGGAGCCTGTGCCTGATGACACTCGCCAACATAACCCCGCCGATCTATGACCTGGAGTTCGAGCGCCCCCTGGCGGCGTTGGAACGACAGATCGTGGAGCTTGAAGCCCATGCTCTCGACACGGGTCTGGACATGGCTGGGGACCTCAAGAAGCTCAGGCAGAGCCACACCGCCATCTTGCGCAAGCTCTACGCTGGTCTGTCGCCCTGGCATACGGTGAAAGTCGCCCGCCATCCCAACCGCCCCCAGACCATCGACTACCTGCGAGCCATCGTCAAGGATTTTTGCGAACTCCATGGCGACCGCCGATATGGCGATGACCCAGCGATCATCACAGGTTTTGGCCGCATCGGCTCGACCAAGTGCCTGATCGTGGGCCACCACAAGGGCAAAGACACCAAGGAGCGCATCGCCTGCCACTTCGGCTGCGCCCACCCCGAAGGTTACCGCAAGGCACTGGCGAAAATGAAGCTGGCCGAGAAGTTCGGCCTGCCCGTTGTGACCTTCATCGACACGCCCGGGGCCTATCCCGGCATCGGGGCTGAGGAGCGGGGCCAGGCCGAGGCCATCGCGGTGAACCTGCGCGAGATGAGCCGACTGCGTGTGCCCATCGTCAGCGTCGTCATCGGCGAAGGTGGTTCAGGCGGCGCCTTGGGCATCGGCGTGGCCGACCGCGTCGCGATGATGCAGTATGCCTGGTACAGCGTCATCAGTCCCGAGGGCTGTGCCTCCATCCTGTGGAAAACCGGCGACCAGGCACCCGCCGCCGCCGAGGCTTTGAACCTCACCGCCGCCAACAACCTCAAATTGGGCACCATCGACGAAGTCATCGACGAACCCCTGGGCGGTGCCCACCGCAACCCCGGCCAGGCGGCCGATCGCGTCGAGAAATGGATCGTCGCAACGCTCAAGGAACTCAAGCGCTATAAAGTGGAAAACCTGCTCAAGAACCGCTACGAACGCCTGCGGAAAGTAGGCGAATTTACGGAATAATGCCGCTATTAGTGACACTAATAGTGCCTTTGGTGGTGCCCCTGTCGATCGTCGCTAGTGATGCAACGCCCTCGGGTCAGGCTCGTTAAATCTTAGGAGTTTGCCTAAACCACTCGCATTAGCGGGTCGAAGCGTGTAATATCTACACAGTCGTCATGAAGGTTGATAAGGTTGATGGGACAAGAAAGAGCTGACTGCATCAGTCAGCGGGATTGGCACGGATTGTGCTGTTGTATTTAGTTAGATCATCGTTAGTTTCCGCAATGCAACATCATCGCGGGTCACCTTAGTATTTATGCGCTCTCCGTCATTGGCATGTTCAACATCTCGTGAGTTTTCAACCCGTTATTGCAGGAGTCCGGTCATGGCAACACGCGGTCAGGTTAAGTGGTTCGACCCCAAGAAGGGATATGGATTCATCGTGGGGCCACAGGGACAGGATGTGTTTGTCCACTTCACCCAAATCCAGGGCGACGGCTTCCGCTCGCTTCGTGATGGTGAAGGCGTTGACTACGAACTGATCCAAGGCGAGAAAGGTTGGCAGGCGCAACTCGTCACGCGGATCGATAGTCCGCCAGTGGCCGCCCAATCTGCCCCCCCCGACAACCGCCCGGTTAGCCAACGCGCTCAGACTCAGACCAACCCCGCCACCTTGGCCGAGTCCGTCCCAGCTACCACGCCCAGCCGAGGCTATTCCAACCGACTGAGCGAAGCCTGAACTCGCCGGGCAACGTCCTGTTGCGTACCATCGGCGGCTGCCAAGCCTCCATGCATCCAACAGGAACCAGCCTTGCCCCAACAACTCACCTACTGCAATCCCCTGCCCCTGCCTGACTACCCCCGCGGCCGGATGAGCTTTAATAAAGAGCGCAACGACCTGATGTGGGTTGCCCAGCCGCCGCGCGACTTCCGCGAAACAGCCGACCCCAGCGTCATCTACTTCCAAGGCAAGTGGTATCTCTACCCCTCAGCCGGCATGGCCTATGTCAGCGACGACGGCGCCACCTGGCGCCACCATCGCATCGAACCTTACGACTGCGGTTACGCCCCCACCGTCGTGCTCCACCGTGGCCGCTTCTATCTCACCGCCTGCCACGCGCCGCTGTATGTCGCCGATGATCCCCTGGGGCCGTTTGTCGAAGTCGGGCCCATGCTCGACTGCCAGGGCAATCGCATCGAAGACTGGTCGGACCCCATGCTCTTTGGCGATGACGATGGCCAGCTTTACGCTTACTGGGGCCTGGGGGGCGACGGCATCAAGGGTGTGCGGCTCGACCCCGACAAGCCCAATTGCGCCCTGTCCCCGCGGACGGTGATGTTCAAATACGACCCCAGCCATGTGTGGGAGCGGTACGGCGAAAGAAACGAGGACATCTCCAAGAGTTTTGTCGAGGGCCCGTGGATGGTGAAGGTCAACGTCGCCGGCCGGGGACGCTACTTCCTGACCTACACCGCACCGGGAACGGAGTTTTCCAGCTACGGCATGGGGACCTATGTCGGCGATGCCCCGCTTGGGCCGTTCACCTACCAGCAGCGCAACCCCATTTGTGCTGATCGCCACGGGTTGGTGCGCGGGCCGGGCCACGGCTGCATCGTCGCGGGGCCCAACGACACACTCTGGGCCTTCTACACCCATATCGTGCGTGGCGTACACATTTTCGAGCGGCGGGTCGGCATGGACCCGGCGGGCATCGACGCCCAAGGCAACCTCTTTGTTCTGGCCGCCAGCGAAACGCCCCAACACGCCCCCGGCTTCAAGCCACGACCGCAGGATGGCAACGATGCCGGCCTGCTGCCCGTCAACCACGCCAAGGCCATGCGTGCCAGTTCTTCCGCGCCGGGACGCACGCCCGATTACGCCAATGACAGCTCTCTGCGCACCTGGTGGCAGCCCGCCGAGAACGACGCGCAGCCCTGGCTGATGAGCCACCTGGGCGGACGCTTCGAAGTCTCCGCCATACGCCTGGCTTGGACTGAACCCGGGCTGGATTACGATGCGGGCATCATTCCCCGCCCGCTTCGCTACTTACTGGAACTCAGCCCCGAGCCGCAGGGCGACCACTGGGTCACAGCCCTGGATTGCCGCGACAACAGGCAGGACTTGCTCATCGACTACCGAAGCTTCGCCCCCCTGCCCGCCGCCCGAGCGCGCCTAACCCTCATCGACTGGCCAAGCAACTTAGCCCCGGGCATTGCCGACCTTAGCCTCTTTGGCCGCTGCGAATCCCCATCGCATTAGCCCTCAGTATCCCACAGCCACCCTCCGCGACATCGCCGCTCAGGCCGCCATGTTCACCGCCGCATGGTTGGTCCATACCGACACCGCCGGGCAGGCCGGACCCGCCTGGTCACGTGGGTTGAACCACGCCGCGATGATCCACACCTTCGTATTGGCTGGTGTGCCCTCCGGCATCATGATCTGCGGCCGCGTGTTGGTGCTCGAACCGGCAAAAACATACTCACGCGGATCGCTGGGCGAATCCTCACCCACGAACTTCCAAAGCCGCACACCACGCACGCCCTCGGGCCTCGCCCCAGTCTCGCTACCCGACGGCCGCACCCGCAGGCTAATCAAATTGCCCTGCACGCGCAGCACCTCCAAACTCGGCGTCTCAGTAGGCGGCCCAATTGGCGTCAGATCACGATCCCGAATGGGTATATCCAGCAAGTCCCGCTTCGCGTTGGTCATCTCCGGCCATGCCTGCATCACCGCCACCAGCGACCGGCTCGCACCAATCAACGCCTTTCTCCTGTGGTTCTTAGCCTCGATATTCGGCTTGCACCGCGTCATCGGGTCATGGACCACGCTATAAGCATTGGCAAACGCCAACTGCACTTCGTCATAGTCCGCCACCTGCTGAGACGTGAGCCCATAGTCCCCCGGCCCCGCAAGCAACTTGTTAGCCAGATTCCTGCTCCAACTCAACAGGTCTGTTTCACGCGAAGGCATATAGTCATGCTTGCCCATGTCGCACACTCCCGCGGAAAATTGTCCGCATCAGGGACTCCAAAACACCCGGTTCATCCACACGCATGAAATCACAGGCGTTCCATCCACGTCAATCGTCCCGCATCGCCAGTGACTTAAGCCAAAACACATCAAAATCGTTCAGATCGTCATACGCGTGCCCATCATCACAACCCCCCCACGGTGTTCCACCATCTCCCCCCGCATTCACCCTGCCCCTCCCTCGCCTCCACCCAACCCCCGGGATCAAAACCACGCAACCCGCCGCGGATCGCCGTTAAGTCTCGTATGAATAAGGATTTCCCCAAAGTCTCGACGGAAGCCCGTAAGACTTCTACGGGACTCCGTAAGGTTTCTACGGGACTCCGTAAAGGTTCTACGGGACTCCGTAAGGTCTCTACGGGACTCCGTAAGGTTTCTACGGGACTCCGTAAGACTTCTACGGGACTCCGTAAGGTTTGTACGGGACTCCGTAAGGTTTCTACGGAACCCCGTAAGGTCTCTACGGGACTCCGTAAGACTTCCACGGAGGTCGGTAAGGGTCCTACGGAAGTCAGTAAAGGTCATGCGGAAGTCGGTACGGTCTCGAAGGACCGCCGCGAGGGATGCAAGGTGATGCACACGCACGGCAAAGCCACCTGGCCGGTAACAAACGACTCCAGCACTCGTTGCCCGCTCATGAGGATGTTAAACTGGCTTACGAACAACCATCTCCCGCACTTGCGGGGATGTCATACCGACCCCCGGAGCGTTTCCGGGGTTTTATGCGGATCCATGTAATTACTGTTAGCAAGCAAATGCCCCGTGTACTGCCATGAGCAAGAGGCTTGAGAACATTTGGGCCTATGTCGTAATCGGCACGATTACAGCCGGTTCCTTCGTAACAGGTATGTTAGCCGTTTATGCGGTGATCGACTCGTTCTTCAAGCTTGAGATTAAGATTGGTCCTGAGTACATGCGCACATTGGTGATTGTCACAGAACTGATGTCTGGATTCCTATGTTCGGGACTTACGGCTTGGCTGCTCATCTGGGCACGCCGCCGAGAGTTAAAAGCTCGCTAACCACCGCCTGCAGTTGACCGG
>JBGSTK010000006.1:0-16429 GCA_041736565.1 Phycisphaeraceae bacterium | reverse complement strand
TGGGTTATGGACCCAGTTTCGGCGGACTTGCTTTTTGACGCCATCCCTTGGGATCGTCGGTGGGCGATGGCTGTGGTGTGTTTGCGCTGGGTATTGGTCATTTTATCTGGGAGTCTCAAACGTGTCCTATTCAAAATCACTGGGTGTATGGATTCAGGGATCTGCGCTGGTGCTGTCGCTGGCCTTGGGGCAGGGCGTGTCGTTGGGAGAGTCGATGTCGGCGACCCAGTTAACGCAGGTATTGAATCAGCATTTATCGGCGCCGCAACCACAAGCGGAGGAGCTGGCCACGGTGGTGAATAGTGCGGTGGCGCGTCTGGGAGCGGATGTTGATTCGGGGGCGGTGGTGAAGTGGCGCGATTGGGAGAAGTTTTTGGTCAAGTTGGGTCCCCACATGAGTTCACAGACGCAGGCGCGTTTTGTGGAGGTGTTGTCCAAGGCCCTTACTCCGGAACAATTGGCGCGGATGAAGGTGGGTGAGGTGCATGACTTGATAAAGGTTCAGAAGGCGGCGGGCGATAAGCGTGCTGGCGGGAGTCTGTCGTTGTGGACGGTCAACAACAGCGGCTGGCAGTCGGAGTCATCGGGAGCGATTGTGGCCTTGGCGCGAGGGTTGTCGGGGTCGGAGAGTGTTGCGGGCCGACAACGGATCGTGGCGCATCTGGACAAAATAGCCTCAGGTGATGCCCAGGGTGTATGCGTATGGGGCTTGGGTAATTGGCGTGAGATCACCCGCTTATTGAAGAGTGATATCAGTGATCAGCAAAAGGCATCGTGGGCGGCATCCTTGCGTGGCGCTTACTCAGAAACCTCGGTTCTGGCGGAACTTTCATTGAAGGATGTCGAGAGTCTTATCGGGGTTGTCGAGGGGTTGGGCCAAGAGCCTGACGGTCAATTATGGGCCAAGTGGGTGGATGCCTCGGGCAAGTGGAAGGAGTTGAATCCCAGCACGTTGCGGACGCTGTCAGTACGTATTGCCAAGCTCAAATCTCCGGAGGCTGTCAAGGCCAGAGACCAGGTGACAGATGATGTGGCGTCGCGTCTGGGAGCGGATATTGATTCGGGGGTGGTGAAGTGGCGTGACTGGGAGAGGTTTTTGGTCGAGTTGAGCCCGCACATGACTTCGCAGATGCAGGCACGGTTTGCGGAGGTGTTGTCCAAGGCCTTGACCTCGGAGCAATTGGGACGGATGAAACTGGAGGAGGTACGAGAGTTGATAAAAGTCCAGAAGGCGGCGGGCGATAAGCGTGCTGGCGGGAGTCTGTCGTTATGGACGGTTCACAACGGCAGTTGGCAATCGCAGTCGCCGGTGGCAATTGTGGCCTTTGCGCGAGGGTTGTCGGGGGCTGAGAATGTTGCCGGTCGCCAACGGATCGTGGCATATTTGGATACGAGGGCCTCTGGTGATGCTCAGGGTGTACGTGCCTGGGGCTTGGACAATTGGCGTGAGGTCACCCGCTTATTGAAGAGTGAGGTCAGTGACCAGCAAAAGGCATCGTGGGCAACATCCTTGTATGGTGCTTATACGGAGCCCTCAGTTCTGGCGGAACTTTCATTAAAAGATGTAGAGGGTCTTATCGGGCTTGTCGGGGGGTTGGGGCAGGCCTCTGACGGTCAATTATGGGCTAAGTGGGTGGAGACCTCCAGCACGTGGAAGGACTCGAATCCGGGCATGTTGCGCACACTGGCGGTGCGTGTTGCCCATCTCGATGGCCCCAAACCATCTGCTGCGGGCAGTGCGTTGTTATCTCATATTGAGAGCCGCTTTCTCGGGGCTTCGGGGGTCGGGGGCAACTCCGGGGGTGTTGATGCGGACTTCTGGGTTGTGATTGTGGTGGATTCCCTGGGGTCGGGTCTGGATGCCGCAGGCCGCAGGCGCTGGGCCAAGGCATTGTCATCGTCTTACAGCGCTCCGGCCGTGTTGGCTGATTTGCCCTATACACAGTTGCAGAAAATTGAGCGGGTGCTCAATCAACTCGGCGGGACAGGTGGAGTCAACCTGGCGGTGGAGTATGTTCTTCAGAGTCAGAAGTGGCGGGAGTTATCGCCTGGTCAGTTGGTGGATCTTTCGCGGCGGCTGGGTGATCCGGGTGGTCCGGGGGCTCAGGCCGGTACCGATAAGGCCAGGGAGCAGATGATGGCCTTGATCGAGTCACGCTTCCTTCTCAGCGCCGCGGCGACTCGGGAGGTCAGGCTTGGCGATTGGGCCAATTTGATCAATCAGTTGGATGTTGATGATCAGGCCCGTCAGGCACGCTGGGCTCAGAAGATCAGTTCTGCCTACGGGGGTGATGCGGAGGCGTTGGCGGCAATGTCCTCCACGGACATGGGCGCCTTGGTCAAGGTGGTGGCTTTGCTGGACCGCAAGGCGGCGGGAGCCATCGCCTGGGGCTGGGTGGAGCGTGCCCAGTCGCGCCAGGATGTGACGCTGACCACGTTGTTGCGCATGACAGGTCAGGCGTTGGAGACTGATGCGGAGTTGGATGAGAGCCGCACAAAGTTGCTGGAGGCTCTGGAGACGCGTTGGTCGCAGCAGGCGTTAAAAGAGCCGTTAACGCAGCAGGAGGCGATGGCGGTGGCCGGCCTGCTGCTGGTTCGCGGCCAGGGCGAGAAGTTCAAGGAGTGGTTGTCGCGGACCCACGACGTGGCCATGGCGCGTGAACAGGCCCAGCCGGCTGATGGGATCAACCACCTGTTCCTGTTGTTTGACTACATGATGCTGGCCGAGATGACGGGTCAAGGCCAGGAGTATCCGGCGTTGGGTCAGATGGTGGCCCGGCTGGCGCAGCAGGGGAAACTCGACTACTACGGGGCTCGCATCTGGGGCAAGGCCATCGCCGGTGAGCAGACGCGGCAGATGGTGGCGGCCCAGCTCGTTGACGGCGAAGGTCGTCCTCGCCTGAAGGTGGCCGAGTTGTTGACTTGGGCGCACAAGCAGAACAAGACGCTGGATTCATGGCGGGGAACGTTGGATCAGCACATCGCATCGACGGCCGACGGGGATGTCAAGGCCCTGTGGATGTTGGCCAAGGGCGAGGCCGAGACACTGGTGCCTGATGAGGTTGAGCCCCGGCGCAAGCGGGAGTGGTTGGACAAGGCATTGGCATCGGCGACATCGGAGGCCATCAAACTCCAAGTTCTTCGCGAATATGTGTCCTACTTCAGCGAGTTAAAACGCGAGCAGAACGGGGTGAGCCTCTTGGAGAGCGTGGCCGAGCAGTTCACGCCCGAGTCCCGTCTTAAGATCCGTCTTTGGCAGGCACAATTAAGCCAGCGGCAGCAATCGGCCCAGACCAAGTTCGACACGAAGCGTCTGGACACTGATCGTCGCAGGCAGGCGGCCCTGCTTGAGCAATATCAAAACAGTCTACATCGCGCTGAGTTGGACGGGGACACGGCGGCCCAAACTCGGCTGCAGCAGGCGATTCGGGATTTGCTTGATGGCCAGTGAATTTACCGGTGGAACTTAGGCTTCTGATTCCTGCCTCAACTCTTACTCACGGGGCTGCTCATGACCAGATTCTATGATCGATGGGTGCGGATTACGGCAACGGTGCTGCTGTTGACGACGGTGTTGGCACAGTCGGTCCTGGCGTTTGACAAGTGTCAGGATGACATAGGCGCAACCTGTCTGCCGTGCAGCGTGGCGGGAAGCATCTTCATGCCGGACAACGTCAGTTCAGGTACAGATACGACGGTGCCGGATCCCTCCAAGAAGCATGCGGCCTTCGACATTAATTATTTTGGGCCGCATCGAGAGAACGACACTAAATTCTGGATTCGCATTGAGGCCAAGGGTGGTGGTCTGAGCCAACCCGTAAAGATTTGTTACACAAGTCCCACCGAGCAGTCACCGCCGGATGAGTATTCGTATGTTACCACCCGGTCTTGGGCTTCCAAGACGGCTGTGAGTTTCCGCAATGGTGCGTATGGCTTCAAGGGCGGCGATATACGCCTCAAGCAGGGCTCGGTAATTGTCGTCTACCCCAATGGCCGCGAGATGAAAATCGAGCATGTCGGTGGCGAAACGATCGTCACCGACGGCACCAGAAAGCAATACCAGCAGTTCGATGTCGATGGGCGACCGTTGCTGCTCGAGGAGTTCCGTATCATCGGCCAGGTGGAGCAACCCGTTAGTGCCACCTACTGGACCTACACGGAGGATGCCTTTGAGACGGTGGTGCGCACACGCGTAACCAAGGTGAGCTACAGCTCTGATGGTGGCAAGCGTTACCACACGACGATTTATGCCTACTACAGTGGCAGTTCGGCGATTCCCGTGGACAAGCGGGGCAAGCTGTACTTCACCGTCGAGCCCGATGGCGTGCGCCGCTACCTGGTGAACGGCCACTTGGCCCAAGGCATCGATTCGGCCCAACCCGGGGATGCCTGTGCTCTGGACGATCCGGCGGTGGTGAGTGATGCGGTCCTGAAGGATTTGGCCTCGGCTGTCTATCTCGACTACGACGTGGAGAGCCGGCCGCTGGAAGTGCAGAATCAAGGCGACTGCGGAGCTTGCGGTGGAGGCGGGGGCATGACGGGCACCACGACCTATGCCTACGGGGTCAATGGTGATTATGGTACACCGGACCCGGAAGATATCCCCACGACCTGGAAGAGCTATCGGCGCACGACCGCCCCCTCGGGCCTTCGCAAGGTCGAGTTCTTCAATGCGTACATGCAGCCGGTCTTTGTGGTGACCCAGGCCGAGGTGGGCGGCAATCGACTCCACTGGGTGACGCATAACCTTTACGATGCACAGGGGCGTTTGGTCGAACGTCGCAGTCCATCAGCATGTGCTTTGGCAAGCTACGGCGTGGAAACCGCCGACCCCAACCTGTGGCCCACGGACGTGAGCCCCAACGACGGGGGGACTGACGGGCAGGTGGATATTTATGTGTACGATGTCAACCACGGGGAGCAAACCGCCCAGAAAATCCGCAAGGGCACAGGTGGCACGACCTACTGGGTCCGCAAGATGGAGTATGGAGCAGAGACAACCTATAACGACATCACTGTCTACCGCGTGACAGCGGAGACCACCTATCCCACCCTGACGACCGATGAGAATGCCGCTGATCGTCTGGTGACCACCTATGACTACACCTACTACCAGGATGGCCTGGTCAACACCCATGCGGTGGCGTTCGAGCGGGTGATGTATCCCGCGGTGCCCACCAGCCAGAATGGCTCGGGTTCGGCCACGTTCTCGATTCGCCATTATCACCAGGATCTGACTAAGAACCTCTACTACAACGACTGGACGCTTCAAGAAGACGGGGCTCTGAGCTTCACGCGGCTCAACGACGATGGCTCAACGGAATTTGCCGTCGAGGACGCCAAGACTGATGGCAGCGGCAACCTTGTGGGCGAGACGGGCATCCAGTCACCGGACGATCCCTGGACGACGGTGGGCCCTTGGGTCAACACATCCGGTGCTGGCTTCAAGACAGCTTACACCTACGACGTTTATGGGCGTATGGCCACGATGACTGACCCGTCGGGCCTGGTGAGGGTGACGGTCCATGCCCACCAGAAGCAGACGGTCACTGACGGCGGGGTGACCCGGGAGACAACCACCTCGCTGGTGACACTCTCGGCGGCCCATAAGGACGGGGCTAACAAGTACGACTACGTGCCGCTGCAGATCCACGTGGCGGATATGGCCGGGCACTCGATCATCTCGGCGACGGGTCTGCCCACCACCGGTACCGATGGCAATCTGACCAATGATTGGAACGCCGCTAACACCACTTTGGACACCGCCTTCGCGGGCACCATCACCTCGCGTTCCGAGACCTTCTACAACGATGGCGGCCAGATGACCTCTTCGGTGGTCTGGACCGATGCCGATGACGCCCAGCAGCCCAAGTACACCACCAGCTACAGCTACGATGCCAACACCGGCCGGCTCGATACCACCACGGCGCCCGATGGCACGATCACCAAGCGGCTCTACGATGTGCTGGGCCGAGTCAACGAGGTTAAGCGTGGCGTGGGAGCCCAGAACCTCCTGACGATCAGCAGGATCTACTTCGACGGGGCCGATGACACGATGCCCATCAAGGTCGGCGCTGGCAACGTGACCCAGAGCCGAACTTACTATGACACCGGCGTCAACGATTACTACACAACGATCAGCCAGTACGACTGGCGCAACCGCCCGATCCAGTCGCGGGGCCAGGACAAGCTGGCGACCAGCTACACCCTGGACAACCTGGGCCGGGCCACGGTCGTCGAGAGCTACTACGATGCTGATGACGACATGGAACTCGACGCTGGCGAACTGCGGGGCAAGAGCGAGACCTTCTATGATCCCAAAGGTCAGGTCTACAAGACGACGGCCTATGAGGTCGCTGACAATGGCACGGTGGGCCACAGTCTCACGAGCCTGACCTGGTATGACGCGACGGGCCGGACCATCAAGACCCGCGACGCCAATGGCCTGTTTAGCAAGACCCGCTACGACTCGGCGGGCCGGGCCGTGGCCAGCTACATCAGCTTCGACGCCAACGAGCAGGACACCGAGTATGCCAAGGCCGATGATGTGGAGGATGACACCGTCATCGAGCAGTCCCTGGTGAGTTACGACGACGCAACTTCCGGGGGTCATCAGCAGTGGCTCTCACGCTCCTTCCAGCGGCGTGACAATGTGGCTTCCGGGGGCGGGGAGTTGACCCCCGCCAATGCACGGGTCACCTATGCGGTCAGTTGGTACGACCTGTTGGGACGGCCCATCAAGAGCGTCACCTACGGCACCAACGGATCGGCCGGCAATGAAGTCGTCATTGATGACAAGAACGATGACTTCAACTCCGATGAGGCCGGGTCCCTGGCCTACTCCACCGGCGGCCCGGCGGTCAACACCTCAACCGCCTACATCGTGGCCACCACCGAGTACGATGCCCGCGGTCAGGCCTACAAGTTCATCGACAACGCTGGCAAGCAGACTCGGCTGGTCTTTGATGACCTGGGCCGCACGGTGAGCACCATCGAGAACTACGTCAACGGAACTCTTGCCGAAACCGAGACCGATACCGACCGCATCACCCAGACGATCTTCGACACCGCCGGTCGCCTATGGAAGCTCGTTGCCTACAACCCCAAGGGCGCGGGCAACGGCGTCGAAGAGCAGATCACCACTTACCTCTACAAGTCGGCCTTCTCCGGGGCCTTGCAGACCAACGTCATCTACCCCGACAGCGCGGACACCGATGAAACGGGCACGGATCAGGTCAAGATGACCCACGACCGCCTGGGCCGCGTGCTGACCAAGACCGATCAGAACGGCACAGTGCACACCTACAGCTTCACCCCCGAAGGCCGCTTCGCCGCCGATGCGGTCACCACCCTGGGCACCAACGTCGACGGCGCCGTGCGCCGCATCCAACGCACCTACGATGACCGCGGCAGAACCGTCAAGATCACCAGCTACGATGCCGCCACCGCCGGCAACATCGTCAACGAGGTCCAGCAGACCTACACTGATACCGGAGGCAACTTCGGCGCGATGACCAAGTCCCACCAATCCCATGATGGCGCGGTGGCCGGGGGCACCCCGGAGGTCAACTATGCCTACACGGACGGGACCACCGGCGCCCAGACCGAGGCCCAGCACCTTCGCCTGGCCACGCTGACCTACCCCAACGGGCGCGTGCTTCACTACAACTACCCCGCCAGCGGGACCATAGGCCACATGCTCTCCCGCATCGACAACCTGGCCAACGATGCCAGCGGCACCACCAAGTTCGCCCAGTACGGCTACTTCGGCGCCGCCAGCGTCTATAAGATCGACCACCCCGCGGTGGACTCGGGCAATGGCCTGACCCTCAACTACGACACCAACAGCGACCACCTCTACCAGGGCCTCGACCGCTTCGGCCGCGTCGTCACACAAAAATGGACACCCGGAAGTGGTAGTACCGCTTACCAGCATATCAACCACGACTACGACAAGGCCTCCAACCGTAAGTACGCCCATAATCCCACCTACCCCAGCGCCAGCCAGGTCTACAGCTACGACGGCCTGGACCGACTCAACCAGTACAAGGCCGGCCAGATCAAGAGCGATAAAAGTGATACCGAGTTGTTCTCCACCCGCCACGGCCAGAAGTGGACGCTTGACGAGCTAGGAAATCATAGGCAAGTTGATGATGGGCGCAATGGCTCCTGGGCTGGGCATCGCATTGCGGCCGTCAATACTGCTAACGAACTTACTTCTAGCATTACTCGTGCAACGATGACTCGATCCCTCCAGCTCGACAATTTCGCGAGCAACACTTCGGCTGACTGGACCAAACCCGGTGCCAACGATGCGTTCACCATTGGGGGCGGCGTGCTCAAGACAACCGCCGTCGCCCAGGACACCATTGAGGGCGAGCAGGAGGAGGAAGCCCGCGTTGTGCTGACTTGGGGTTCGGCAAAAGGCCCCGCCAATATCTGGCTTGGCTCTGTACGCATTCCGGCTGGAGCGCCCGACAGCGGCTGCATCGGGATTGTCTTTGGGTATAAGTCTCCCAGCAACTACTGGATTCGTGTTCTCGATTACGCCGCCGACCAAATGCGCATCTACCATGTTATCAACGGGGTCAAGGGCAGTGCCATCTCATCTTATGCCATGACGCTCACCCCCGGCACATGGTATCAAAGCTGGACCTTGACCTACAACCCCCGACGGGGTACACTTGCTAATGGCTGGCCCAGCGGCAAAGTCGGCCTGTATTCCACGGTCGTTGACGCTGAGTTCAAGGGGTTCTGCGTACTTGAGGAGTTTCCGCCCCTGGACAGTGCTGGACGCTGGGACACTCATACCACTTCATGGGCCGATCATACCGGCAGCGCGTTCCATGCCAGTTCTGATCGCCTTCGCGTCCATGCTGCACCCGAAGCCAGCCTAGAGCCGTATTTGCTGCGGGGTGCCCGCTTTCAGCGCTTCCAGGCGACGTTTAGCAGCAAGCGTTGGGCTGATCCGCCCGGGGATTGGAGTTGGACCCAGTTCCTCTTCCACTTCAATGCTCAGGATGCCGATCACTATGACTGCCTGGCGTTTCAACTCTACCCCACCGGTCATAACTCTGCGCCTTACGGCTATCGGCTGCATGACGGAACCCCTTCCCAGGTACAGAGCGGCACCCGCATCAACGCCAACATGCCCGGGGTGACCGACTCCGACATCGTCTGGGTCCGTATCCAGCAAGACGGAACAAACTTGACCGTGCGAAGCCGAATCGACAACACGGGTACCCCCACGGAGAACGACTGGTCCAACACGGCGGCTTGTTACACGTCGACGGCGTTCTCCTCTTCCTCCGGCGGCATGATCGGTTTCAGCGGAGGCCACAACGCCACCGCCTTCGATCGCCTCATACTCAAAACCGATGGCAATGAGGACGGCGATTTCGACGACGTCGAGGACAAGATACAGATTGTCGAGCACTTCTCCGCAGACGCCGGGGGCTACGCGCCGCAAGGCCCTACCCACGACGCGGCAGGCAACTTGACTTACGACGGAGTCTACGCCTTCACCTTTGATTCCTGGAACCGGCTTGCCAAAGTCACCAACGCCTGGCGCGAGGCCACCGATGATGGGCAGGGCGGGGTCACATTGGGCGACATTCAACACGGCTCGATCGTTCAGGAGAGCCAGTACGATGGCTTGGGGCGGCGAATCGTCAAGGAGGTCAAGAACTCGGCCGACTTGAACTGCACCTACCACTACTACTACGGCTCCGCCTCCGGCGGCGACGGCTGGAGTATCCTCGAAACCCGCGACAACACCGGCAACACCCTCAAGCAGCAGGTCTGGGGCCTGACCTACATCGATGAACTCGTGCAGATCGGCCTCAACGATGATCCGGCCGACCACACCGATGGCCCCGAGGAAGATCAGTGCCTGGTGGACAGCTTCTTCTACCCCATGCAGGACGCCAACTACAACGTCCTGGGCGTGGTCAACGCCGACGGCGTGCTCGTCGAACGCTACGAGTACACCCCCTACGGCAAACGCACCGTCTACTTCTCCCCCGGCACCAACGACCCGGACTGCTACGCACCCACAAACATCTCCCGACGCTGGACCCCCGGCACAGGTGGCAACCCCGGCACCCTGGGCCCCACCGGCGGACCCTACGGCCTCTGCGAGTTCGGCTTCACCGGCAAGGTGCACGATGAAGACACCGGGCTGATGTATTTTAATTACCGAATGTATGATCCGCGATTAGGTCGCTTCCAAAATCGCGATCCCATCGAATATCCCGACGGGCTAAATGCCTATGCGGGATATTTCGCGATGCATAGCCGAACCGATGCCTATGGCTTAGCGATGGGTGCCGATCCACTCAACGCCGAGGATAGCTACTTAATGATCGTGGCAAATGCAGTGAAAGAGGGTGGGCCAGCCGCCGTACGACAGACGATTGCCAACCTAAATCTTTCAAAAGAAGCCGCCGCTGCAATTCTCCAAACCGTTTATAAGACAGCTATTCTCACCGGCGCTGGTGTATCGTTGGCAAATCTGACCGGCGATGCTGCTATGTCCGACGCCGTCATGTCGGCGACTGCCCTAATCGCAGCCGCCCAGCACGAAGCCGCCCAGAAATCTCTTGAGGCGATTCAAAAGGCTTGGGGTGAGCGCGTAAGGAATCCATGTTATTGTCCGTGCTTGCCTCAAGCTGCAGGTATCGCGCGCCAATCTGTTATTATCTTCGGGGCTGGCGCCGGCTGGGTTACCGAGGGTGCCTTCTCAAGTCATATTGAGGCAGCTCAATATGAACTTAGATATGGGATCAACAAGGCTTACGATATCATCGATGCGGCACGCAAAGCGGCTAAAAAGCCACCAGCCCAACGCAAAAGCCATCTGAATGAATTACGCCAATCTTGCTCGATTCTTCGGAGGCTTATGCAAGGTCTGTCAAGTTGTGTAGCTGCCCAACCTACCTGTAACCAATCACCATACAAGGAGTTGGTGCTTGGCGCGACCACAGTAGGGACGGCAGGCCAAGGAGCATGTGCGACGATCGGTTTCTAGTAATACTTATGTTAACTGCCTTGATAACGAGCTGGAGTTATTTAGAGAGCAAGGATATGGAGCGTTCAATGGCACACGAAACCTCGCTACCTGAGAACGCTCTGCGCCACTTGGTTCTGGAGTTGTATAGATGTTTTGAACATGTGCCACGACCTGCCCCTCTTCTCTGTTTTGACACATTGCGGTTAGAATCGGCGGAGGATTTGCTCAAAATCCAAACCGCCTCCCCGAGCGAGTTATCGCCTTCCGACCTAAGCGAATACGTGCATCATTGTGTGACGTTCGATACAAGCGGGGAGGCCGTTCAATATTGGCTGCCTCGAATGTGTGAAGTTGCTTGCTTTCTTGACATCGACATGCCGCATTATGAATGGGCACGACAGGATGGCGATCCAGGTATGCCGACTGCATCCTATATTGCGACAATGGCGCGTGCAGGCCAACAGGCAACATGGACAGAAAGGCAGAGGACCTCCTTTGCGGACTGGGTCCGCACATGGTGGCGAGCTGTTCTTGCCTATCGTTTGCCGGACGTCGATATCATGGTGCCGATACGAACGACGGCACCGATATCGCGACGTTGCGAGGCTTGCACCGCTGTATTGGATGCTGTGCCCGGCTTGCGTGCAACCGCACTGCGCGAGTGGACAGGTTCATCGGAAGTCGCAGCAGCGCGCCAGTTCGTCCGATTCGTGCTCTTTCACGAGTTCAATCTTGCACGTGGTGACATCTGCGACGAGTGGGATACATTACCGCCCGCCGAGGCGGCAATTGTAAGAGAATGGATTTCGGCGGAAGATACACGTAACTATGTTGCGATATGCCGGCGACTCCTGCCGCGTGAAATGGAACCACATATAGACCGATGCGAGGTGATACTTCGCGAGTTGGGTGTGCATTTGAGTGGCAGTGGGACGGGCGACGGATTGTCAGAGCGGTAAACAGCGGAAGTGCTAAAGATAAAAAGGGGGATGGTAGGGAGACCGTGATGGATAAGGATTTGAACGCGGCGCTCCGCCGTATGGCAGATGGTGAAAGAAAGGGATTCATTGCTCCAGCCCCTAAAGAAAAAGGAAGTGCGACCATGTTAACAACTCACCGCCTTACTAGCCTGCAGGAACTGTTTATACAGCTGCTGGCCGCCACCATCCTGGGCATTGGCATCACCCTCGCATCGGACCATCCGACAGCCCAGGCGCAGACCACCCCGACGGATCAGCAACCAACTGCGCAAGGCCAGAAGTCCGCGCTCGCTCCCGCCCCCGGCGCGTGGAGCCAGGTGCAGGCCCTGCGACAGGAGTTGTGCCTGACCAACACCGACCTGGCGGCCATGGGGCTGAGTCAGCAGGATGCCGCGCGACTGCTCCAGACGCTTGTGGATTGGCAGGAGAGTCATGCCCAGGCCTGCGAGCAGGCTGAGCGTGAGGTTCGGCTGACGAGCCGGGCGGTACGTGAAGCGTACAGCCGTATTCACGTCGGCCCGCGCGATGAGGTGTTGCTGGCGAGTCTGCCGGGCTTGAAACTAGCCGCCCAGCGGGCCCAGGCCCAGCGAAAGCAGGTGGTGGAGGCCGCCGCTCAGGCCGTGGCGATGCAGTTGAGCAGTCAAGCCCAGACGATCTGGCAGACAGCGCGGGGCAATACGGACCTGCCCGACCAATACCGTTACGCCCCCAATCTGTCGCGAGAAGACAAGGCCAAGCTCTTGACCCCCGCACGCCGGTTGGCCAGCGACCGGGACCGTCGCGATCTGGAGCAAAGCGTCCTTGCCGGTTACCGCGCCTCCGCCATGGAGCAGGCACGGGTCAATATCAACGCCAATCTAGACGCCGTAACAGCCGCCGAAGCCCAAGTCCTCCCCACCCCCCCGGAGTTAGCCCCAGCAATTCCGCCTGCCACGGACGAAGCGATGTTCAACGCACCATCGCCCAACCCATCGCCCGAGGGGATTAATTAAAGGCGATTGTCGACCAACACGTTGACACAGACCCGCCGAAGCGGCTGCTGTAATTGCATGATGACTCGATGGCTGGTAGGCTTACAGTCCATTGGAAATTGGTTTCGTCGGGGCGGTCTTGCGGTCGTTGGCCTGAGACACGCGAAGCTTAAAACCATGATCAATTCCTTCCGGCCATTCTGGGGTCTCCTCTTCCCACCGACCGTTCCGGTCCTGGTGGCCGCTGTGTATCTGGCCGGTGCAGGTTCTCCTGCGGCCGCATGGGGTCAGGCCGTGGAATCACCATCGCCGGCTGTTGTGGAAAAGGGTGAGGGAGCGGCTGCGGACGAAGCGGCGTTGATCAGCCTGAACTTCCCCGAGAATATGCCGCTGAAAGTCCTGGTGGACTACGTCGCTGAGCGGCTCAAGGTCAACCTGCTTTACGACCCACAACTGATCAGCAAGCGCGTGACCATCAAGGCCGCGACCAAGGTGACCGAGGATTCGCTGCTTGGCTTGCTTGAGAGCGTGTTGAAGATGAATGACTTGGCGCTAGTCGATGCCGACCAGCCCGGCTGGAAGCGGATCGTCGCCGCGCAAAACCTGGTGAACATTTCGCGGACGGATCAGGCACCTGCGGGCGAGTTCAATCCCACAGCTGCATTGACTCAAGTGATCAAGATCAATCACGCGGACGTGAATAGGGTGGACCAGGTGGTTCGACCGTTCCTTTCGCCGCGGGGTGCCAATTCGTTTGTGGTGGGCGAGCGGAACCTGTTGATTGTCACTGACTACGCTGACAACATGAAGCGTGTGGTGGATCTGGTGGCGTTAATGGATCAGCCAACGCCGGGGGTAGTCGTTGAGTTTGTGCCAGCCCGCCAGATGGAGGCATCTGCCCTGGCCCAGCAGGCGGGTCAACTATTGGGGGCCAAGCAGAAGAGCAAGGGTGCAGGTGTTGCACA
The DNA here is from genome assembly GCA_041736565.1 of Phycisphaeraceae bacterium. GTDB lineage: Bacteria > Planctomycetota > Phycisphaerae > Phycisphaerales > Phycisphaeraceae > JBBDMX01. The sequence continues at coordinate 2,502 of JBGSTK010000006.1, read as the reverse complement.
ACAGGTGGAGATTCGCAGTGATGCGCGTACTAACCAGCTTGTGCTGATCGGTCAGCGTGCGGATGTGGATGAGGCTTTGACCATCATCAACGCTCTGGATGTGAAGCTGGATTTGGAGACGCGGATATATAAACTGCAGGCCGCGGCTCCGGAGAAGGTTGATCGCCTCGTGAGGGAGTTAATCGGCCCGGTGGCTGCTCGGACGCAGTACAGTGCCGCCATTGATCGGGAGGCAGGTTTCCTGATCGTGACGGGCTCCAAAGAGGTCCACGATCACGTGGCAAGAATATCGAGGGATCTGGATGTGGCTCCCAGCGAGACACAGAGCCGGGTGCGGTTCTATAAGTTGGCCAATCGTACGGCGGCGGAAGTTCTGGCCACGATACGTGCCATCGAAGGCTCCTCAGGGCTGGCGGGTTTGAATCTCACGGGCGAGCCGTCAGCAAGATCGGTGGGCACCAATGAGCGGGCCGACGGGTCAAAGAGCGAAGGTGCCGTGGATGGAGGCGCGTCCCCCGGGAATCCCGCTGGTACCCCCGGAGGTCCCGGCACGGTCGGGGTGGTGCCGGCACCGGGCTTGACGTCACCATTGCCGGGCATTGAGTCGGTGGCCCCGGCGTATTACACACAGGGCGCTGTAGGCGAGGGTGGGGCAATTCCGTCGGCGGCGCGGCAAACGGTGCAGACGAGCCAGGCACGAATCACCGCCGATACGGACACTAACACGATTATCGTGATTGCTGACCCCTCGGTGCAGCCGACCTATGAGCGCTTAATCACATTGCTCGATAAGCGGCGCCCGCAGGTGCTCCTTGAAGTGATGTTGGTGACTTTGGACACCAGTGGAGGCTTTTCGCTGGGGGTTGAACTGTCGCGTGAGACGACGGACGTCAATGGCGGGCGGGTGGTGACATTCAGTTCCTATGGCTTAAGTGACGTCACCGCCAACACGGGCCAATTGGCGTTGAAGCCGGGCTTGGGATTCAACGGGGCGTTGGTGGACGCCGACATCGGGGAGGTGGTGATCCGCGCGTTAAAGACCAGTGGGCGGGCCAAGGTGGTTTCGGCACCGCGGATTCTAGTTAACGACAATGCGACGGGCACATTGGCGAGCATCAATGAAGCGCCCTTCTCCAGTGTCAACGCATCCAACACCGTCGCCACGACAAGCTTCGCCGGCTACGCCAGTGCGGGCACGACGATATCAATTACGCCGCATATCAGTGAAGGGGATCACCTCCAGCTTGACTATCAGGTGACGCTCAATAGTTTCACAGGGCAAGGCTCCGATTCGTCACCCCCTCCGCGGCAGACCAATACGGTATCGAGTCAGGTCACCATTCCCGATGGCTCCTGGATTGTTGTGGGCGGCTTGAACCGGCAGGACACCAGCAAGTCGGTTACGGGTATTCCCTTGATCGATGACATTCCCATCCTCAAACATCTGGCACGCAATGAGACGCAGAACACTTCAGACAGCACGTTATTTGTATTCATGCGGCCACTGATCCTGCGTGACGATCAGTTCGAGGATCTGAAATATCTCTCGGCCAAAGATCTGGAACCCTATGGCCTGGCCGACAAACTGCCCGTCAGTGAGCCGATGTTAATGCGTTAGCTCCGCTTCCCTGGGACACGATGAGCATTGTGCATGACAAATTGATGGAGGCCATGCGTCATGTTGCCCAGCAGCAGGGCGTGACGCTTCCGGAGCAGGCCGATCTGACCGGCGCCGACAGGACACCGCTTCAAGCAGCGTTGCAGGCGGGACTGCAGGGGGGATTGAGCCCGCATGAGGTGTCGGCATCGGTGGCCCAAGTATTGGGTGTAGAAGTATTGACCGGTCTTTTGTCCCAAGTGGCTTCGGCGGAGTTTGTGGAGAGGGTGCCCATCGGCTTTGCGCGCCGCCACGGTGTCCTCGGGCTCGCCGGCGAAGGGCACAGGATGAGGGTGGCGGTGGCGGAACTTAACGGCTCGACAAATCTGGATGTGATCTCCCGCTTCATGGGTCGGCCTGTAACGCCGTGTCTGGCCCCCGCACAGGAGGTTAGTGCCGCCATCAACCTGGCCTACCAGCAGCGGACGGGCCAGGCGCAGGCGATGATCGAGGACCTCAATGCACGCGAGGTACTCCAGGAGATCGAGCAATTGCGTGATCGCGAGGACCTGCTGGACATCGCAAGCCGGGCACCGGTGATCAAGCTGGTCAATGTGATTTTGCTCGAGGCTGTCAAGCAGCGGGCTTCGGATGTGCATGTGCAGCCCTATGAAGAGCGGCTGGTGGTTCGTTTGAGGATTGACGGCGTGCTCTTTGATGCGTTTACCCTACCCAAAGCGCTTCAGGATGAAGTGGTCAGCCGTATCAAGGTGATGGGGCGTATGAACATTGCCGAAAAACGTCTGGCCCAGGATGGCCGGGCAACCGTGCAGGTAGGTGATAGAGTCGTTGACCTGCGCATTGCCACACTGCCGACGAGTTTTGGAGAGCGGATTGTCATCCGC
>JBGSTK010000127.1:0-31596 GCA_041736565.1 Phycisphaeraceae bacterium | reverse complement strand
GCCCACCGCGGTGCTGCCCAAGCGCAGTCGCATGCCGTTGATTCTCGCAGCCATGCTGGCCTTCTGGGTGCTGGTGGGGCTGGGCACGTATGGTTATTTCAACGCGCAGCAGTCCAAGGCAGAGGCCGCCAAGCGGGATGCGGCGGTGCAGGTTTACATGGGCGCCAAGGCGCGGTTTGACACCGAGCATGATTATGCGGGCACTGAGCCGATCTTCGCGGCGCTGGCGGCGGAGTGGGCTCACGATGAGCGCTTGAGCATGATGAGTCGAGCGCACGTGCTCTTTGCCCAGGCGTCCGCGGCGATGGAAGCGGGCGATCATACCCGCGCCATCGCGCTGCTGGAAGAAGCCGACAAACTCAAGGTGCTCGACCGCGACCTGATTCAGACGATGCGCAGCGATGCCATCACTCGACAGGGCACTGGTCAACTCACCAGCGAGATCGAAACGTTGATTAAGGAGCGTCGCTTCCAGGAAGCGCGTAACAAACGGCAGAGCGTGCTGGATCTCAAGTCCGTGGCGCTGACGCCCGCCGAGAGGGCGCGGCTTGATGAGCTGGGCAACTACATCGAGGACCAGGAGCGTCTGCATCAGGTGGATGTGATTCTGGAGCAGGCCCGGACGATGGCTGACAGCGGCCAGCGTGACGATGCTATTGCGTTTCTGGAGCAGAAGTACACGCAGATCAACAATCCCAAGATCGACGCTCTGCGGAAGGAGCTTCGTCAGGCAAACGATCAGCAGCAATCGATTGCCGCGATGCAGCAGGCCGAAGCGAAAAGCGACTGGCCCCAGGCGGTGGTCGCGGCGCGGCGGGTGCTGCGCTTCAACCGCGAGGACGCAGAGGTTCAGAAGAAGCTCAACTACTACCAGGGCCGCGCCGCTTATGACGCGGCTCGCAAGGCTGAGCAGGATGGCGATTTGCCGGGCGCCATCAAGCTCTATCGGGATGCGTTAGCGCTAGCGCAGTATCAGCCGGCGCAGGCGGAGCTGGAGCGGCTGCAGGTTGCTGGTGAGAAGGCGGGCATTCTGCAGGCTGGGGACAGCGCCATGGCGGCGGGCAACTTCGACGTGGCCATCAAGCACTACCAGGACTATCTCAAGATCACGCCGGACTCGGCGGTCAGCGCTAAGCTGCGCGATGCGCAAGTGAACATCGCGCTTCAGGAAGCGCGAAACGCCTTGGCGGATGGCAAGCTCGACGAAGCCAAGGCGGCACTGGGCCGGGTGGCGCGGCTGGATGCGGGTAACGCCGCCGCCGCTGACATGCAGCAGAAGATCGGCCAGGTCACCGATTACCGCAACCACCTGGCCAAGGGTGATGCCTTCCGAGCTCAATCCCGGTTCGGCGACGCCAAGAGCGAGTACAACCGCGCCGCGAAGATTCTCAACACGCCCGAGGTCGCCCAACGCATGGCCGATACCGAATACGAGAGCATGGTGGCTTTTGCCCGTCGCGATGTCGAGGCGGAAAACTGGACCGCTGCCCGCGGCTGGCTCAATACCGCTCGCGGCATCCGGGACACCGAGGAAGTGCGAGCGCTGTTGGAGATCGTCAATAAGAAGCTGGGAGAGAAACAGCCCCAGGAGGAATGATCCTGGGCTGAGGTCGTCGGATTTCCCGCGGGGTTTTGCGAAAGGACAGAACCATGCAGAAGAAAAAACTACAACGCCCCACGTCGCGCCACCGCGGCGTTATTCTGGCAATGGTGATCCTTGGCCTGGCGCTGCTGGCGGGACTGGTGCTCTATGTGTTGAACCTGGGGCGACAGGTTAACGCGCGGGTGGTGACGCAGAATGCCTCCGATGCCGCCGCTGCCGGGGGTGCCGGTTGGGTGGCGCGATCGTTTAACAACGTGGCGATGAATAACGCGGGCATCACCCAGCTCATCGGTGCTGTCCAAGTGCTCGATGGTGTGCCGCTGGCGACGCAGTTGACGCTCAAAGAGCAGAACTGGCTTTACGATGGTGTCAACGATCAACTCAAGGTTTCTTTTTCATCCAAGGACTTCTGGATTCGCGATGGGCTGATGCTACTTCGCTCGGCCACCAACACACAGATCAACGACACTACGCTGGGCCTCAAGCCACTGGATCAGTTGCTCAATCACTCCAGCTACGAGATCGGGGAGTTGACGATGTTCAACGGCCCCAACGGTCGCGGCGCGATGTGGCAGGCGATGATTTCGATGGATCAGTACAGCCAGACGCTGCTGCAGAATCTGGGCGTGCTGGCGCAGCTCAACGCGATTCGCAGCGGCGAAATCAACTTCACGGGCCCGGGTGAGAACGGCAACCCCGGCACAGCCATGCTGGTGCCGGTGGTGGCGCAGGTGCCTTGGAAGCGTGGACATGTGGATGATTTCGAGCGGCCGGTCAAGTACGGCATGTTGCCGGGCAGGGACAGCCGATGCTTCAACGAGTTCCCCGTCGCCGGCGGTCTGGGGATCATTGATGACAAGGTCGAAAGACGCGGGCCGTTTGACACTATCTACGGCTGGCGCGACCTACGGGGCTCCAAAGCGCAGGGCTACTTCACCCCCGGTGACAACACCACCTCCGGCGGCAAGGGCAACACCCCGTTGTCGGGCAATGTCGGCGGTAACAACGGCACGTGGACTACCACCGGCCACACGCCGCCCACCGAGTACCGAACCTACGGCACGCTCGAGTGGAGTCTGCGACACCTGCATACCGATCTGCCACGCTTTGACGATCGCCTGAGGCAGCTTTCGCAGATCAAACTCAGCTACCTCTGGCCCGGGCCGTTGCTCTCGACGGGGCTCTGGCTCCGCGGTTATGCGAAGGTCGGTGACGCTACGCCACAGTGGGAAATCCCCATGAACAAGGATTACCACTTCTGGTTCGATGGTTCCAGTCTCAAGAGAACCGACCCGGCTTCCTACCGGTTCTACCTCGAGGACGGCGTCAATGATTCGAGCAATGACGTCGTGCTCGATGTCCGCGATCAGCGCGACGGGACGACCAAGATCACCTACATCTCCGAGGGAACCAACAACTGGCAGTACGATGTGCTCGACGGCAGCGGCAACGTGGTGTTCGGCGGTCTGGGTGAAGGTGTTAACGGCAAGAAGTTCGGAATGAGCATCACCATTCCCACGCCTGTGCGGCAGATTATCGATCCCAACTGGGTCACCGACTTCAGTGCCGCCGCCGCCATCGCTGCCAACCCGACGACCAAGCTGACGATTCTCGAAACCCAGTACGCCGTCGTCGAGGTCAAGAGCAAGCTGCCCTACAACGATCCGAACTTCGGGGCGCAGGGGACATGGGCGTTTGTGGAGAAGGTGCCTCGGGTTGAGTATCTGGCGGGATGGTGGGATGCACGCACCTGGGGTATACCGCAACCTTACCAGTGGGTGTGGCGCGATGAGTGGCAGTACACCACCAATTACGACAACGACATCGGTATCCCACGAACCATCGAATTCAACGTGGGTGGCACCATCCGCGTCGGTGCTGACGATCCGCAGGCGACGTTTGTCGTCGGTGGTGTGACCTACAACGCTCGGTGGCAGAACAACGATGCCCGCGTGACCTGGACCGATGCCAACGGCCCGCACGACGAACCGCTGGTCAACGTGCTGGGACAGTTGAACATCCCCCACTGGCTGGCGACGTATCCCGTGCACCGCGTCGATGCGTTTGTTTTTCTGGGCGTTAACAACGGCAAGCCCATCAACGTGCGGAATCCCAACAACTACAACGATATCAAGGACCTGCCTTCGCCCAGCGACTTTGACCATGCGGCTGTGAAGTCCGACGCGGGTTCACGGTGGCAGTATCTGACGTTCCTGGCTGCGGCGAAGCGCAGCGATGCGGCCCCGATGTGGGAGACGAAGTTCGACGGCGGCAAGCCCTACCCCAACATGGTCGCCATCACGCAGGCGCAGGTCTTCAACAATCATTCGTTTGATTTGTGGACGCAGATGTGGAATGCCCAAGTTGAGGCGGTGGTCCATTACGACAGTTGGCTTGGCCGCATGAACGCCGGTGCCGGGCAGGCGGGGTTTGTTCCCGCGCTGGATGTCGCTGACCTCGCCGATGTGACGCAATACCTAAGCAACGCCCGCCCGCTTGCGCAAAGCGCGCTGACACATTGATATTGAACACGAAGACACGAAGACGCGAAGGAAGACAAAGAGAAGGAAGAACTGAAGTGGGAGTTGTAATTGGCGGCGAGGACGCCGCAGCCAGAAATGAATGATCCTGATCATTCCTGCTTCCTTCGCGACTTCGCGGCTTCGCGTCCAATCTCAGAAGAAAGTCGAGTCGAACATGAAAAAGTCAACACAACACGCCAGAGCGGGCACGGCTATGACTGAGATGGTGCTGGTTTTGCCGTTTCTGGTCTTCATCCTGCTGCTGGTGATGTACTTTGGTAAGGGCGTGGTACGGCTGCAGCACGCGCAGGTGATGGACCGCTACGAAGCCTGGCGACTGGCGGATGGCGCACCGGGTCCAGCCGCCAATGTGCAGGGCGGGAGCGCGATGATGAATCAGTCATTCTTCGGCGGGGCGGCCCAGAGCGTCAGCGCCGACTACAGCTCCGCCTTCCCCACCGATGCTGCTGACGAATTTGAACTCATGGCATCCAATGTCTCGACCGACGCCAAGAACCTCGTGACCGAGGCCTTCGACGACTTCCCCAAAGGTGCTACCGCCACCATGACGACCACGCACAACGAGAGTGTCGCGCTGTGGCAGAAGATCGATCAACCCGTCAAGCATCGTCATGTGCGCATCGGTAACGATTGGGCGTACTCCAACCGCTGGGTGAAGAACAACAAGGGCGAATGGGTGCTCCAACATGCGGATGGCACGTGGATTCTTCCTCCCGCGCGGGACGTGTTCTACGACCAGTTGGACAACACGCTGGAGAACCTCGACCAGGGCGGCAACCGTATAGCCGAGTACATGCGAGGGACGTATTTGGACAAACCCGCCTACCGTGGCCCAACGATCAACATGCCTTGATTCCGCCGGGCCACGCGCCTGGTTTAATGGACGATCCTCCGCTCCTCTTACTCCTCCCGCTCCCCCTGCTCCGGGTAACCTGCCGTGCAAAGCAACTACACATCGAAATCGACAACTTCCCATGCCGCGACGGTTTGGCCGGCGGTGGTGGCATTGCTGGTGGTGATGGGGCTGGCGTATCTGCTGTATTCGCAGCGTGAGCCGGCCCTGCCGACGCCGCAGGCTCATGAACAGAACGAGATGATGCCCACCATGCCCGGTTTGGGTGGGATGAATCCCGGCGGATCAGGTGAGGCTGACGAGTCGCTCTGGTCGATGCTGGCGCAGCGTGATGCAGCGGACTTCATGCAACAGCAGCCTGGTGATGAGCCGCTGCGCCGCAATCCAGGTCGCATGCCGACCTATGAAGGCGCGACGATGGATCACGGCATTCGTCGCGGGACCTACGGCGGAGGGCCCGAAGGGGCTGGGGGTGATCCCCGCAGCACGCGTGGGCCCGTGGAGGACATGGCGTTTTTCACTCACGCTGAGGCGGATCCCAACGCGGTGCAGGCGTTTTATGATGCTGCGGCTAAGGAGCAGGGCTACACACCCATCGAGGTCGCCGGTGCGGAAGGGGATCACGGCAACGTGACGTCGACCAATCGCATCTACTGGCGCAGCAGTTCGAGTCACTCCGGGCGCTATAGCGTGCTGGTGGTTCGCAGTTGGCGGGAAAATGACGCGACGCGGATTATGCTCTGGTCACGCTCCACGGGTGGTCATCGTCCCGCGAACCCTTCGCCCTGAGCCGACAGTGCCGGGGTGAGTGCCGCGCCCAGTGCGCTTTTCGCGGGACAGCGACCCCGCTTCCAACGCAAACCGATAGAATGGCATCGCTGACGCCCGTGTGTGACGTCGTCAATCTCAAGGCTCCTCTAAGCCCATCCGCATTGAAAGGTCTTTGTCAACATGGCCTACAACGACAACGCTCAACAGCTCGGCGGGACCAAGCTCGTGATCGCATCGCTGGTCATCGCCGCCGTCGCGGTCATCGCCAACATCATCTACATCAACCGCATTCGCACGGAGAATGCCCGCGACACGTTTGATGTCTATGTGCTCAATCAATCCAAAGAGTCGGGTGAGAAGCTGGCGTGGGAGGATGTGCGCAACATCTCGCTGCCTTCGCAGTTTCTTCCCAACTTCAATGCCGCCGGTGCGATGACGCGCGACGATGTGGACAAGAAGATCAAGTTCGAGGAGCCGTTCCAGCGCAAGAGCAACCAAAATGAGTTGCTGACGTTTAATCTGTTCACGCCGCTGGGTTCGAGTGGTGCGGAGCGGATCACATCGGGCTATCGCGGGGTGCCTCTGACGATCAAGCAGATGCCGCCGATTCTGCAGCCTGAAGATCGCGTGGACATCGAAGTACCGTTTCAGTTGCGTGGCCAGGGCGTGGTGTTGACGGTCATCGAGAACGTGCGTGTGGTATCGGTGGGGTCCTTCACCGCACCAGCGGATATGAGCGGCGGTCGTGTGGTGCGTGCCACGGGGCAGCAGATCATCACGGTGGAACTCAAGCCGCTGGAGGCGACGCAGTTGTCGATGGTCGAGAAAGCTGCGACCGGGCCGTTTGAGTTGCACGTCCGTCGCGCCGGTGAGACGAACCTCGTGAAGCTGCCCACAGCGGGGATCAACCCCGAAGTGCTTCGGCTTGTGCCCAATGCTCCGCGGACCATCGCCGTCAACCCTTGAGTCCCTGAGTCGATCGCGCCTTTAATCTGCCGCCTGTTTGAACCGGTGGCGACGAGGCTTTGAGATTCAGCGTAACGGATCGCAACCAAGCAGATCATCTTTAGAGCGAGTGCCCCGCCCTCATGGAATTCTGGCTTTTTGATCACAGCGCCAACGCGCAGCAGACGCTGCAAGTCACCGCCGACCCCCTGATCATCGGGCGTGAGGAGACCTGCGACATCGTGTTGAAAAGCCCGTTTGTCGGCCGCAAACATGCGCGGCTGTACATCAAGGGCAACCAGATGTTCCTTGAGAGTCTGGGGCGTGGCGGCACGCGCGTCGCCAACCGCGAGGTCCAGCCGGGCAAGCCGATGCGAGTGGACTTCGGCGACGAAATTCAGATCGGCCAGTTTTCGCTAGCGGCGCTGCGTCCGGGCCGTACTCAGCGCGCCGGTGATGATCGCTACGAACTTCAGCGCCGCCTGGTGACCTTCGAGCAGGAGGTTCACGCTGAGTTGCTCGACCGCATGAACCTGCGAGTCACGGGCAACATCAACAAGGGCGATGCCCATTACATGGGGCAGATTCTGCTGTCGCTGGAGTCGGTGCTGGATCGCCGCGTCGCGGAATTGAGCGAAGACCTCATCGTGCACACGGTTCACACGCACCTGCATCGGCTTGTCATCGCTGAGGTGATGCGGCAATGTCAGGGCAAAGTGCAGACCGACTACCAGTCCGCCGACCAGCGTGGCTCCGACAATGCCCGCGAAAAGGCCATTTCCGAAATCGTCACGGGCATCGTGGACATGATGCCGCTGTTGTTTGATCCCACAAGCGTCAACGAGGACCTCACCATCGCTGAGGAGGCGTTTGACGATCTCTTTAAGCAGATTCTGCCCAGCATCTCCACGGGGCTCAAGCAGTACATCGTGCGGCGAACTGTCGCCAAGGATCTGCAGGACGTGATGTTCGGCCTCGGTCCGCTGCAGGATTTGTTGGACCTGGCCAACGTCAACGAGATCATGGTCGTGGGCAAGGACCACATTTACGTCGAGAAGAACGGCGTGATCCAGCCGACGACGCGAAGCTTCTTTTCTGATGAAGTACTCCTGTCGATCATCGAACGCATTCTCACGCCGGTGGGGCGGCGAGTGGACACGAGCAACCCGCTGGTCGATGCGCGGCTTGCCGACGGCTCCCGCGTCAACGCCATCATCAGCCCGCTTTCGCTGGTCGGGCCCTGCCTGACGATTCGCAAATTCAGTTGGATTCCCTTCACCATCGACGACCTCATCGAGCGCAGCAGCCTCAGCGACACCTGTGCCGCGTTTCTGCAGGGCTGCGTGATAGCGCGGAAGAACATCATCATCAGCGGCGGCACCGGCTCGGGTAAGACGACGCTGCTCAACATTCTTTCTTCGTTCGCGCGTCCTTCGGAGCGCATCATCACGTTGGAAGAAAGCGCCGAGTTGCGCCTTCCGCAGCCCCACGTGGTGAGCCTGGAAAGTCGCCCCGCCAACGTCGAAGGCCGCGGCGCTTACACCATCAAGGAACTCGTGCGAAACGCCCTGCGTATGCGTCCCGATCGCATCATCGTCGGCGAGGTACGCGGGCCTGAGGCGCTGGACATGCTCCAGGCCATGAACACCGGCCACGACGGCTCGCTCTCGACGCTGCACGCCAATAATCCTCCCGAGGCCATGCAGCGGCTTGAAACCCTCGTGCTCATGGCGGTGGATATGCCCGTGCGTGCCATCCGTGAGCAGATCATTGCCGCCATCGACGTCGTCGTGCAGATTTCCCGCTTCCCCAACGGTCGCCGCCGCGTGACGCACATCTCCGAGGTCACCACGATGGACAAGGAGACGACGCAGATCCGCCTTGAGGATGTGTTCACGTTGCGTGACGAGGATCAGCCCCGGCTGCGTCACACGGGCTACATCCCGACCTTCGCCCCGGAGATGATCACCAAGGGCCACATCGATGTGGATGTGTTCCTTTGACGCAGACTGCTTTGAGATTCGCTTTCGCTCACCGGGACATGCTTTGAATCGTCGCGTGAATCGCCAGCGTTAGGACAAAACCATGGGTAACGACTTCTCCAGTCTCGCCGCCATCGCCGCCATGGTCTTCATCGCGGTCTTCATGTTCGTGCGCTTCGGCTATCCGATGTCTGGCTATGTGTTGGCGAGGCAGGAACGGCGGTTCGATGCTGTGCTCAATCAGCAACTGCTGCTCGATGTGCATCCCCGCATCGCGCTGGGGGCATCCGTCGGCTTTGTGCTCTTTTGCTTCATGATCGGTTTCATGCTGGGCAACGCGCTGCTATGGGGCCTGCTGGCGGGCGCGCTGGGGCTCTTTGCTCCCTTTATCGTCATCCGACACTTGGAGCAGAAACGCCGCGCGATGCTCGAACGGCAAATCGTCGATGGCATCATGACGCTGGCCTCAGCGGTGCGTGCCGGGCTCAACCTCGTACAGGCCATGGAACTACTGGTGGTCAATTACACCGGGCCCATCAAGCAGGAATTCGCCCAACTCCTTCGCGAATACCAGATGGGCCTGGACCTCAACCACGCCATGCGCAACACCGCCAACCGCATCGGCAGCAAGAACTACCGCCTTCTCTTCACCGCCATCGAGATGCATCGCCTGCGCGGCGGTGACACCGCTGAGAGCCTCGATCGCATCGCTGAGAGTGTCCGTGAGATCCAGCGCCTTGAAGGCAAGCTCGATGCACTGACATCGCAGGGCCGCACGCAGGCACGCATGATGGCCGCGGCACCCATCGGCATCCTGCTGCTCTACTACCTCATCGACCCCGTGGGCGTGAAGCTCCTTTTCACCGAGCCGACCGGGCGCCTGATGCTTCTGGCGGCTGGCGTGCTGATCGTCGTCGGATTCCTGTGGATTCGAAAGATCATGGGCATCGATATCTAACCTCACGCTTGAGCTTCCGACATGCTTGATCCAGGCTTCATACTCGTCAACGTGCTGGCCTTCGGGGCCACGGCCTTTCTCATCTGGGCGTTGTTCCGTTTCCCCGTGCCTTCCGAGCCGCCCGTGCATCGTCGCATGGCCGCTGCCATGGGTCGCCAACGCAATACGCTCTTCGAGCAGCCCACGCTCGCACCGCTCATGTCCCTGGCCTTGACGCTGGCGCATCGCTTCTCCTTCGGCCCGATCCGTAAACGCATTCGCGCCGATCTCGAAGCCTCGGGCAACCCCAACGGCTACAGCGTTGAAGAAGCCGTCGCTCTGAGTTTGGCCACCGGCATCGCGCTGGGGCTCGCCTCGGCGCTATTGGCCTCGGCGCTTCTCAAGCAGGTCGATCCCATCATCTTCTTCGTCATGGCGATCATCGGCTTTGCACTGCCCATGTGGACCGTCCACAACGCCGCTGCCGCGAGACTCCAGCGAATCAGCAAGCAACTGCCTTACACCCTGGATTTGATTGCCTTGATGATGGAAGCTGGCTCTACCTTCACCGAGGCCATCGACACCATCATCCGTGACGACCCCGACGATGACTTCAACCAGGAGCTGGCGCTGCTTCGCAGTGAGATCGACTTCGGCACGCAACGCTCCACGGCCCTGGCGAACCTCGCCAACCGCATCCCCCTCGAGTCGCTGCGCTCGATCGTCGGGGCTGTCAATCAGGCTGAGAGTCTGGGCACACCGCTCTCGGTGATTCTCAAGAGCCAGAGCGGCATGCTGCGCATGCACCGCAGCGTCCGCGCCGAAAAACTCTCCGCTTCCGCCAGCCTCCGCATCCTCATCCCCTCCATGCTGATTCTCCTTGCGGTAGTGCTGATGGTCTTCGGCCCCGTCCTAATCCGCTGGCTGGCCGGGCAGTCGTGAGGAGGAGACAGGAGACACTGAAAGACGCATTGGCTGGGTGATGCGACTTTAGCGCACGCCGCGATATAGCACGGCGATGCCCAGGGTCAGGGGTTTTAGACTTACGCCTGCGAAACCGGCTTGCTGCATGAGCTGGGTCATTTTGGCGCGGTCGATGAACGTGTTGACCGAGCGGGGCAGGTAGGCGTAGGCACCGCTGCGGTCGCGGGCGATGAGGGCTGCGGTGCGGGGCATGATGTGGGCGAAATAAAACTGATACAGACTTCGCATCACGGGGTTGGCGGGCAGACTGAATTCGAGGATCACCAGTCGCCCGCCTGGCCGAAGCACGCGGTGGAACTCGGCGATGGCGACTGCGGGGTCGGCGACGTTGCGAATGCCAAAGGCGATGCTCACCACATCGACGCTGGCATCGGGCAGGGGCAGTCGCATGGCATCACCAGTGGCGTAGCGCGGCATGGCTCGGCCGGAACGCGAACTAGCATGGGTGCCTTGGTGCGAGTTGTGATGATTGCCTTGACGCGAAGCGCGGCGAGCTTTGTCTACGGCAATGGTCAACATGTTGAAGGTGAAATCGACGCCCGTGGCACTGGCGACACCCGCAGCGGCAAAGGCCATCGTCAGATCACCCGTACCGCAGGCGACATCCAACACATCATCGGTGCTGCGGGGTTGAGCAAGGCGAACAGCAGCCCGTCGCCAGGCCTGGTCACGCCAGAGGGAGTGGAGGCGGTTGTTGAGGTCGTAGGAAGGCGCGATGGCGGCGAACATGCGTTGAACGCGCGAAGCCTTGTCGCGAGCTTCATGGGGCGAAGCAAGATCCGCAGCCGTCCACGCAGCTTGAGATTCGGCGGGCGGAGGCGCGGGGGGTGCCGGGGGCGGGGGCGTGGCGGGTGAGGGTGTCGAAGGAGGCACAGCGGGCATTGGGGCAATGATAGCCATCGGCGAGATGCGGGAATCGGCAGCCGCGGCAATCATTGCTTTGCGGGCATCGGGGCCTTTGTTGCGGCGCGGCGTGTTAACCCTTGTGCTTGGCGGGTGGCAGCGCTTTGATGGGGTCCAGCACGTTGACGCGGTAGGCGTCGGCGTCGAATTTGTACTTGCCGGGCTGGTCGAAACCGGGGTAATCGCGGCGGACGATGTCGTTAAGGTGCTTGATACGGGTCTCGGGGTAGGGGTGCGTCGCCAGGAATTCCGGCCCGCCGCCTCCGCCGCCGGATGCCTCCTGCAGGGCTTCCATGACGCGGATCTGACCCACGGGGTTGTAGCCCAGCTTGGTCATATAGCGCAGGCCGAGTTCATCAGCCTGGGTTTCCTGACTGCGACCAAAGGAGAGCGTGTAGAGCGTTCCGCCGGCTGCAGCGCCCACGCCCAGCACGCGCACCCAATCCTGATCCGAGGTCTGTGCCGCCACACCGATACCGATCAGGCCGATCTGAATGGCGATCTGCTGGGACATCTGCTGGCCGATGTGTTGGGCGGTGACGTGGCCGATTTCATGGCCCAGCACGCCCGCCAGTTCTGCTTCGCTCGCAAGCTTGATCATGAGGCCGCGAGTGATGAACACCTTGCCGCCAGGGAGTGCGAAGGCGTTGATGACATCAGAGTCCAGTGCGTGAAACTCCCAGGGCAGGCCGGGCCGCTCGCTCTGTTGCGCCAGGGCGTTGCCCAGGTTGGTGACGTAGGCAAGGACCTGTGGTGATGGAATCTCGCCGCCGTAGGCTTGGATGAATTCTGGTGAGGCCTGCTGGCCCAACTGCACTTCCTGGCCTTCGGATAGCACGTTGAAGTTGCGTTGGCCGGTGGCGGGATTGGTTTGGCAGCCGGTGAGCGTCGTCACAATCGTTACAACCGCTACGACCGTTACGACGAGAAGGTTATTGAAACGTCCCATGGGAATCTCCGATTAGTGTGATGAGCCAATGAATGCTAGCACGTCCGAGGGTCAGAGGCATGACAAGCCTCGACGCCCAATAACCGGTCGGACCCCCGCTGGCACCCGTGGTAGGGCACTTTGAGTCAACTGAGAAATGCTGTGTTGGGCCATGGGGAATTTCCTGAGAGGGCATAGGGGCTAACTGATAGTTCGCACATAGGACTCCCGTTATCGGAAGGGGAAGATTGAGGTCATGCAACCATCGGGGCTCCTCCGATAGTTGCAGTACCCAAGGCTGACCGGTGGTCAGTCGGATCGGGCAAGGATTGCCTGATCGAGGGATTATCAGCGGTGTTCGGCAGACACGGAGGGCCGACCGCGACGCTCGCATATTGATTCCAATCATTTCGCGAGCCTATTGGGTCACGGAGCAAAAACATGAAACGCCAGGTCCTGCTCGAACGTTTCTTCACCGCCTTGATTTCCGGGGATAGGGCGCAGTCACGCGGCATCATCGACGAGGTCCTCTCCGCCGATGCCCCCGCCGACGCCGTGATCAACCGCCTGATCTGGCCCACGCTTGAACATATCGAGACTCTGCACCGCAACGATCAGCTTTCTGATGTGTCGCATCATTACGCCACGCGTCTGCTGCGGATGTTTGCCGATCAGATTCAGCTTCGGATGGAGCAGAAGGATCGTCGTGGCCGCCGCGTGCTGATGGTCTGCGGGCCTGAAGAGCAGACGGAACTCCAGGCGCAACTCGCTACCGATGCACTCGAAGCTGATGGGTTTGATGTTTACTTCGCGGGCGGCGGCATCGCCAACGATGAGATCATCGCGCAGCTTGGCGAGTTGCAGGCACAGGTGCTCTGCGTCTTTGGCGGGTCGGCGTCGATCGTTCCCTTCACCCGCCAACTCATTGACCACCTCCGTGAAACCACGGTTTGCCCCGAGATCCAAGTCGTGGTCGGCGGCGGCATCTTCAATCGTGCTGAAGGCTTGGCGGAGGAAATCGGGGCTGACCTCTGGGCACGGAGCCCCGAGGAGCTTGTGGCGCAAATGGGGGCTAATCCCGAGAAGCGTATGGCGCAGGACCAGCGTACCGTGGGCCGTCGCCGCCGAGTGAAGGCCGCCTGATTTCGTGTTGCGTAGCCGATAAGCCCCGGGCTCGCGCCGGATGAGCCGGTGGCCTTGCCCACGCCAACGTCCGCACAATACTCCTGCATGGCCAGCCGATCCCCTGATGGGTCGGCTCGCCGTGTTTTCTACGCCACGGGTAAAAAAGCAGCGGTGCGGGGGTTGTTCTTGTTGGATTTTCGCCCTGTCGCTACCATTCGGGAACGACTGACCTAAACTTGTGAAACATCTTGCCTCGTTCACCACGAAAGGACCGACCCATGGGCGCACTTGCTGGCTCGAAGATTGCTTCGGATTTCCAACCGCTGCACAAACGGACCTACGAAAACATCATCGCCACGGTGTTCAACACGCCGCTGGTCCGAGTCAATCGGCTGGTTCCCAGTGGTCAGGTTTACGCCAAGTGTGAATTTTTCAATCCGATGGCTAGCGTCAAGGATCGCATCGGTCGCGCGATGATCGAGGCTGCCGAAGCGGAGGGCATGATTAATAAGGACACGCAGATCATCGAGCCGACATCGGGCAACACGGGCATCGCGTTGGCGTTCGTGTGCGCGGCCAAGGGTTACAAACTCAAGCTGACGATGCCCGAGTCGATGTCGCTGGAACGTCGCGCGTTGTTGCGAGCGTTGGGCGCGGAGTTGGTTTTGACGCCTGCAGCGGAGGGCATGAAGGGTGCCATCAGCAAGGCAGCGGAACTGGTGACCACAACCGCCAACGCCTGGATGCCGCAGCAGTTTGAGAATCCCGTGAACCCCGCGGTACACGAAGCGACCACTGGCCCGGAGATTTGGGCTGACACGCAGGGCAAGGTTGGCATTCTTGTGGCGGGCGTGGGCACGGGCGGGACGATCACCGGCGTGTCGCGGTTCATCAAGAGCAAGAAGAAAGATTTCCAGGCCATCGCTGTTGAGCCCATCGATTCACCAGTGATCACGCAGACGCGAGAGAGTCAGCCCATCAAGCCCGGGCCGCACAAAATTCAGGGCATCGGCGCGGGCTTCGTACCCAAGAACTGCGATATGTCGTTGATCGATGGCGTGGAGCGGGTCAGCAACGACGAGGCCTTTGATTGGGCGCGTCGGGCTGCCAAGGAAGAGGGGATTTTCTGCGGCATCAGTTCGGGTGCCAACCTCGCGGCGGCGGCACGGATCGCAGCGCGGCCCGAGAACAAGGGCAAGACCATCGTGACGGTGATGTGCAGCTTCGGCGAACGCTATCTCTCGACGGCGATGTTCGCAGGCCTGATGACCTGAACCATCGCGGCCGACGTTTCGACATAACACCACACCTCCAAGGAGCAGAAAGATGGAATATCGCAACCTCGGCCGCACAGGCGTCCGCGTCAGTCCGCTATGTCTGGGCTGCATGATGTTCGGCGGACGAACCGAGCTCGACGACTCGATGGCGATGATCGACCGCAGCATCGAGGCGGGCATCAACTTCCTGGACACCGCCAACGTGTATTCGACGGGTCGCAGCGAGTCGTTCGTGGGTCAGGCCCTCAAACGCAACGGGCACCGCGACCGCATCGTGCTGGCGACGAAATGTCACGGCAACATGCACAAGAAAGATGGCCCGCTGTGGCAGGGGGGCAAGGACATCGGCAAGACCAGCGAACTCCACGCTAAGCTCAACCCCAACCAGTGGGGCAACAGCAGGCGGCAGATCATCGAGCAGTGTGACGCGTCGCTCAAGCGGCTCGACACGGAGTGGATCGATCTCTACCAGATCCATCGGCCTCACCCCGAGTGTGCCATCGATGAGACGCTGCGGGCGATGGATGATCTGGTGCGATCAGGCAAGGTGCGTTACATCGGCACCAGCACGTTCGCAGCCTGGCAGGTCGTCGAGTCGCTGTGGGTCGCTGAGAAACTGGCGCTCAACCGCTTCGTCACCGAGCAGCCGCCTTATAACCTGTTGGATCGCCGCATCGAGCGTGAGTTGATCCCCATGGCGCAGACCTATGGCCTGGGCTTACTTCCCTGGTCACCGTTGGCTGGCGGGTTCTTGACGGGCAAGTATCAGCGCTCCGGGCAGTGGCCAAGCGATTCACGATGGAAGTCGCGCGATGAAGGCCCAGCAGGTCGCAAGGCGGGCGAGTCCGCATTCGATGTTGTCGAGGGCCTGGTTAAACTTGCGGGCGTAAAAAATTGTTCGCCTTCGCAACTGGCGCTCGCGTGGTGCGTGCAGCAGCCGGGCATCACCAGTCCGATCATCGGCCCGCGTACGATGGCGCAGCTTGAGGACAACCTCAAGGCACTGGACGTGCAGGTGACCGACGATGATCGCAAGGCACTGGACGAAGTGGCGCCGCCCGGCCGGGTGACGGTGCCGTTCTATCAGGCGTCGTTTGGACCTAATGTCCACCGCGTGTGAGGTGTGGTCGCTGAGCGTTGCCCAAGCGCCGTGTAGTGCCACGGGGCTCGTATTGGCGCCGCATCGAGACGCGTCGCGCCCTCTCCCGCCAATGTCGCGCCGGGCGAGCGGGGTCGACGCCGCCTAGAGTTCCAAATGATGCGGACATGGTGTCCGCACGCGTGTCTCCTAACCTCCCCAATCCCTGCTGAAAAGCCCGGAGTTTTCCCTTCATGAGCTTGCTGCCCCCGCTGTCGCCCGAGGAAGCCCCCGAGCCCACCAAGGCTTTGTACCAACGCATCACTGAGACCATCGGCGGCGGCGAGAAGCTGCCGGGCGGTTTTCTGCTGATGGGTCACGTCGAGTCGTTTTTGCAGGACTCGTACATGAACTACCGCAAGTTTGTCGTGGATGGCGCGGGCCAACTCGACGAAAAGACCCGTCACGCCCTGGTACTGGCCACCGTGTCGGCCATGAACTGCAAGGCGTGCATCGAGGCTCACGGCCGCGCCTGCCAGAAGCATGGCTGGTCGCAGCAGGAAGTGGCTGAGATTCTCGCCATTACTGCCACGTGTACCATGTACAACCTGTTCTATAAATTCAAAGACCTCGTGGAAGATGCGAACCTCGAGGGGCGATCCGTGGGGCTGCGTGCTCACGCGTTCCAGAAAGTCAGCTTGCCGCAGTCGCTGGTGGAGTTGATTAACATCGTGGTGTCGAATATCAGTGGATGCAAGCGTTGCACCGCTGGACACACACGCAAGGCGTTGGACCTGGGAATGACCCATGATCAGATCGACGAGGCGTTGAAGGTCAGCGCGGTGATGGCATCGTTCGCAACGTTTCACCGAGCGATGTGAGTTGTTTTTTTCGGTTGAAGCGCAAGGAGTTGATCGATGTCGCGCCATGCCTTGATCGTTGCCGGGGGTTCAGGCACACGGCTCTGGCCCGTGAGCCGCAGCGCCACACCCAAGCAGATCATCCCCTTCATCGAGGGTCAGAGTCTGCTGCAAATCGCGGTGGATCGGCTTGATGGGCTTGTGCCGCAACTGGCGCAGCACATCTGCGCGGGCGAGGCGCATCGTCAGGCCATTCTGCAGAGCTTGCCCTCGCTATCGCCTGAGCGGTTCATCGGCGAACCCATGGGACGTGACACGCTCAACGCGGTGGGGCTTGGTGCGGCGGTGATCGGGCTTGACGATCCCGAGGCGGTGATCGCGGTGTTTACTGCTGATCACTTGATCACACCGGTGGAGGATTTTCAGCGAATCGTGGGGGCGGGGTTGGCGCTGGCGGAGAAGAACGCTGAAGCTTTGGTGACCTTCGGCATCACGCCGACGCATGCCGCGACGGGTTACGGCTATCTCCAACTCGGCGACGCGGTGGCGGGACAGGCGGGTGGCGGACCACAGTCTCGCATCGTGAGCGAGTTCAAGGAGAAGCCCGACGCCGCGACGGCGCAAAGCTACGTCGAGCAGGGCCCCGGCAAGTATCTGTGGAACAGTGGCATGTTCGCCTGGCGCGCCAAGACGCTGCTCAACGCCATCAAGAAATTTGCGCCCGACAACCACGTTGGACTAATGCGCATCGCTGAGGCCTGGTGCAGCGATCGAAGGCGGGAGGTTCTGCATGATGTGTATCCGCAACTCAAAAAAATCAGCGTGGATTTCGCGGTGATGGAGCCTGCGTCACGCGACAGCGACTTTCAGGTCATGGCGATGCCCATGCCGCTGCAATGGCTGGATGTGGGATCGTGGCCAGCGTTTGCCGATGCCTGCACCAAGGATGCCGCAGGCAATGCGCTCGAACCGCGCAAGAGCGGCCACGTGCTTCTGGATACGAAAAACTCACTTGTTTTCAGCAGCGATCCGAAGCACATCATCGCAACGATCGGCTGCGAAGACATGGTCATCGTGCATACGCCCGAGGCGACGCTGGTGTGTCCGCGCGACAGGGCTGAGGACATTAAGAAGCTCCACGGGATGGTGGGCGAGCGGCTTGGCTCGGAACTGCTCTAGCGGCGAGGATGACATCACGCCTGTGGACGCATCACGGACTCATACCATTTGACGGTGGGCAATAGGCCCGTGGGGAAATCGACGACGGGCTTGTAACCCAGGAGTTCGCCTGCGCGCGACAGCTCCGCCAGCGAATGCTTGACGTCTCCCGCGCGCTCGGGCCGATGCTCGGGCTTCAGGTCAGGGCGACCCATCATCTCCGCCATGAGCGTGGCCAGTTCGTTGACGGTGATGCGTGCCCCACAGGCGATGTTGATGGGCTGACCCTCGATGTTGCGGGGGCTTCGCGCCGCTAGCAGGTTGGCGTGAACGACGTTGTGGACGAAGGTGAAATCGCGCGATTGCTCGCCATCGCCGAAGATCACCGGCCGTTGCCCTGCGACCAGCGCCTTGGCAAACGCGGCGATCACCGCGGCATAGGCGCTGTTGGCGTTCTGACGCGGGCCGAAGATGTTGAAGTAACGCAGCGGCGCGGTATCCAGCCCGTAGCTCACGGACCATGCCTCCATCATGCCTTCGCCCGCAACTTTGTTGGCGGCGTACGGGCTGCGGGGCGACGGCGGCATGCCTTCGTGCTTGGGCAGTGTCGGCGTGTCGCCATAGGCGCTGGAACTGGCGGCGAACATCACACGCTTGACGCCAGCGGCCCGGGATGCTTCGAGCACGTTAAGCGTCCCGGTCACATTCACTTCCGTGAAGCGACGTGGATCTTCCACACTCTTGGGTACCGATCCCAAGGCTGCCTGATGAAAGACGTAGCGGCAATCTTTCACAGCGCGGGCGCAGAGATCCGCATTGAGGATCGAGCCTTTGAGGAACGTCAAGCGGCCGCCGCACCATTGACCAAAGGGCGTGAGGTTGGCTTCATCACCGCCCGAGAGATCGTCGAGCACGGTGACACGCGCTCCGAGCCTCAGCAGCACCTCGGTGAGGTGTGAGCCGATGAAGCCCGCTCCTCCGGTGACGCAGGTGTTGACCCCGGCGAATCTGTCGCCGTGGAGTGAAGTCCAGTCCGTGAGCGATGCGTGATTGACGGTGTTTGGCATGGGGGAAAAATCCGGTCGTTGTTTAGAGGGCACACTCGGCGGCTTTGTTCCAGGCGTTGCGCAACAGCGCCACCACGCCCGGTCCCGCCTGCGCCAAAGGCTGATTCCATTTGCCTTCGAAGCTGATGCGCTCATCGTAACCGACCTTGTGCAACAGGCAGAAGAAGTGCTCGAAGTCGTAGGCATCGGGGTTCTGGCCAAAGGGCCCATGCGCGCCGGGATGAATGCGCTGCACCGGCTCAGCTACGTGGACGTGTTTGATGCGTCCACCCAAGTCGAGGACTGCCTGGTCCTGCTCGTTTTCCAGTGCGTAGTGGTAGGTGTCGATGAGCACCGAGAGTCTGGGGTGGTTGATGCTCTCAGCCAGTCGCTGTGCATCCGCCAGGGCGTTAAGCGTGTTGGTTTCTTTTTTGTTGAGGTGCTCGATGACGATGTGGAGGTCGTCGTAGGGATCGCAGGCATCGGCGGCAACGCGGGCGAAGTCTTCGATGTGCTGCCAGGCGGTATGCGAGTCGATGTCGTCGGGGCGTTTACGTGCGCCGCCGGAGCCGAAGACGAGCCGTTTGATGCCCACATGGTCGGCACGCTTGGCGACGCGCTGCATGTACTGGGTCAGTGCTGCGAGGTTGCGTTGCGTGCCGACGATGGGCAGGTTGGGCGGAACCAGGGCGTTGGCGGCCTCGATGGGCAGAACGACCTTTTCAAAGGCGGGTGCCTGCGCGGTCCAGGCCGCGTCGTCGATCTCGCCGTTGAGCACAGCTTTAATGTTGACTTCCAGGAATTCGAAACCCGCAGCCTTCACCGCCGGGGCACTGTCGATTCCGCCGCAAGCTCCAATTTTCATGATGGTCCTTTCGGTCGTGGGGAGGCGAAGTAGTTTACACCGTCCTGAGGACACGTTGCAGGGAGCACACGGCATCTTCGAGGCGCTGGGCACCCGGCTGAGGCTCGGCAAACTCTTCGATCATCAGGGGCACACGGATGCCCGCCTCATGCAGGGCCGTCAACCACGACGGCACGTGGATATCGCTTTGAGGCCAGGGGCAGAACTGCTCGGCAACGCGGCGACAGCCCAGAGCGTCATACCCAACGGTGACGCGGCAAGCGCCGCCCAGGTGCACGTGGTCGATCCATCGCCCAATCGTCGCCACCGCCAGCACGGGACGGTTGTTGCCCTCTCGCGCGAAGTTGGGGAGGTCGAAAATGACGCCCAGGTCGGCGGGATCGAAATGCCGACAAATGTTCCACGCCAGCGATGCACCGGCGACGAAACTCCCGGCATGGGTTTCCATCACGACTTTGATCCCGGCGGGTTTCGCGAGTTTGATGACCGCCTCGTAACGCTTGATGGTCGCGTCAAGAAGCGCGGCATAATCAAACGGGGTGTTGGGGTAACTTGGCGGGTTGATGCGTACCCGCCCGGCACCCACGGCTGCAGCGCCGCAAATGTGCAGCAGCAGATTGTCATCGCTGTCGTTGGCCGAGGTGCTGGGCACCGTGCCGAAGGGCGTGATGCCAGCGTCCGCCATCATCTTGCGCAGGCCAGGCCCTTCGTCGAGCAGACGTTGCGGTGTCAGATCAAAGCGGTGGTTGCCCCAGTTGGAAAAGGGCTTGTCGCGCTGGGCGGGATCGATGATGCGTGGGCGCAAGGTGTAGTGCGTGACACCCAGCCGCTGACACAACGCCAACTGATCGGGAAAATCCAACTCGGGCAGCATCGTGGCCTGCACACCGATGGGCATCATGGCAGCGGTCATGGCGGGGCTTTCGTGCAAGGCGTGCGGACGTGCGAGGCGTGCGAATCAGCAAAGCGTGCTAAGCGGCAGTGCGTGCGAACAATCGGGTCAGGCTGTGGGCTCGGCTGCGGGCGTCGGCTTGGGTGTCTCGATGCGGGTGAATCGATCGAGGTTGAAGACCACGATCTCGCCATCGTCCTTTTTGATGACCAGCCGATCCAGCCAGAGGCGGTCGTCCTTGGAGTGGGCGAACCACGAGCCGGTCTTCTTCTGCTCGTAGCGTTCGACGGTGCCCTCGGTGCGATTGGTCCAGACGCGTTGGCGTTGGGGAATCTGCTGGACGACAGTGATTCGCTGGCCGGGCTGGAATTGGTCGGTCGTGTTGGGCATGGGAAGAGGATCCTTGAAGTCTCGAACGATAGCCGAAATCCGGTGCTGATGAAAGGCAGCGGAATCCCACCGAGCCTCCGCTGACCGGCCGTCGCCCGCCCGCCTACAACCGGCGGAGTCACCGTGACCTGCCCGATACGTTGTCACTATCATTACCCATCGGCGGGTTGGACCCAGCCACGGCGAATCACTCACAGGGAACGCAACGTATGGCTTGGCAGGACCGTGAATATGCCCGTGAATCGGGCCAGGGTGGATTCAGCCTGGGCATCCCTGGCTTGGTCCGCAGCGTCACCACGACGCTCATCATCATCAACGTCGCGGTCTTCGTTCTCGACCTGTTTCTCAAGGAGCGTGGTCAAGCTGGGCCGCTGTTTCAGTTCGGTGCCTTCACCCGCCTGACAGCGTTGAGCCAGCTTCAGATATGGCGGTTCGTGACTTATCAGTTCCTCCATGCCGGAATCTGGCACCTGCTTTTCAACATGATCGCTCTTTATTTCTTTGGGCCCATCATGGAACAGTGGTGGGGCAGCCGTCGGTTTTTGGCGTTCTATCTGCTCTGCGGCATGAGCGGTGCGTGGCTCTACTCTGTGCTTTCGTATTCGGGCGTGTTGACCGACAACCCCTTGATGCCGCTGGTCGGCGCTTCGGGCAGCATCTTCGGGATTCTCATCGGCGCTGCACTGGTAGCACCCAAAGTCCGCGTGTTGGTGTTGTTCATCATTCCCATGAGCCTTCGCACGATGGCCTGGCTGATCCTGGGCTATGCGACGTTCGCAGTGCTGACGGGTCTTAACAATGCTGGAGGGGAAGCGGCGCACCTGGGCGGGGCGGTGCTGGGGTTCCTGCTGGTCAAGCGAGCGCATGCCTTGGACTGGGCGGCGGAAAAGGGTGGCGGGGCTGGTGACGGTACCGCCGTGCCCAAGAAGAACTCCTGGGCCAAGAAGAAGCAAGCCGAGGCCGAGGCTGTGGCCGCGGAGGAAGCGGAAGTTGATCGCATCCTGATCAAGGTGCGTGATCACGGCTTGCCGAGCCTGACGGACAAGGAAAAGAAAACGTTGGCCAAGGCATCAGAACGTCTACAGGGCTGAACTAGTGGGCGTCGAGCGAAGCTGCTGACGCCAGGAGCCGAACAATGACCGCCGGCAAAAGCCCGGCGGCCATTGGGAGGTTGACCAAATTTTTCGCGCGGACCGGCGATCCAGTTCAGGATCCTGGCGACCACAAATCAGATCAGAAAATCAGCTTCGAGCGTGTGGCGAATCTTCTCCAGCGCCTTGTTTTGAATCTGGCGAACTCGCTCCTTGGTAACGCCGATGATCTTGCCCACTTGTTCGAGTGTCAGTGGAGCGGCATTGGTCGCCTGAGCCTTGTTATCGCCCACGGCGAAGCGGTGCTCGATGACTTCCTGCTCGATCTGCGTGAGTTCTGCGGTGTTGCTACGGATGATTTGCCGCAGTTCATCGACGCATTCATCTTCATGCGTGTCACGCTTGTCCGACTGGTAGTTGCTCTTCTCGAGCTTGGGGTCGAAGTCGGTGGGGAAGAACTGGCGATAGCGCGACAGCTTGACGCCCGAGCGTGAGAAGGCTTTGAGGATGGCGCGGCAGGCGTAGGTGCTGAACTTGAAGCCGCGTGCCACGTCGAACTTGTCGATGGCGCGAAGCAACGCCATGTTGCCCTCGCTGATGAGGTCGGAGAAGTCCATCTCGGTGAGCCGAATTCGCTTCGCCATCGCCAGCACCAGCGCCAGGTTGGTCTGGGCGATCTGGTCGCGGTAGCGCTCCGCCCGGCGATGCCAGTGGAGGATGTCTTTGGCCATCACCATCGAGATCGGCGCTTCGCCAAGCTTGTCACGCAGGCCACAAACACGGAAGCGGCAAAAGTTGAACTGCAGGAACAACGTCCGTTCCTGTGAAGCTGTCAGCAGCACCGTCGCGGGATTCTTGGCGGCACGACGCTCGCTCATCGACTCCATGACGGGGTGATACCAACTCGTGTCCGGGCGCGGCACAGCCTCGGCATCTTCAAAGAGCACTGCCTCAGCTTGGGCCTTCCCGAACAGGTCGTTAGCAACAAATTCGTACTTGCCGGTGAGGACCTGCTTGAGTGTGGCCTGATCCTCGGGGCTCAGGGCCGCGGAGGATTGGGTCATGGCCATGCGGTTGGACCGGCCGGCCTGTTCCAGCGGGGAAAGCGTATGGGTGAGAGTCTGCGTCATGGCGATTCCCTTTCCGTGGGTTCGGGCGGCAGTGAGAAGTGGTAAGACCCACTGGCCGCCGGTTGATCCAAGGCTCCGCGAAGTGCCAGGGCGGGACATCCCGCCACTGTTGTTACTTCTTGGGGCTTTGAATGGTTCGAATTTCATAAGTCACGCAATTAGGCGTGTGGCATTGACTTGGGACTTCGGGACCCCCTACGATGATTCAGCGTCCCAAAAATTTTCTTTGCCCAGGCCCTCGCCAGCCTTCACTACTCATCCTAGACTTCCATCGAAATCGCAAAATCAGGTAAACGGGTGACTTGTTATGGGGAATCCCCTGACCCCGTTACCCGACGAGTTCGGCTGGATGGGGGCGAGCAACGCAATAACCCGGCGGAAAAGCGTGTAAAACCGCCCTAAATCACGAATGGAGAACTCAAATGGCTTTTACTCTGCCCAATTTGCCCTATGCCCCCGATGCCCTGGAGCCCGTGATCGATAAGGCGACCATGGAGATCCACCACGGCAAGCACCACAACGCCTACGTAACCAAGCTAAACGACGCCATCAAAGGCCAGTCAACGCTGGAAAACAAGAGCCTGGAGGAGCTTATTGGCAATCTGGCGGCTGTTCCCGAAGCCCAGCGTGCCGCGGTGCGAAACAACGGCGGGGGGCACTGGAACCACTCGTTCTTCTGGCCTCTGCTGGCTCCTAAGGGCAAGGGCGGCCAACCCAGTGGTGCCTTGGCTGAGGCGATCCAAAAGGATCTGGGCGGGCTTGAAAAGTTCAAAGAGGCGTTCGGCAACGCGGCTACGACCCGCTTCGGATCGGGCTGGGCTTGGCTGGGCGTGAAGGACGGCAAACTGGCGATCTGCTCGACTGCTAATCAGGACAACCCGCTGATGAAGGGCGTGGTCGATTGCAACTGCAAGCCCATCTTGGGCTTGGACGTCTGGGAGCACGCGTACTACCTCAAGTATCAGAACCGTCGGCCCGACTACATTGCCGCGTTTTGGGATGTGGTCAACTGGGCCAAGGTGGCTGAGCATTACGGTAGCGGCAAGTAAGCGCTCCGCCTGGGTGGGCTATTGACAAAGCGATAAACCATGCTGACGCATGATGGATGCGGTCCTATTGGGCCGCATCTTTTTTTATTGCTTTCGATGCCCGCTTTTAAGGCACGTGCATCTTTTTTGGGCACCGACCTTTGACGTGTTGGTCCGCATGCACGCCATATCCGTGCACAGCGTGCGAATCGCCCCCAGCCTGCGGGCTCGACCCCAGTTCGGCACGGCCTTTGCCTCTGCACTCCACACGGAGTGCTGCAACCATGCGATTGGAACGCGCCAGCGCCTACGGCCTCTTGGCGCTGATCTATCTCGCTCAACACGGCGGCGACAGTCCCGCCCAGGTGCAGCAAATCGCCTCGGCCACCGGTGTGCCCGTCGAGTACCTCCGCAAACTGATGGGGCGGCTGTGCAAGGCGAGGCTCATCGCCTCCGTGCGCGGTCGCCACGGCGGGTTTAGGCTCGCCACCCCCATCGGCCGCATCACCGTGCTGCGAGTCGTCGAGGCCATCGAAGGCCCCATCGACAGTTCCGCATTCCTCCACGATGACCTGCTGGCGCAATGCAATGGCCTGTCGCCGCAACTCCAAGCCTGGCGCCGCCGCACGGCCGGTCAGGTTCGACAGCTACTTGCTGAGACGACCTTGGGCGAGATGATCGACGCCTCGTGATTGAGCAACACCGGTTACCTACGGATGGCGGTGCATGCCGCCCTGGAGCTTTGAACTGGCGATGACGAACGAGTCGGCCGCCAGTCGCCCCAGTTGCGCCACCGCAGTGCGGCTGTTGACGTTGAGATTGACGAACTCAATCCCCAGCAAGTGCTTGCGGAATCCCAGGCGGCGCATCCACGCCACTTTGCCCTGCACGGGAATGTTCGCCTCCTGCCAGTGCAGGTTCCAACTCACGGTGTCGCCGACTTTGAACTTAGCACCGCCGGCGCGATGCAGCCGCATGCCGGAGCGCGAGAGGTCTAGCACGGTGCCGAAGCGGGCACTGCCCAGGTGGCATTCAAGAAACTGCGTGCGCACACGACCGAACCGACGATGGTTTTCCGGCCTTGGCTCGACGGGCAGGGGCTTGGGATTGCGGAATAGACGCATGGCTCCGACTCCTGGGTCCTATATCGACACGCCCTATGGTGAACTTGACGGTTGGCCCGCACCGACGGTGTAGACGTACTGGACGGCCTAGGCGGCTTGGCGTCGCCTTGCCGACTCAGGCGGCTTCAAACTTCATGGACACGCCGGCCTTGCGCATGGCGTCATATTCCTCGCGACGGTTGGCATCCTTAAGCAGCAGATAGGCATCGTGAACCGCCTGGAACTCCCGGCTCGTGTCACGGTCGGGGTGCATGTCCGGATGCAACTCACGAGCGCGGGTGCGGTGGGCGTGGCGAAGGTCTTCGATAGTGGCGTCAGGCTTCACACCCAGCACAGCGTAGAGATCGGGGATGGCAGCGGACGCTTTGAGCAAGGGGCGGCTGCCGCGGGGCTTTTGCGCATTGTCGGGTGAATCGTGTTTGACGAAGCCAAAGCGACCCAGCGACTCCAGAATGCGGCGATGGGCATCGGTGAGCCCGACGAACTGAATGCCGACTTCGAACTTGCACAGGCCTCGTCGCACGACCCGCCGCACGCGTCCGTTGACCGCGACATGCTCGTGGCCCCAGTGGAGCGTCAGTTGCAGCAGTTGACCTGCTGGGGGCTTGTGCTTGCCGCGCAGCCGCATGCCGGTCTGAGAGAGATCCAGCACTTCGCCCAATGGACATTGAAGGGCCTGGCTCACGCCATAGCGACGGTGAGCGCGACGGTTGGCCGTGGGTTGGGCGGCCTGCGTCGGCGCGGTCGCCCTCACAGACTCAGCGCGGCGAAAAAAGAGCATTCTGTAAGTTGATCGGTGATTGCGGGGCAGCCCTTTAGGTATGGCCGGGCTCATGAGCGGCAGTTGCACGCATGCAGTCGCCCAGCAACCCCACCGCTCCGCATCATCGCACTTTGGCTAAAATCGCCAGTCATCATGATCGATCAGATCGCTTATTTAGGCCGAAGCACCACGGACACCCTGGCTACGATTGGGCAGTTCATGGCCTTTGCCACCGAGACCCTGCGCTGGTTAATCGTTGGGCCGCACGGCCGGGGACGCATTCGGCTCCTCATGCCGCAGCTGTTTTCCATCGGCACCATGAGTCTCACCGTCGTCGCCATCGTCGGCGGCTTCGTGGGCATGGTGTTGGCGGTCGAGGCGTTCGATCAATTCGCCGCCATCGGCCAACAAAGCTCACTGGGCGGGATCATCAACATCTCAGTAGTTCGGCAGATCGGCCCGGTGCTTGCGGCGGTCATGATCGCCGGTCGTGTGGGTGGGGCGGTCACAGCCCAACTCGGCACCATGCGCGTCACCGAACAGATCGACGCCATGCGTGCCATGGGCACCGACCCCGTCGCTTATCTCGTCGTGCCGCGCGTGCTGGCGTGCCTGATTATGGTGCCCATCCTCACCATCTTTTCCAACTGCGTGGGCATCTTCGGCGGGTTTGCCGTCACAGTCTGGGGCTATGGCGTCAACGCTGTGGAGTATTGGGACTTCTCCGCCCAGTTCGTCGGTAGTTGGGACATCTTCACAGGCTTGGCCAAGAGCGTGTTCTTTGGCCTGTCGATCGGTCTGATCAGTTGCTACAACGGGTTTAACTGTCGCAGCGGCGCTGCGGGCGTGGGCCAAGCCGCCACCGACTCGTTTGTCACCAGCTTCGTCGCCATCATCGTGCTCAACCTGTTCCTGGCGCAGTTCCTCAAAGTGCTGGGCATTGTGCTCTTCGGCCCAGCCACGGGTGTCAACGCATTTGGCTAAGCGATCAAGCCGTGCGGCGGCAATCCTCGCGTATTCACCTGCCAGATTCGGTCACGGCGTCGCAGGTTCCGTCACCTCGGCCTGATGGGCTTTGGCGTGCCACCCCAGGAAATCCTCCTGCGGCATGCTCACGTATTTCCCGCCAGTCTTGTTCACCAGCGTATGCAGCCGAGGCAGGTGGACACTCAACAGCGCTGCACTGAGCCGTACATCCGGGTGATGGTCCAGAAGGAGGTCGATGTCGTCGATCTGGCGATCGGTCAACTGCTGGCCCGTGACCAGAATGATGCGTCGTGGCGCAGTCTTAACCGCAGCCTCCATGCCCGCCACGGGATCAGGGAAGCTCATCGCGGGAATGGGCGCCAGGAAGCTGCGCACCTTGCCCACATCATCGCTCTTCAAAACACGAAGCTTGTCGGGATAGAACCGGATGCCCAGGTCGGTCAGGGCCGCGACTTGCAGCGGTGTGTTGCCTGCCTTGGCGGACCGGTCGGAGGCATCGACGATGACATCCTTCATCTCATTGAGCCAGGCCCGGTTGAGCCCCGCAGCATCGAGCAGGATCACCGTGGGCTCGTCGAGCGACCAGAACAGGAACCCCGTGCCCGCCTGCAGCGGATCTTCGCCAGCGTCGTAGCCGATGCGTTGGTGGCCGGTGATGGGGTCGACGGAACTCTTTTCCTTGAGCACCCAGACCAGCAGCAGGATGGCGAGAATCACCACTGCCATGAGTGCTCCGACCGCCAGCACTGCAGTGGTGGCGCGGACCAGCGGGCGCTTCTTCTTGCCTGCAGTGGGGATGATGGCATCGGCATCGAGTTCCAGCGTGCGGCCCGAGGCCGTGACGAACGTCTGAGCGCCAGTGGCGGTGGCGACAGCCGTCACCACCGTCGGCCGCACTGCGGAGGGCGGTTGGACATCGTCATCGCGCTGTGGTCGCGAGGATGAGGATGATGCAGTCGTCGCAGAGCTGGCCGCCATGCCGGGCGCCTCAGGTCTGGCACCCGGTGACGCTGGCCTTGACAACGTTTCGCTCTTGCCACCCGCAGTCGCGGGCACCGTCATCAGCGTGCCACAGCCCGAGCATCGGCACACGCCCCCTGCAAAGCCCGCATCAAGTTCGAGCAACTCCTGACAGGTGGGACATTGCAGTTCAATGGTGTTCATGACGTGGTCCCGGGGTGGGGGTGGCGGGTGGGGGGGCAGTGGTCTTGCGATCTCTGGCCGGGGGGGCGGAACGTTGGCTTACCTCGCCAGGAAGTTGCGGTAGTTGTCACGCAGTAGCAGCGCCACATCCTGCTTAACAAGCTTGGACGTCACCTTAAAACCAGTGGCTGCCGCATCAACATACTTATCAGTAAGCACCTTGGCGATGATGCCGCGGCTGTGATCCCACTTATAAAGCAACTGGTCGAGAATGCGTGCATCGGAATGCTGAGGCACGAACGACTGTCCCAGCAACTCCATGCGCATCCGCGTCATCTCTTCGATGAGAATCGGGTTGTTGAGGAACCACCAGCAGCCAAACGGCAGCAGGTTGCCAAACTTCCTCGCCGCGACCGCCAACTCGTGCTGATTCTCTCGCGACAGCATCGTCACCATGAATTTGTTATTCGGGAAATCGCGGCAGAGATTGGTCACCGCAGTTACATCAGCACGCCCACCCATGTCCGCTGCATCACGCAGCGACGGATTAACGCCACGACGCGAGCCGATCATCATCGCCCAGGGCAGCTTCCGCTCAGCCAACACCGGCAACAACGCTTCGCGAATCATCCGATCCGCCACCGGGTCCTGAGCATTGGGATACACAAACTCCGGCGGCAAACTCATCGCCAGGTACACCGCCTTGATGCGATCCAACCAGTCCGAGAGGAACCGCTTGACTTCCGCCACCGTCTTGCCGGTGAAGTCAGCTTTGACGTCGTAACCCCAGCCGTTCATCTTGATCGCAGCGTTCTTCCAATCGCAGAGAAGCGGGTCCACCCGCAGAACCGTTGTGAATCGCGGATCGGTGCCAACGCCAGGATTGGCTTCCCAGATCTTTCGCTCCTGGTCATCGAAGACCGCATTGGTCATCGTGATCTGATCGACGTTGGCGATCTTCATCACCTTGTTCACATACGCATCAGCAGTTTGGCGACTAAACCACTTGCGGTACTTCTTCAGGTCCTTCTCATTGGGGTCCAGCCCCAGCAGGCTCAGCGTCGTCAGCACGCCCCGGCATGCCTCACTGATCGGCGTCCGCTCGACAAACAAATGCTTCCAGATGTGATCAGCCTGCTCCTGCTTGCTCATCGCCCAGAACTTCTCATAAGGCAACTCGCTTGCGGGCACCACCCGATAGACCTCCGCGATGAGGTAGTGATACGTCACCAGCTCATCGATGCCCCACAGCAACATCCCGCCCGGCTGGGGCGAGGCACCAAAGCCCGGCGCATAAACGTGCGTGTGCAGGTCCGTCACCGGCTGCTGTTCCACGGCCTTGCTAACCATCGCCTCAATCTGTTTGCGGCTCATCGTGTGTTCCTAATCGGTTCGTAACGAAAAAGGGCAAGCCCCTATCTTACGAAATCCCGACGCCAGTATATGAGCGCCCCCCCGTCCCCCCCCGTCCCCACCTCCGCTGCCGAGCCGCGCACGAAGTAAGCGGACGATCAACCCCCTCTACCGCGCCTCGCGGGGGAGGGCCGGGGTGGGGGTGCATCATCAATGGTTGGCCCTTGCAGCAATGCCCCCACCCAACCTCCCCCGCACCGGGGGCGCAGGAGAGGTGCTGGAATCAGTGCCCCACAAACAACTCCCTCACGCCGCCAACCGTTTCACATCCCGCGCCTCAACCACCTCCCCAACCCCCGCGCCCCGCAGCGCCACCATCCCCCGACCACGTCACCCCCCCCCGCCCCCCCGTCCCCCCCCGTCGGCGAGGCCGATAAGCTCGGTCCGATATAAACTCTGTTTACAATCTGAAACAGAGCCTACCCCACGATGTCGGCCTCTCCCGTATGGAAGGATTTCGCTCCCGTATGGAAGGATTTCCCTCCCATAAGGAAGGATTTCTCTCCCGTAAGGAAGGATTTCCTTCCCGTAAGGAAGGATTTCACTCGCATCCGAATGCGCGAGTAGCGCACCGACACACCCGCGCGCCCAAGCAACGTCCCCGCGCGGCAAAGCCACCTGCCCGAGAACCCAACCAACCCAATCGCCCGTTGCAGCAGGTCGCAGGATGGTTGGTGCCACTTGGATGATGGATTGGCT
Organism: Phycisphaeraceae bacterium; assembly: GCA_041736565.1. Taxonomy (GTDB): domain Bacteria; phylum Planctomycetota; class Phycisphaerae; order Phycisphaerales; family Phycisphaeraceae; genus JBBDMX01. Next base: position 1,078 of record JBGSTK010000127.1, on the reverse strand, counting down.
TGGCGCGGTGCGAAGGTGTCAGTAAAATCTCAATCACGACCCGGGGACCATTTCCCGACCGCCGCGGTTCGCCGGGTTCCGGACGGTCCACAGAGAGCAGCTAACCATGCCCGGCTGTGGCACACAGAGCCTTTGCCACAGCCACCTGCCGCAGGCGGCCGGCGACTGAGCCTTGGACGTTAGGTCATGGTCGTTTACCTTCCTGATCCAAATGACCCCCTGCACCTCGCGGGCTGTAAGTGCCCGAAGTGTGGCTACCAACTCAAGGGGGCTACTAGTAGCCGATGCCCAGAGTGTGGAGACCAGTTTTCAATTGATGAGGTGCGAAATGCCCACTCGACAGAGGAGCATTCGGGGTGTATCGGAACTGTCATCGTGTTGGGCGTGTCAGGCGCTTGTGTTCTCGCGAGCATGATGTTCTTGGAGCTGTATTGGGGTGGTGCGATGGCTGGCCTCATGCTTGGGCTCGGCATCGCCGTCGTGCTGATTGCAATAGCATGGAAGATGATGACCTGAAGTGACCTAACCACCCAGGGCGAAGACATTTGCCGCAAGCCGCAGGAGTCAGCTGATAGCCGCCCAGGCGTTTTTTGCGGAAACCGGCGGGTGGCTGTGGCGAAGGCGCGGCGCGCCACAGACGGACCACCAGTGATGCGTGACCGAGTCATGAAAGCCGCGCGATTTCAACGTCCTGACCACAACCATCTCCCCCGCTTGCGGGGCTGTTATACTCACCCCCGGAGCGTTTCCGGGGTGTTATGCGGATTCATGTAATTACTGTTAGCAAGCAAATGCCCCGTGTACTGCCATGAGCAAGAGGCTTGAGAACATTTGGGCCTATGTGGTAATCGGCACGATTACAGCCGGTTCCTTCGTAACAGGTATGTTAACCGTTTATGCGGTGATCGACTCGTTCTTCAAGTTTGAGATTAAGATGGGTCCTGAGTACATGCGCACATTGGTGATTGTCACAGAACTGATGTCTGGATTCCTATGTTCGGGACTTACGGCTTGGCTGCTCATCTGGGCACGCCGCCGAGAGTTAAAAGCTCGCTAACCACCGCCTGCAGTTGACCGG
>JBGSTK010000126.1:0-4612 GCA_041736565.1 Phycisphaeraceae bacterium | reverse complement strand
GCCCGAAGGTCAGGTGGGTCGCCGACGCTCGCCTGCCGCCTGCCAATCCGACACCCACCACGGGTGCCATTGGCGGCGCTGGCAGACACGGCGCGCGTCGTACCGCCGCCCACGCAATCCAATCTATCTCACATCTTCATTTTTTCCAACGACTTACAAATAATCAAACGCCCAGCCAACCGCGATCCCGGCGGCACTGGCTTTGCCATTATCCCACCGAGGTTCCATACCAACGTGGTGAACGTACGACCCAATCCCGGCCCGCAGCGAAACCCCGCAACCCCTCAGGGGCGTGGTCGGTTCAACATGCTCCTGACCCAGGATCGGCCCCACGACACGGGCCACTGGAGCAGCCAGTTGCCCCGCCTGTTGGAGCCGCAGGGCGTCGTGTCCTACGTCGTTCGCACCGGTCTCGATGCCGTGGCGGTGGCGGAACGCTACGAGGTCCATGCTGCGGTCGTCGATATGGCGACGCCCCGCGGGGAATCCGGCTCGCCGCAGGGGTCCGCAGCTACGTCCAACTCCCGCGCTGCAGGCATGTGGCTTCTCGAACTGCTTCGCCGACTTCCCAACTGCCCGCCGGTGGTCATTGTTTATGACGCCCACGTCAACGAGCGTGACATCGGCCGCCTGCTGCACGAGGCCCTTCGCCTCGGTGCTTTTGCCGTGCTCAACAAGCCCATCGGCCTGGATCAGTTGCTCATGACCTTCCAGCGCCTCGTGGATCGTCAGTACCGCGGTGCCTGGCCCGCGATGGCACCACGGCCAGCACAAACACCCCACGGGCATCCCCCACAGACACACCCTTAGTCCAATGCGTCCCGGAATGTCCGGGACCTGAAATCGTCGTTAGCGTGCAACCCCAACAATGCTTCAAATTTAAGGAGTCCCCTATGAAGCTCAAGCCACTCGGTGACAAGATCCTCGTTAAGCGCGTCGAAGCCGAAACCAAGACCAAAAGCGGCATCTTCCTGCCCCAATCCGCCACGGAAAAGCCCCAGGAGGCGACTGTGCTGGCGGTAGGTGAAGGCAAGCTGCTCGAAGATGGCAAGCGGGCCCCCATGAACGTCAAGAAGGGCGACAAGATCATTCTGGGCAAGTGGGGCGGTACGGAAATCAAGCTCGATGGCCAGGACCTGCTCATCCTCTCGCAGGATGATGTGCTGGCGATCGTTGACTGATCCCCAGGGTCCGGCGACGGGCCCGGGCTGCGGAGCGTCAACACCTTCCGCTGCCCGTTGAACACCACGAATTCTCAGCCGCGTTGTTAGGCGCGGCTATACGAACCAAACAACCTCACACCATGATTCGGAGCTTATTAAGCAATGGCAGCCAAAATCGTCAAATTTGATACAGAAGCCCGCGAAGCAATTCGCCGCGGCGTGGCCAAGCTGGCCAAGGCCGTCAAGGTCACCCTGGGCCCCTCGGGCCGCGTCGTCATCCTCGAAAAATCCTTCGGCAGTCCCACCGTCACCAAAGACGGCGTGACGGTCGCCAAGGAGATCGAACTTGAGGATGCCGTGGAAAACATCGGCGCCCAGATGGTCAAGGAAGTCGCCAGCAAGTGCTCCAAGGATGCAGGCGACGGCACCACCACCGCCACCGTGTACGCCGAAGCCATCTACAGCGAAGGCTTGAAGAACATCACTGCCGGTGCCAACCCCACGCAAGTGAAGCGCGGCATCGAGAAGGCTGTGGAAGCGATCGTCGGCGAGCTCAAGAAGCAGTCCAAGAAGATCGCCTCCTCGCAGGAAATCGCCCAGGTCGGCACCTGTGCCGCTAACCAGGACCAGGAAATTGGCAAGATCATTGCCGAGGCCATGGACAAGGTTGGCAAGGACGGCGTCATCACCGTCGAAGAAGGCAAGAGTCTGGCGACGGAAGTCCAACTCGTCGAGGGTATGGCTTTCGACAAGGGCTACCTCAGCCCCCACTTCGTCACCGACCCGGCCAAGATGGAAGCGGTCCTCGAAGACGCTTTCGTCCTGATTCACGAAAAGAAAATTTCCAGCGCCAAGGACCTCATCCCGCTGCTGGGCAAAGTTGCCGAGACGGGCAAGGCTATTCTCATCGTCGCTGAAGACATCGACGGCGAAGCGCTCGCAACGCTGGTGGTCAACCGGCTGCGTGGCGTGCTGAAGGTGGCGGCTGTCAAGGCGCCGGGCTTTGGTGATCGCCGCAAGGCCATGCTCGAAGACATCGCCACGCTCACCGGTGGCCGCGCCATCATGGAAGAGCTGGGCATCGAGGTCGAGAAGCTCGAATTGAGCGACCTTGGCCGCGCCAAGAAGATCGTCATCGACAAGGAAAACACGACCATCATCGAAGGCGTAGGCAAGACCGACGCCGTCAAGGGCCGCATCGCTGCGATTCGTGGCGAGATCGACCGCACCACCAGCGACTACGACCGCGAGAAGCTCCAGGAGCGTCTGGCGAAGTTGTCCGGCGGCGTGGCGCAGATCCACGTCGGTGCTGCGACTGAGAGCGAGATGAAGGAAAAGAAGGCGCGTGTGGAAGATGCCATGCACGCCTGCCGCGCCGCGGTCGAGGAAGGCATCCTACCCGGCGGTGGCGTGAGCGTGGTGCGTGCCCGCAAGGCCATTGATGCGCTCAAGGAACTGCAAGGCGACGAAAAGATCGGTGCCGACATCGTGCGTCGCGCGCTGGTCGCTCCGATCAAGCAGATTGCCGAGAACGCGGGGCTTGATGGCAGCGTGGTGGCTCAGAACGTCGAGTCGTCGAAGGAAGCCAACTACGGCTTCAACGCCATGACGCGTCAGTACGGCGACATGCTCAAGATGGGCGTGATCGTGCCGACGAAGGTCGAGCGCGTGGCACTGCAGAACGCCGCAAGCATCGCCAGCCTGCTGCTGACGACTGATGCAGTGGTCAGCGAGATCAAGGAAAAGAAGAAGGGCGGCAGCGGTGGTGGTGCCGGTGGCCCGGGCATGGATGACATGGACTATTGAGCCATGCACGATTCCGGGGCGACAACTTGAAGTAATGCAGCGGGACGGCGAAAGCCGTCCTGTTGTTTTTTGGTGAATGGTTATTGATGAGGCAGCCAGCCACCGCATGCGAATGCGGGGCTGGGGTGGGACGTTCGTTCACGGCGACGGCGGCGTCGGCTGCGCCGCTTGCGCGGCTTGGCGCAGCTCGTCGATCGCTTCGGCGACGCCGGTCCAGGCTTTGGCGAAGGCGACGATTTTGGCGTTGGGATGACGCAGCGCGGCGTTGAGGGTGGCGGTGGAGGCTTGGCCTTCGGGCGTCGGGCCCAAGGTGATGACCTGCGATGCCAGGTAGCTCATCCACACGATGGGCTCATCGCTGCGCAGCGCCTGCTCGTGGATGCGGGGGAACCCGGGCGTGCCTGCGGGATCGAGCGTCAGGAAACGTACTGCCCAGGCCTGTTGCATCGGATCGAGTTTCAGGTAGCGCTGGGTGATGGTCTCGGTAGCGGCTTCGAGTGTTTCCTGCGCTTCGGGGCCGGTGAGGCGGGGCACGACTTGGAGAAGCCAGGCCAGCGACTGCATGACCACCGAGGGGCTCGGGTCGTCGAGGCTGGCGAGTTGGGCCTGGATATTCTCGCGCGTGATCTGCGTGCCGATGCGTTGGGCCTGGGGAACGCGACCCGTGAGACTCAACGGTCCCAGTTCGATGCGTCCCTCGGCTGAAGCCTGCCCGCCGAGAATCGCGGTTCCGCTGAACATCACCGTTTCCGTCGGCCGCAGCGTCAGCAGCCAACCCAGGTCCGAGCGATCCAACGGCACTTCGAAGGTGAATCGTTCACGCGGCATCAACACCAGACGGCGAGCACTGTCGCTCACCAGCGGCGGCAGACCATCCATACGCCGGGCCATCGTCTGCGGCTGGAGATACACCATCAAGCTGGGTTTCACAGGGCCATCGGGACCAATTGCCAACGGTGAATCCGTGGCGTTGGTGACGGTCACACTGGCGGTGATGGGCTGCAGATAGCGGTAGCTGGTGACAGGCTGGTTCAGGTCGACGCGGAGCCAGGGCGTGGTGCGGAAGTTGGGGTGGCGAATCGCCACGGGCACACGGTTGATGCTGGCGACCATCGCATCGCCAGCGGGTGAGCGGCGGGGCGTGGTGCCCGCGACGATCTTGCGCATGTCCTGACTGGCGAGGATGGCTGCGGTGCTGCCCGGTGCCTGGGCCATGATCTCGTTAAGACGTTGGATATTCAACGTCGCGGCCGCCAGCGTGTCGAGCTGCATGAGCCCGTAAGCGGCAAACACATCGGTCGCTGCACGAGGCGAGAGCAGTTGTCGGGCTTGCTCGGTCTGGTCCTGTCGCAAGGCTGCCCAACCCCGGATGCGATCCCACACAGCAGCATCGGCGGGGGGGTTGGTGGCCAACGTCGCAAGACCGTCGGCGGGGAGTTCGCCCAAGAGCAGGTCCAGCCAAACTGCGTCAACTATCGCCTGGGTATCGCCAGCCGCGCGACGTCGGGCCAGGTCTTCCTGCACACGAGCCAGCGAGGCCTGTTGACCCGCAGCATCGCCAAGCCCGCGATAGGCCAGGGCCCGCAACAACTGAAGGTCCAGCGGCAGTACCTGAGCGATGGCATCGGCGGCGGGACCGGGGG
>JBGSTK010000250.1:0-4967 GCA_041736565.1 Phycisphaeraceae bacterium | reverse complement strand
CGCCCAACAATAGGCCCACCCCCGTCGCGATTCCGCCTCGTGTGGCCAAGGGCCGTCGTTCGCGATCCGATGGCCCGCCCTTGGCCACTTGGCACTAGAACGAAAGCAAAAGCCGCGCTTGAACATCGTGTGGAAGTCGCTATTGTATGGGGCTTACCGATCCCCGATAGCTCAATTGGTAGAGCGGGCGGCTGTTAACCGCCAGGTTGCTGGTTCGAGTCCAGCTCGGGGAGCTTACCCCAGTCACAAACAAGTGGCTGGGGCTTTCTTTTAACTGCGGACAGGCGTCGCAAGTCGCGCTGCCAACGCCAGTTCCGGCAAGTCGTTACGCCGCTACGGCTCACGCCAACCTGCCCAATCCAGTTAAACCCGCCGCCGGTCCGGCCGCTCTCACGACCCGCGCTCTCAGACTATCGACCCTCTCGCGGACAACGGGCTAACAGTCACGTTCGGGGTGGACCCTGCGGTGGCCCAAGCGTTATAGTTGTGTCTGGCGCCACCATGCAAAGGAATAGCCGTTGTTATTTCTACGGCGGTTCATCCGGTCTGATCGACTTCTCGTGATCGCGGACCCAGCTAGATTCATTTGGCCTGATTGGACTCACGCAGCCAGATGATGAAATCCGTGGTCGCTGGCGTCCCGCCACTGTGACCGATGGCCTTGGCGATCTGTCCGCGGTGATACGGACCGTGAGTAAGAACGTGTGTCAGTATGTCCAGGGCCGGGGTCGCTAATGCCAGTCCCTGGCTGGTGCGGTAGTGAACTAGAGACTCCAGCGCCACATCGTCAACCTGATTGAGATAGGCGCTGTAGCCTGCCTCGTTCTCCGTTGCCAAGGCGGCACAAGCATCGATGGCGAGGCTGGGCCAAACGGTGTGGCGTGCTGCCTGCTGTTGCAGCCGTGCAAGCCAGATGTGCTCGGAGGCCAGCAGATGCGCCAGCAGCGGCAGCGTCTCGGTCTGGGCTTCGGGTGCCGCACGTACCGCTTCCACTGTTCGCCGGTTTGCCCATGCCACGTGGCGGAACACGCCCTGTAGGTAGGTAATGATGTTCATGGCATTCAGTCGAGGTTCGGAGCGCATAGGCACGAACTTGACGGACGATTCTCCACACGAGCCCACGCTCGGTTGAGCTCCGGGGTGATGGCGGCGGCCTCTTCGTGACGCCCCTGGGCTTGCAGGGACTGCTGTAGGCCCAACAACGACCAGCCGTTGCCCGGATGTTGGGACTGGTCCTGCCGGTACAGCTTCTCCGCCCGCGTAAACTGGCCGTTCTCCATCAGCAGTGCACCCATGGCGTGGCGCACCGGGATCATCCAGCCCGGCGGCTCGTCGTAAAGCAGGGCATCTTCGCGCTCAATCGCCTTGGCCAAGGCCGCCCATGCGTCTTCGAGTCGCCCCTCGCGATAGGCCAGCTCTCCCTCCAGCATGAGCCGGCCGATGGGCAGCACATCGTGCGCCTTGTTGGAGAAGACCCACCAGTCGCTGGGCACGCGTTTGGTCTGTGCTTCGAACAGCTTGATCTCGCTGCGGGCCTCGTCGGTGCGTCCCAAAGCGGCCAGGGCGATGCCGCGGGAGTAGTGGTGGATCGCGCGCACCATCGGCCGATTCGCCGGGGGCGCTGATTCCTTGAGGATGTCCTGCCACTTGCCGAAGCGGATCTGCACGTGCCGTGTGGTTGGAATGATCCCTTCGATCAGGAATGCCACCTCGTCGAGCACGGGGTCGGGCACGGCGACCTCCAGCCGGCGAGCGGCGGCGATAGCGGGCTCGTAGCGTCCCTCCATCATTGAAGCGAAGGCTAGGAAGTGCAGGTTGTGGGCATGGTAGACGTAGTACGTGCCGGGGTCCGTGCCGATCTTAAAATACGCATCGTCGGCGGCGACCGCAGCCTCGTTGGTCGTGGTCGCGTCGGCATACCGCCCAACGCGCGCGTAGAGATGAGAGGGCATGTGAACCAAATGCCCGGCGGCGGGAGCGGTTTGGCGAAGCATGTCCGCCGCCTGCTCAGCCCTGGCCGGGTTCGGCCCCGCCTCCATCGCGTGGATGTACAGGTGCGCCGCCTGGGGATGCGTCGGATGCGCCGCCAACGTTCGCTCCAGCGCCGCGACAAAATCGGCCGTGCGTCCCTTGGCGTTAAGTTGAGGTGTCCAGTAGTCCCACGGCTGGAGATTCATCATGGCCTCGACATACAGCACCGCCACGTCCGGGTGCTGACCGAACCTCGCGTACACCTGTTCCATGGCCTTGCCGTAGGCCTCGTCGAAGGGACGTTGCTCGGCGGGCACAGGCCAGGCCGTCCGCTTGGCGACAGCCCGGACAAGCGCCCGTTCCATCTCGGATTCGTTGTCCAACTCGCTCAGGGCCCGCCGGGCGGCGGCGTAGGAATCCCGCCATTGCGCTTCGTTCATCTCCGGGATGTTGATGTGCATCCCGTTGGCGTAGGCGATCCCCCACCATGCCATGGCAGCGGACGGGTCGTGGGCGGCCGCTTCCTGAAAGGCCCGAATCGCCTCTCCGTGGTTGAACCCGTACACCAGAACCACGCCCTGGTTGAACCACGCCTGGGCTTGGGGTGAGTCGGTGGTGATCTCAAAATGATGGGTGCTGAGGCTCTCCTCCAGCCTTGAGCCGCTCTGCCCCACCTCGTAATGAACCTTAGCCGGCGTTTTCGCGACCGCGTCAGCCGGTTGCCTTTTCGCCGACTCCGTGCAAGCCCCCACGCCGACCAGGCACCCGATGATGATTGCCAGATGGTACTTCATAGCGGATTCCTCCAGTCTCTGAGAATGGATTGACGCCGGACTGAGAACTGATCAGGATGGACAGCACCATATTCTAGTGCTGGCAAATGGCTCGGTGCGATTCGATCTCGAAGTCCATAATTTATTTCCTTGGGCACGGCTTCCGACGTCCCCGGGCACCTTCTCCCGCCCGCCGGAAGCCGGGCCGCGAGCTCTCGGATTCTCTGTTGAACAGACCGAGCGCCGGTTAACAGCCGCGTATCTTGGCCCCGTTTGATGAAGCCGGCCCTCATCATTTCGCACCAACGGTGCAAACAATGGCGGGACATCACTGCCAACCAAACTGCGCCAGACGGAACTGATCGCGTCCGCCACGTCGCTGAACGTCATGGCTTGGCCCTGCCCATCTGCGGCTGCAAGAACTGCGACATTACCAACAACAAATGCCACCTGACCAATCCGACGACGTCCGCGCGGGCGAAAAAGCGCCGCTCCGAACGGCCCTCGCTGTAGTAGACGTTGGACCGCGCGTTAACAAGTGCCCGACGGCTACGACGCCGATCTGAAGACCAAGCAACTGGTCACCAATCCCATCGAAGCACGGCGCGTTGCCGCCAGAGCTTTCTCCCCCTTCCATAGGTCCAATTATTCTTGCTTTGCCGCTTTGGCCTTAGGCGGCGCAATCAGCAATTCTTCGACCTCGCGTTCGATTCGGCGGTCGTTGGGCTCGCCGTCAGCATCGTTGCGCTTGAGCAGGTACGCCTGTTGGCCGGTCGCATCGGCTCGCCATTCGAAGGTCATGTCCTGCTTGAGGTCCATCCGCCCCGGACCCTCGGCGTCCCAGTAGTCCTTGAGCCCGCGCACCGCGTAGAGCACGGTCACCAGGTCCGCCAGGTGCCGGTCCTTCACCTGCCCGCCGAAGTACGCCTCGTATGCGATCCGCACCGGGTTTTCCTTCGGGGTCTCAATTAGCCGCTTGCCTGCCCTGAGACCGCTGGGAACCGAGCACACCTCGCGGCCGGCAAAGACGATTGGCGTCGGCCAGCCGGTGATCGCGGCATAGGTCGCCTTGGCGTCAAGCGTGAAGTTGTTGTTGCCCAACTTCAGGTCGTCCTTCGCGGGCTTGCCGATGAAGTTGCCGCCCATGCACACCCACAGCTTCACCTTCTGTGACACGAGTATCCTGCCGTCTTCATCGGCGATGAGCTTGGCAAGGTTGGTCATGTCGCCCACGGTCACGACCGTGACGCTCGCGTCGGGTTGCTGGGCGAGGATCTCGCGATAGAGCTGCACAGCGTCGGGCGCGTCGCTGCTCAGCTTGAGCTTGTGCGGGGAGGCATCGGCGACGGCCTTGGTGTACTTGCTCTTGTACATCGGCGCCGGCTCACGCGCCGTCCCGATTGGAATCTCCGGCCGACCGTACCACGTGTTGATCGCCTCCGAGCACGGCCCGGCATACGGGTCAAGCGCCGACAGCATCACCGCTAGAATCTCCACCTCACCTTGGTCAGCCAGCGCGTGCAACACGCCCAGCGCGCCTGGATCGTCGCAGTCCGAGTCCATGTCCGTATCGAAGATGACCTTCACCGGCTTGTGCCCCGCGAGGTCCTGCGGTGCCTGCGCCAAGACAACGGTGGCTGAGAGCAGCACCAGAACGACCATATTCCACGTGAGGATCATGGAACGGATTGTAGGCGACGCTTCGGGAGCCCCCGAAGCCCCACCCGTTCCATGGCAAAGTTTTGCCCCTCCTACAGCCACTGGCGGACAACCCCGAGTCGATCGCATTTATGAGCGCCCTAGGCACAACGTGATCGATCATCGCGCTGTTTGACCATTCGCGCGGTTCAATGAAGGAGTTAAGGCATAGCTGAACCGCGCGCAAACGCCCTCGCCCAGTTAACAGATCGTTCGTCTCGGGGCCATGAGCGACTTCGAACTATCGCGGTTGCCCGAACGACCAGGCTCAGCTATTTCTTCATATTGGACGTCGGCTACTGAGCGACACCGACTCAGGACTGTCGGTCGAACCCGAAGACGCGTAGCTCCTGGTCGCAACGGCAGGCCTTTGCGAGGCGCGCAGCCCACAGGACGGCCTCCTCGCGTGAGGGCAATTCGAGCACGGTGAAGCCGCCGTTAAGTGGGGGCGCCCACGGGTAGCCTCCCTGGGCGACCTTGCCGTCGGCCGAGACGAGCGCGGGCGGCACGCCTTCGTCGATGCCG
>JBGSTK010000235.1:0-11085 GCA_041736565.1 Phycisphaeraceae bacterium | reverse complement strand
CCCCGCTCCCCCCGCCGATGCGATGGCGACGGTCCTCAAACAGCGCGAGGTCTATCAGGCCATCGCAGCGCTGAGTCAGCGACAGGAGCAACTCGTCGCCGATGCCGATGCCGAGGCATTGCTCACGTTGCTGGCTCAGCGGCAGCGTCACCTCGATTCGCTGGATCAACTCAACGCGCAACTCGAACCCGTGCGTCGTGATTGGCAGAACTGGCTCGCGGCTTTGCCTGCCGAGCAGCGTCAACAGATCGCAGCGCTGGTCAAGGAGATCAGTGATTTGCGCGATGCGATCGTCGCGCAGGACGACCGCGACTATCGTCGGCTACGTCAAGCGCAGGGTCGCGTGGGCGAAGAGCTTGGTCAGACCGCCAAGCAGGGTCGCGCCATGGATTCATATCGTGGTGCCGCCAATGCGTATGCCCGTCAACGTGTCACCGCCACCACGGACCATCGAGGATAGCGCCACGGATGATGCCTTCGTCCCCACCATCACCGACGCTATCGCCTCCCGTTGTGCCCGATGCGGATGATCGTCTGCGTGATCTGGCGCAGGTGATTCGTGCTTACAACGCGGTGACGGAAAATCTCGAGCAGAGTCACACAGCTCTGCAGCGTGAGGTGGCCCGGCTTCAGGAACAACTCGCCAGTGCCGATGCGCAGCTTCAACGCTCCAAGCGACTCGCAGCACTGGGTGAAATGGCAGCGGGGATCGCGCATGAAGTCCGCAACCCGCTGGCAGCCATCCAGCTTTATGCAGCCATGCTCATCGAAGACCTGACACCTCACGCGGCATTGAGAGACAGCGCTGAGACCGCGGGGAAGATCGCCCAGGCGGTGCGCGGGCTCGATGCTGTGGTGGGCGATGTGTTGACGTTCGCGCGTGAGTTGTCGCCTCGGCACAGCGCTTTGGATGTCGAGGCGCTCTTGCAGCGCGTGACGGAGTCGCATGCTCCCGCCATTGAAGCTGGGGGTGTGCGAGTCACCACACATGTGCAGGGCGAGTTGGTGCTTCAGGGCGATGGCGATCTGCTGCATCAGGCGTTACTCAATCTGGTGCGCAACGCGGTGGACGCGATGGGCGGCCCGCGCGATGCAACGTGCGCGAAGCTGCTGACGTTGAAAGCTTCAGCGCGGGAGGGACGTGTCATTCTCTCCGTGCGCGACACTGGCCCGGGCATCGCCGCCGCCGACATCGACCGCATTTTTAACCCCTTTTTCACCACGCGAAACACGGGCACCGGACTCGGACTCGCCATTGTTCATCGCATCGTCGATGCCCACGGCGGGACAGTCACCGCATTCAACGACGGCGGAGCAGTTTTCGAACTCTCTCTCCCCGCAGCACAACCCGAAGCTGAGGCGCCGACCACGCACAACGCCACGCCCAACGCAACATTGATTCAGGATCACCAGCCATGACCAAAATCCTCATCGTCGATGACAAGCAGATGATGCGCGACAGCGTGGGTGCCACCCTGCAACGCGCGGGCTTTCAGGTCGTCGTGGCGGGCGATGGCGCAACGGCGCTAACCATGCTGGGCAAGCATCGGCCCGCAGCGGTGCTGACGGATTTGAAGATGCCCGAGATGGACGGACTCGAGCTTCTCGGCAAGCTCCGCGCCACGGATGACACGCTCCCCGTGGTGCTGATGACAGCCTACGGCAACGTGGATGCGGCCGTGCGGGCCATGAAACTCGGCGCGTTTGATTTCATCCAGAAGCCCTTCGAGGGCGATCAACTGGTGCTGACCATCAAGCGGGCGGTGGAGCATCATCAGCTCATGGCTGAGAACGCGGCCCTCAAGAGCAATCAACAGACGTTCACCGCGACGCCCGTGCTCGTTGGTGCCAGTCCGGCGATGAGGCAGTTGGCGCAGCAGATTCAGCAGATCGCGCATAGCTCTGGCACGGTGCTCATCTGCGGCGAGTCGGGGACGGGCAAGGAAGTCATCGCGCGGACGATCCACGCGCATAGCCCACGCCGTGGTCGGATGATGCTGGCGGTCAACTGTGCGGCGCTGTCGAGCAACCTGCTGGAGAGCGAATTGTTTGGCCACGAGAAGGGCGCGTTCACAGGTGCGGATGCGCTGCGTAAGGGTCGATTCGAATTGGCGGATGGTGGCACGCTGCTGCTCGATGAGGTCAGCGAGATTTCGCCTGAACTGCAGGCCAAGCTGCTGCGCGTGTTGCAGGAGCAGCAGTTTGAGCGGGTGGGTTCGAGCTACACGATGAACATCGATGTGCGGGTGGTGGCCACGACCAATCGCGAGTTGCAGCAGTACGTGATGGAAGGGAGTTTCCGACAGGACCTTTACTACCGACTCAACGTATTGCCGATCCACGTCCCGCCGCTGCGACAGCGGACGGAGGATGTGCGGTTGCTGGCGGAGCACTTTTTGAATCAGGTGGGATTGCGTGAAGGTCGCGAGCCCAAGGCGTTTGATGCTGAGGCACTGGCGCTGATGGAGCAGTATCCCTGGCCGGGCAACGTGCGTGAGTTGCAGAACATCTGCGAGCGCGCCAGTGTGTTGAGTCGCGATAGGGTGATCACAGCGGGGACGATTCAACCGTGGCTCATTGCACCGGCGATGATGGTGGCGTCGTCGCCGACGGGCGCGGTGGGATCGATGTCGGGCGCGATGGGGTCATCGTCGTCTTCATCGGTGGCGACATTTCCGCGGCCGAGTTTGCCGCGGATGGCGGGGCCGGTGATGGTGTCGAACCACGGCTCGCCGCGGAAGCTGGAAGAGACGGAACGGGAGCAGGTGCTCCACGCTCTGGGGCAGTTCCAAGGCAACCGTCAGCGGACAGCAGCGGCGTTGGGTATCGGTGTGCGAACGTTGGGTTTGAAACTCAAGAAGTGGAAGGAACTCAACCTCGTGGCGCAGACGATTTGAGATTTGGGCGGTGGGCGCAAGGGCGCAACGCCGAAGGGGTGGAGGCGCACGACAGGGCCCCGAGGGCGCAACAATTGCGCTGTGATGTTGGGGCGGATGTTGACGAGGATCGGGTAGGGGGGGATTTGGGGTTGTGGCATCGAGCTTGCTGCATTGCATGGGAAGGATTGAGGCATCGCCATGATCGACGGGCTTTTTAACAGTGGATCGATGCCGGTGCTGGAGCGCCTGGTGCAGTTCACCGAAGCTCGGCATCGGGTGCTGGTGCATGACATCGCCAATCTTTCGACGCCGTATTTCAAGCCTCGGGATTTATCGCCCGAGTCGTTCCAGGCGAGTCTGCGGGACGCGATTGATCGGCGGCGTGATGGTGACAATCCCCAGGGCTCGCCGTTGGAGATGCTCGACACGGAGGACATGACGTTTAGCCGTGATGGCATCAAGGCCACGGCAAGGCACACCAACGAGGGCATCCTTTTCCACGATGAGAACAACCGCGACCTGGAGCGGATCATGCAGCACCTGGCGGAGAACACGATGGCCCACCGCATGGGCATCCAACTCATCCGCAGCGAGGTGTCGATGCTGGAGTCGGCGATTCGTGAGCGCGTTTGAACGTGATCAAGTTTGATGCGGATTGATGGAGCTTGTGATGTTTGGAAGTCTGGACATATCGACCTCAGCCCTGGTGGCGCAGCGGACTCGCCTGGAAGTGGTGTCATCGAACATCGCCAACCAGAGTTCGATTTACGATGCCAAGGGCAACTACGCACCATTTCGTCGGCGGATTCCGGTCTTTTCGCCGGGCGACCCGACGACGGGGCGTGGCGAAGGTGTGCATGTTTCGCGGATCGAGCTGGATGATTCGCCGTTTAAGATGCGGTATGAACCGGGGCATCCTCACGCCAACAGCGAGGGCTATGTGGCATATCCGAACATTGATTCGACGATGGAGATGGTTAACGCCATGGACGCCAGCCGCGCTTATGAGGCCAACATCACCGCGGCGGAAGCGACCAAGCAGATGATCGACACGAGCCTGCGTTTGCTGGCTTAAGATGACACGAACAATCCGCTGGGCCTTTGGTTGGCTGGCGGTTAGAAGGTGAAGTATGAGCGACCCACTTGGACTCATCGGCTCCCAGAGCATTCGGCCCATCGCGCCACTCAACCCCAGCGTGGGTGGCGGCGCTGCGGGCGGGCCGAATTTTAAGGATGTGTTGCTCGACCAGATCGAGCAGGTCAACAAACTTCAGCAGGATGCCCAGGCGTCGATTGAGGATCTTGCGGCAGGTCGGCGGGATGATGCGTCGAGCGTCATGATGGCGCAGCAGAAGGCGAAGCTGGCCTTCGACATGCTGCTGCAGGTGCGCAACAAGATGGTGGCGGCGTACGACGAGATCAAACAGATGCGAGTGTGAGGTGGCGGGGTGCAATCGGCATGGCGCAAGTGTGTTAATCTGTATCGGCTTTGGGTTGGGCCGCGCGATCGCTCATGATCGTGGCCTGCCAAGCAGCGGACTTGAATCTTTCGAGGCCGGTCTGACCGATAACAGAACATGGGTGATTGGCTGCAGGATGCGGCCGGGATGCCCGACGACACGCGTGATTAGCGGCATGGAGGCCGATCAATGCAGTTCCTCAATAGAACCTGGGCACAGATACAAGGCCTGTTTGCCAACCTGACGTTGGCGGAACGCTGGCTTATGGCCACGCTGCTGGTCTTGGCGGTGGCGGTGATTTTCATCGTCCTGCAGTATGCCGCGGCCCCGGAATACCAGGACATTACCGCGTTCATGGGCACCGGCGGGAGGCAGGCCGAGGCCATCGCCCGACTCGAAGGTCGAGGCATCGAGGTCAAGATCACCGGCGGGCGGGTGATGGTCAGCACCGATGCCCAGGCCGAGGCCATCAGCGTGCTGCAGACCGCGGACCTGCTGTCGGGTGACACGGCAGCGGCGTTTGATGACTTGATCGTCAACCAGACATGGTGGAAGACCAACGCCCAGAATCAACAGGCGCTGCTGTTGGCCAAGCAAAAAGTGCTGGGCTCAATCATCGGCAAGATGGCGGGCGTTCGCAGTGCGGATGTGTTGATCTCGACGCCGGAGGATCGCGGGTTTGGACGCTCGACGATTCGGCCCAGCGGGTCGGTCAACGTGGTGATGAACGGCTCGCGCGGCGTGGACAAGCAACTTGTCGAAGCGATCGCGGGCCTGGTAGCCGGGGCGGTGGCGGAGATGACGGCTCAGGATGTGGTGGTCGTCGATGCATTGAAAGGCAGGCAATACACCGTCAAGAGCGAGATGGATTCGCTCCCCAGCGATGCCATGGAACTGGTGCAGAAGCTGGAGGTTTATCACCGCGAAAAAATCTCGGAGATGTTGGCGTATATCCCCGGCGTGATCGTGGCGGTCAACGTGCAGACGGACCCGACGCGGCGGAAGCAGATCGAGGCGGTGGAGTATGAGAAGACCGAGCCGCTGCGCAGCGAGATGACGCAAGAGACCGAGTCGAGCAACACGTCGGCGGCGGAAGGTGCGCCGGGAGCGCGATCCAATGCGGGCATGGGCATCGAGGCAGCGGGTGGGGGCGAAAACTCGATTCAAAAGAGCAGCACGACGCGGACGGAGTTCAACCCCAAAAACGCGGTGCGCAAAGAGACATCGATCGAGGCGGGCGGGGTAGTGCAGGCCATTAATGTGACGGTGAACGTGCCGCGAAGTTACTTCGTGCAGATCGCCAAGGCGGGCAAGGCTGATGCGGCGGAGCCAGATGATGCGGCGTTGACGCCGGTGGTGCTGCGCGAGTTGGCGCAGATTCAATCGCAGGTTGAGCCGCTGGTGGCCGCTGGTGGCGGGGGGGTTGGCGCGAGCGTTGGCGTGGTGCGGACGCACATGATTCCCGATCATTCGGTGTTGATGCCTGTGGCTGCGGGATCGGGCGGCGTATCGGCATCGGGCGTGCAGATGGTGCTGGACAATGCGT
Organism: Phycisphaeraceae bacterium; assembly: GCA_041736565.1. GTDB lineage: Bacteria > Planctomycetota > Phycisphaerae > Phycisphaerales > Phycisphaeraceae > JBBDMX01. The sequence continues at coordinate 5,200 of JBGSTK010000235.1, read as the reverse complement.
GGACCAAGCCCGCGGGCGTGGCGTTACTGGCGGCGGTGAGTTTGGCGATCATGCTGATCATGGCGCGTAAGGCGACGCAGCCCACAGCGATGCCCAGCATCCACGAACTGGCGGGCGTTCCGCCGACGCTGCCTTCGGATGATGATGACCTGGTGGGCGAAGCGGAAGCGAGTGACTCGACGATGGCGGGGATGGAGCTTGATGATGATGAGCTACGTCACCGCAAGATCGCCGAGCAGATCACGGAGTTGATCAAGACCAATCCGGGCGAGGCGGCGAATCTGGTCCGCAAGTGGGTAAGAACCGAGGAGTAGCGCGGGGCGGTCCCGCGATTGTGGGCGAGGATTGACGAGCAGCGAGTAGATCACCATGGCACGAGCGGCACGGATCGAGACGACCGAAGGATTGAGCGGGTTGCGCAAGGCGGCGATCCTGCTGTTGTCCATCGAGCAGGAGGCGGCGGCGGTGGTGCTCAAGCAGATGGAGCCTCGGACCATCGAGGACATCACGCGTGAGTTGGCGGCGTTGGGCGAGGTGCCGCGAAAGATCCGGGACACCATCATCGAAGAGTTTTATCAGTTGGCGTTGGCCAAGAGCTGGGCCGCTGAGGGCGGGCTGGATTACGCCAAGGGGCTGTTGTCGCAAAGCATGGACGCCAAGGAAGCCGACCGCATTTTGCAGCAGATTAGTCAGCAGGTGCGTAAGACGCCGTTTGCGTTTTTGCAGAAGGCGCAGACGCAGAACTTGCTGACGTTTATCCAGGACGAGCATCCGCAGACCATCGCGTTGATCGTCAGCCATCTGCCTCACCACAAGGCGTCGGAGATTTTGAACGGGCTGCCGGGGCCCAAGCAGATCGAGGTGGTCAAGCGTGTGGCGAACATGGAGCAGACGAACCCCGAAGTGATCGCGGAAGTCGAGCGCGGCCTCGAGGCACGGTTGGCGTCGATGCTGACGCAGAGCTTCGAGAAGATCGGCGGCGTGGACACGGTGGCGGAGATTCTCAACCTCGTGGACCGCACCACGGAGAAGGGCATCATGGAGGGTCTCGAAACCGAGGACCCGGATCTCGTCGAGCAGATTCGGCGGCTGATGTTCGTCTTTGAGGACATCCGCATGGTCGATGACAAGGGCATCCAGTCCGTGCTTAAGGAAGTTGAGAACGACCAGTTGGCTCTGGCGCTCAAGACTGCCAGCGAGGAATTGAAGACCAAGATTTTCAAGAACATGTCGGAGCGTGCAGCGGAGTTGATCCACGAGGACATGGAGTACATGGGCCCGGTGCGTGTGTCGGACGTGGAAGCGGCGCAACAGCGGATCGTGGATGTGGTGCGTCGGCTCGAGGATGCTGGCGACATCGTCATCAGCGGCCGGGGCGGGGACAAGGAACTGGTCGTCTGATTCACCGTCATGGCAGTCATCAAGGCACAACACGGCGCGGCATTGCTCAAGGAGGCGATCGTGCTGGACTTGGGCGACCTGGGCCGGCAAGGCGAGCGTCTGCGTAAAGCGTCCGAGGCCAAGGCGCAGCGGATCGTTGCCGAGGGGCAAGCTGAGGCGAAACGGCTCATCGATGCTGCGCACGCTGAGGGGTTTGACGCTGGTCATGCGAAGGGTTTAACGCAAGGTATCGAAGAAGGGCGGCAGCTTGGCCGCGGTGAAGCATTGGCGGAAATGAAGGCGCGGCTCGAAGCGCTGGATGAGGCATGGTCGGAAAATCTCGCGCAATGGGACCAGCAACGCCAACTCATGGAGCGGCAATCCAAGGAGGCGATACTCAAGCTTTCGCTGGCGTTGGCGGACTGCGTGGTGCATCGCGTCATCGAGGTTGACCCAGCCGTGATCAGCGACCAACTCGCCCAGGCAGCGGCGCAGATTTTGCGCCCCGGTGACCTGACGGTGCGCATCAACCCGGCGGATCATGCCGTGGTCGAGGATGCGCTGCCCCGCCTCAAGCGTCAGTGGGTTTCTTTCACGCACATCACGCTTTTAGACGATCCGCAGATCGAGCCGGGCGGGTGCGTGCTGACCTGCGGGCAGGGAACCATCGATGCCAGCATCCAGACGCAGCTTCGTCGCATTGCCCAGCTCATGTTGCCCGCAGATCAGCAGACTGCGCCGCCGTTGCCCGAAGCGCCAACCCCCGACCGTGCTGAGTCCGGTAACGACCAAGTCGCTGACTCGGAGACCACCTAGCCCCGCGACGGAACGCCACTTGCTCATGGATGAGCGTCATGACCCTGTTGGATCCACACATCCAGATGCTCCGGGACGCTGCGCCGATGGAACTCTCGGGCCGCATCGTCGAAGTCCGTGGGCTATCCCTGCGCGTGGCGGATCTGCCCGTGCCCATCGGTGCCATGGTGCGCATCGGCAACTACGCTCCTATCGCGCGCTCCGGGGCCCAAACCACGACCACACGCTCCGTCGCAACCCAGCGCGGCATTGACGGCGAAGTCGTCGGCTTCGATCGCGATCAGACCATCATTATGGCCCTGGGCCCCATTGCAGGCATTCGCGCTGGCGACCCGGTCATCGCTGAGCAATATGCCCGCACCGTTCGCGTCGGCAACATGCTGCTAGGTCGCGTGCTCGATGGCATGGGTCGCCCCATCGACGGCCGAGGTCCCGTGTACGACACCATCGTCCGTCCCTTGGCGCCGCCGCCCATCGATCCGCTGGAGCGGCCGCTCATTGACACACCGCTGGCCACCGGTGTCCGCGCCATCGACGCCATCACCAGCGTCGGCCGCGGTCAGCGACTAGGCCTCTTTGCAGGGCCGGGCGTGGGTAAAAGCACGCTGCTGGGCATGATGGCGCAACATACCGCCGCCGATGTCACCGTCATCGCATTGGTCGGTGAACGTGGCCGTGAGGTCCGGGATTTCATCGACAATCAACTCGGCCCCGAGGCACTGGCACACAGCGTCGTGGTCTGCGCCACGGGCGATGAACCAGCATTGCTGCGCATCCGAGCCGCGCTGGTCGCCACCACCATCGCCGAGTACTTCCGCGACCAAGGTCAGGATGTCCTGCTGATCATGGACTCCGTCACGCGCTTCTGCCAGGCGCAGCGTCAGGTCGGTCTGGCGGCCGGCGAACCGCCCGCCACCAAGGGCTTTCCCCCCAGCGTCTTTGCCATGCTCCCGGCGTTGCTCGAACGATCCGGCCGGACGACCCGCGGCTCCATCACCGGCTTCTACTCCGTGCTTGTCGAAGGCGACGACATGACCGAGCCCATCGCCGATGCGGCACGTGGCATCCTCGATGGCCACATCGTCCTGTCCCGTCGCCTCGCCCACCACAACCATTGGCCCGCCATCGATGTCCTCGAATCAATCTCCCGCGTCGCTGACGATGTGACCCCAGTGGAGCAGCAGATGGCCAAACGTGAGGTGCTGCGACTCGTCGCCGCCTATCGAGAGGTTGAGGACCTGCTCAACATTGGTGCCTATGCCGCGGGAAGCAACCCCGATTTCGATCTCGCCATTGCGTGCAAACCGACGATTGATCAACTGCTTCAACAGGGTCGTCATGAGGTCAAGGGTCGCGCCGACTTCAACCATTCACGACAACTGCTGGCGGCAGTGGCGGGACAGATTCGCAGCGCCAAGGCTCAGTTGGCAAAGCCCGGCCGGCCCGCCACGACTCAGCCACCCGGGGTACGCAATTAGCCGAGCTTGACTGTCCCCCACAAAGGAGACCACGATGCCACGATTTCAATTCAAACTTCAGAGCGTGCTCAACCATCGCCAGATCGTCGAGGATCAGGCGCAACGTGCGCTGGCACAGGTGTTGCGGCAACGCATGATCCTCATGGGCCAGATTCAGCAGATGCAAAGCACCATCACCCAGTCCAAGCGCGATTTGAGCGGCAGCCTGGTCGGGCGCGTCGATCTGGCGCAGGTGGCGGATTTCACCCGCTACTCCGCACAGGTCTCGCAGCGCGCTGGCGACATCGTTCGACGCCTGGCGCAGTTGGAGCCCGAGATCAACGCGGCCCGGGGCAAACTCATCAAGGCCACCACCGACCGCAAAGCCATGGAACTCCTGCGAGATCGGCATCGCAAGGAATGGGAAATTCAGGAAGCCCGGCGGGAAACGGCGCAGCTCGATGAACTCGCCACTCAAGGCTACATGCGACAAATGGCGGAGGCGGTGCTGTGAAGTCACTCTGGACCGCCATCTCCCTGCTGCTGCTCATCAACCTCCTCCTGTTGGCGGGGGTGGGCCTGTGGCTCTGGGGCAGCGATCGGCTCGATGCAGAGCGCTTCCATCGAGTCGTCGACATGATCAAGATCACCAAGGCCGAGGAAGCCGAACTCCAGGCGCAGGAACAGGCGGCGCTCGACGAGGCTGTCAAGCAGGCACAGGATGTGGCGCGGGTGTTGTCGGTGGCGCAGGGCCCTGTCAGTGCTCATGACCGCATAGCCGCGGATGAACGTGAGCGCGATCTGATCAATCAGCGACTTGATCGCATGCAGAAGGAAAAGGAAGACCTGTTGCGGCAGATGACGTTGATGACGGATCACATGAACAAGCAGCAGTTGGAGATTGAAGCAGCCCGCGCCGAGATGAAGCGCTCGTTGGAAGCTGAGCACAAGCGCGCCAACGACCGCGACTTTGAGCAGGCCGTCGCCATGTACGAGCAACTCAAGCCCAGGCAAGGCAAAGAGATGTTCCAGCAACTTCTGGCGCAGGGTCAGGAGGAGCAGGTGGTGGCCTATCTGGCAGCCATGCAGTTGCGAAAGGCTGCGGGGGTGCTCAAGGAATTCAAGACCGATCCGGAGATCGCGCAGGCCACGCAACTGGTGCAGAAGCTGCGCAGCAGAGGGGTGGATGTGTTGCCACAGATGCCCACGCCCGCCAACCCCGCGTTGCGGGACGCGGAAGACCAGGGAGTTAATCCATGAGAGTTCCGCCCCAGGTTTTAGCGGCCGGTGAAAGTCGAGCCGCGGATTTGTTTGCCAAGTCCGTCGGCGGGGCACAGGTGTCGTTGCGGCAGGAGCCGGTGGCGTTTGCCCGAGCGCTGGATCAAGCGCGCGACGGTCAGCGCGGTTTGTCGCCCGAGACCGGCAAGACGCTGCGACATGAGACGACGCGCCAGCGGAGGGAAGAGGCACGCAACTCTGACCAACAGATGCGCCAGAGCGGCGCTGAGACACGGCGGGCGGAAACGCGGCGGCGCGATGCCGCGGCC
>JBGSTK010000219.1:0-16890 GCA_041736565.1 Phycisphaeraceae bacterium | reverse complement strand
TAACCCCCCTATCCCCCCAAGGCCCTGACGCGGGCCAGCTTAGAATCGACTTTCCTATCAGTAATTTTCTATCAGTGATTTCCTTCGGTAACACGATAGTTTTGTCTTGACATCTGAATTTCGGCATGATAGCTTCTATGTCAGTGTTTGGTTATTAGGTTGGTTTCCTTTACGCCTCACATAAACCGGTCCCGAAATCAACATCCCACATGTAGGAGCGCGGAAGCATGCGGAAGTTCACAACCTTTCTAGGACTAAGTTTTCTTTTATTCAGTGGAACATTGCTAAGTAATCGCGCCAGCGGGGCGGTCGTCGTCGCCGCGTACGATCGCGCCACCTTCGTTCCATTACTTACCGACACCACAACTGAAGACTTCCAAAGTTTCACCGTCACCGCTAATTATCCCTATAATACCCCCCAGAATCTCGGCAACATTACGGTGACTGCCATTGGCACCAGCGCGTACTTGACCGATTTTCGCATGACGGCCTATGAGCCGCCAGTCGGCGGGCGAAGGCTGGAGATGTGGGTTAATCGCTACGATCCAGCGATCCAATCATTTACCATCGACCTCGGTCGGCCAGTCTCAGCGTTTGGTGCCGATTTCAACCTCAACAACGCCAACAATTGGCCCGCTGTCCACTTCATCGTCAATGGGGTTGATCGCCAACCGTCGGGGCTCTCCACCATCGCCAACACACAGTTTCTCGGCATAACTGACACCACGCCGTTCCAGACTATCACCATCACCACGAACCCCGGTGAAGCCTTCTATACCCAAATGGACAACGTGGTCTTTGGCAACATCCCCGAACCTGCCAGCATGTCCCTGTTGGCTATCGGCAGCCTGACGGTTATTATCTGGCGAAAGAAAGCCTAAAAGTAACCAGCTCCCCGTTACGTTCGACCATGTTGTTTTGACAAGGCAAGGCCTGTACGCCTTGGCCTTGCTGTTGCCGCTTGGCCACTCTCAACTCTTTACATATTCTCTGCTTTTCAATGAGCGTGAAGCCGGTTCGGGTAGAACCCAACCCCTGCCGGTTCTGCGAATGGACCGTGCGATTACGCGGTATCCACATGCCTGCTTATTCGCCCCATGCCGCGGTGCGGCAACCAGTGCTGTGCCGGACCGACCGCTGAGTCGTGGTCACTTATCGTCCTCACTCGCCGGTTTCTTCTGGTTCAATAAGGTGCCCCCAGCGATGCCGCCGCCGGGGTTGATCTTCCCATCCATTGAACCGGTGTACTTCCCCACCAGTTCCGCCGCAGCGGCGAGATTGTCCGAGGCGTAGGTCACGTGCTCCCAGGTCGCGGCGGTCTGCGGGTTGGCCAGTAGGATGCCGCCCTTCATCACATCGTGGAATTCAATTCCATCGAACTTCATTTCGCCCAGAAGGAGCATGTCGATGCCCTTGGGCATTTCCTTTTCCTCCTCGGGGGACAGCTTGTGACTGGCGGCGGGCAACGAGTTCTCGCGAATGATCAACCGCGCCTTGGCGGGGTCGGCCGAGTTGATGTGCATCTTGCCCTTCTGGTACAGCACCAGGCCGCGGTCGCTCGGCTTCGAGAGCCGGGCGTCGCCCTTGTGTTTACGACTCAGGCCCAGCGTGACATCCTTTGTAATGGGCCGCTCGGGCGTGCCGATCAGGAACACACCTTCGATTTCCATATCACTGGAATGGTACTGGCTGCCTCGCTTCTGGAACGTGGAGCCGGACATGAGTATCAAAGTCGCGTCGCTGAAGACACGTTGCACGGAGCGATCGCCGGGGTTGAAAGTGGCATCGGGGCCGACGATGAACGTGCCCGAGAACAGGTCCAGTTCATCGCCGAGGTCCCACTTCCCGATCCATTCGATGGAACTGGTTCTGGCGCGGTTGTGGAGGATCTTGTTGGCGATACGGTTGGGTTTCACGGTGTCCGAGCGCATGAAGGTGTTGGCGTCGCCCTGGGGTCGGCCCTGGGCGAAGGTGGCACCCTTTTTGATCCACATGTTGCCGTGGACGTTGCCCCCGCGGACGCTGATGCTGACGCCGGAGCCGACGGTGATATGCCGACAGGTGAAACCCTCATCGTTGCCATTGATGCGGTAGGCCTTGTCGGCGGTGGGGAAGACGACGTCGGTCTTCTCATCGGGCCCGCTCGTCGCGGGCTCGCCGTCCTCGAACCAGTTTGCGGCGTCATTGAGGTCGAGTCCGCGGATGGTTTCGCCGGCCTTGGCGAACACGAGCACTCGCGCCTTGGGCCACTCCTGCTTGATGAAATCGGTTTGCTCGACCGACGCGGGCCAGATCGTGCGGTCGGCAAAGTTGGGATCGTGGGCGGTGGCGCTCTGGTAAGCGGGACTATTTACGTCAACCTCCGCTAAGGCGGGGGCGACCACGAACGCGAGCAACAGGACGCCGAGTAGACGATAGGTACCGGTCATGGGACTCTCCGTAAGAGTGGCGGCTGCGGGCTGCGCAGGTCGAATCCCCGCTTGATATTTGGTAAACGATTCTAGCCGGGAGGTCATTGCCGTGTGTATTGGGCAGTGCCCAGCTAGGGGGTGACGGTGATATGAGTTTGGGTGGTGAGGTCGATGGGGGCGTTGCGCTCGTCGCCGTGGGTGTAGCGGACCTTGACGGTGTACTTACCGGGCAAGCGGACGGCAAAGATGGCGCGGTCGGGGCCGCGGCAACCCGTGGCGAGGTTACCGGCGATCGTGCGCAGGGAGACCGTCTGGCCCGCTTCGTTCACGAGCGCCACTTCAGCGCCGACGACGCCCGCCGGGCCCTGCACGTTCACGGTCACGAAGCGGACCTGGGCGCGGATGGTTTCGTGGTGCAGCGCCCCGGGCACCAATTTGCGGTCGGCGAGCGTATCGTTAAGGAGGAGGTTAATCGTGCCGTCATGGCTGACGAGGACCAGATCGTTGGCGCCGTCCCCGTTGACATCGCCGGCGGCAACACCGCTGCCGCCCTGGTGGTGCGCCTGGCCAGGGAACTGGGCGGGCTTCTTGGGGTCGGCATACTTGTGCGCCGCCATGAAGGAGCCATACCCGCGATTGACATGGTAGATATTGCTCTCTACCTTGCGGCTCATCGTGTAAATATCAACATAGCCATCCGCGTCGAGATCCTCGGCTATCAAAGCGAATGTACCCGGGGTGGACTCGGTGATCTCGTTACCCTCCGGCGTGACATCGACCACCTTGCCGTCTTCCTGAATGATGAGCACCAGACCCGAGTCGGTGGTGGTGATGAGTGCGAGTTGATCGGGCCGCCACAACGGGGCGAACGTGCCGGCGCCGGTGGCGCCTTCGTCGCCCTCGGGGGAAGCGAAATCCAGGTTCAGGCGGTGCGTCACCACGGCGAACTTACTTGCCTCGCTCTGCGCCAGTAACACGCCCTTGCCAGCGGCGTAGTAAAGGTCCACGCGGTGGTCGGCATTGAAGTCGCCGGCGAAGACGTAACCGGTCGCCCCGGGCAGCGATTCCTCGGCCCGCAGGCCCAGTTCTTCGCTCTTCTCCGTAAAATTGCCGCTCTTGTCGTTGAGGAATAGCCGCAGGCCGCCGCCCACCACCGACACCAGCACATCCGGGGCACCGTCGTGATTGACATCAACAAACGTCGCGACCTTTACCTTCTCCACGGGCATGTCCGGCAGCGCGGCGGTCCGGGTGAACTTGCCAGCGTCGGCGCTGAAGATCGTCGTGCCAGCAAGCAGATCGCTGTCTCCGTCGAGGTCCACATCCGCAAACCCGATGGATTTGCTCTTGACGTCCGCAAGGCCCAGGGCGTTGGTGCGGTCCTCGAACTTCAACGGCTCGGACTGCAGGTAGGCACGTCCGCCGGCGGGAGAAGCGGCGAAGATATCAAGCTGGCTATCGCCGTCAATATCAAACAGTGCCACGCCTCCGCCGGGGCCGGGGAGATTGCCGATGACCAAATCGCGCTGAAAGTAGTTGAACGGCTTTTGGGGAAAGTAGTATCGTTTGGCTTCGTGGTCGACGATGAGTTCGGCGAGCCGGTCCACGCGGCCGTTGAAGGTACCAAAGTATTCTTCGCCGGTGTCACGCACCCACTTCCACTCGCCGAGGTTGCCGGCGATGTCGGCTTCCTGCCACTGGCCGGCGCCGGTGTAGAAGAGAGTCTTGGCGACAGGTTGGCCGCGCATTTTGCGGGCGACGAAAGCGACCACGTTGCGCTCAGGCACCAGGGCGCTCTGGAACGCTTCCTCGACCGCCTCGGCCGTCGCATCCACGATCACCTCCTTAGGCTCCCACTGACCCGCGAGGACCTGTTTAGTGGTGAGGGTGACCAGTTTGTTCTCTTCGTCGATGGAGCCAATGGTGAAGAGGACGACGGCCTGACGGCCATCCATCATCTTGTTGGGCTGGAAGCCGGGATTAATCAGGCCGTGGGCGAGTCCGGCGAATATCGCCAGCACGAGGAGTGCGACGCAGGTACGCATGCCGGGTTGCTCCAGAAGGCGGCGGTCGGCGGCCCGGGGCGGCAGGCCGGGGATGGGAGGGGGGACTGAATGGGCGATATAGGACTCGAACCTACGACCTCACGGGTGTGATCCGTGCGCTCTAGCCAGCTGAGCTAATCGCCCGTAACTCTTTTATTTCCAAACACTTACGATGCATACTGCGGCCGATTGAGGCTGCATCAGGTCAACTCCTGCAAGATAGCAGATTTACAGCTTCAATGCCAATGCCATTTTTCGCCCGCCGCCGAACCCGACTTCCGGCGGGTTGCGACATCACGCGGCAGCGTTATGCAGGTTGATGGCGTTTGAGTACTCCTGCTGGTACTCCGTTTTCTGATGCAGCCGGGCACGAGTGATGACGTGTTTTGGACAAAAAGAAGGCGTGTCAGGGCTTTGGTCCATCCAACCCAGGCAGACGCTTGATCGCCTCAGCCGCATCAGCCAACCCGAGCCGGTCGTAGTGCTTCTCTAACGTCTTGGCCGAGGCATGGCGTGTGAGTTGCCGAGCGATGGAAACAGGCACTGCTTCACGCAGCAACATCGTGGCAAAGGTGGCACGCAGCGCGTGGAAGTCGAGTTGACGATCATTTTCGTCCTTGAAGCTTATGCCCGCGCGCTTCAGATCGCGTTTGAAGGTCTCGATACGAGGCACTGGAGCGAAGACCAGATCGTCAGGCTGGCGCCCTGCCGCGCGGGCAACCAGAAGCTTCAACATGTCGGCGTGCAGGGGTTGGATCGATGGCTTGCTGGTCTTGGCCACCTCGGCGCGAACCGTCATGGTCCTCTGGGTCAAGTCGATGTCGCGCCATTGTATTTGGCCGAGTTCACCCCGACGAAGCCCCGTGAGCAGCGCCGCGAGGTAGACGAAGCGTCTGTGGTCCGAGGCCGCGTCAAGTAGGCCCGTGATCTCCTCCTTCGTGGCCGCCCGCCTGCTGCGGCGTTTCCCGACTTCCTCGTTTAGACGAGGGACCTGAGTGCCGAGGTTGTGACGATCATTTCGTCCTTGTTTGATGCACCAATTGGCAAACGCAATCAGAGTAGAGCGGTGCTGATTGAGCGTGCGGTTGCTCAGGCCCCGATCCTTAAGAGAACCCAAAAACGCCGAGACGCGGTCGGCTGTCAGGTCGGCGAGGCTGCGGGCTTTGCCGTGATCGACAAAAGCCGCCAGCTGGCTTTTCTTGATCCTGCCATACGCCTCCCCCATGCCCTGGAAGCGGCATGCAGCCAGATAATCGTCGATGTGCTTGGCTATGGTCTGAACCGAAGCCGCGTCCGCAGCCTCGATCAGCCCTAATCGCTCCAGCCGCTTTCGCAGTTTGGGGTGCATGGTCGTGAGCCAGTTACGCAACGTGGGAGATAACCCCATGCCGCCCTCGATGGACTCAACCAGCAATTGCGTTCTGTGCAGGATTTCGTGGGCCACCCGCTGATCGGTGGCCTGGGTGTTGACAACTTTTTGCCCCCGGTCGGAGCCAGTTCCCGTCACGATGGCGAAATGCCAATACCGACTGCCGCTCTTTTTGTATAGGTTCATGTGCCCTGTAAACGACCTGCGAGGTGCGCAGGAGATTAGATATATCAGTCCTGTTCAGGCTGCCTGCGATGCCTGGCGCTCCAGCCAGTTGGCGATGGTGGCGCGTCGCCAAAGCACGGTCTTACCGTGGCACAAATCCGCTTTGGGAAGGAAGCCTTCGGCGCGCCAGGCCCGAATGGTTCGGGGGCTGCGACGTAAAATGCGATCCAAATCGCGCATTGTCAGCATGGGATCGATACTATCGTTGTGCTCTTTAATGTTGTCCATGTGCGTGTTACTCCACGTGCTACACGGACTTATTATACTTTGAATTGTTTCACTTCTTAGGTGTGGTCTTGCATCTTTATCCCGCCTGTTGCGATTCTTTCACTTCTTTTGCCATTAGTCGGCAACAGAGTTGGTAATTAACTCGGTTCGTCTCACAATAGAGCCATTGCCGACCCAGCCGTATGGCCCCACGACTCGCCGACCCCGTTCCCCCGAACGGCTCGACAACCAATTCATTGGGGTAAGTATGCTTGCTAATCAACGTGGCCATCAGGTCCACCGGCTTTTCAAAGAGATGCTGATCGGGAGCCAAGTAACTCTTCCGTTTGGCTTTCACTTCAATAACGTCCGATTGGGATGACCCGTCGTGATTGACCAACATAGCCCCGCTTTGAGCAAAGACCATAATCCGTTCCGTCGCCGATGTGTAAGGTGCCTGCCCATCACCGAGCTTTGCGGGTCCCCGTCGCCAAGCCAAAGCGTGTCGGCACTCCCATCCGTGCTGAGCTGCAGCCTCCATCAACCACACGGGGTCGGCGAGACCACCCGGACGAAACAGCAGCAAACAGCCATCAGCCCGCAGTAACGGCACGCAGAGTCGAAAGAGGTCTTCCGTCAGCGCGCGCGCCGACTCGTCATCCAAACCATCACAGTCCCGTTGAGTCGCAGTCACACGCGTGTGCTGGCCGTCCCGATATCTCCCGTATCGCCCATAGGGAGGATCAGCTATCACCAACGTGACGGAGTTTTGCGCCACCTGCGGCAGAATCAAGCGGAAATCGGCATGATGACAACGATTCAACACACCGTGGCTGGTGTCGCTGACATCCATGGCACCAGCCGCCCGTCTCGCCTCACGCTGCCGAAGCCGAGCCGCCAGATGCCGTGTCGCGGCCCGCGTTGAGTCGATCCCGCGCTTCACAAGTTCATCCAACACGCTCGATGGAGCCAACCCCAACCGCTTTGCCGAGCGCATGGCCACGGTGTGAAAGTGAAATTCAACATCCAATCGCCTCTGATCGACCCCGAATGCCGCCGCCGTGCGTCGAAGCTCACTGAGCCGCTGCCGCGACCCTCCAATCAATGCCGCCTGCTCCTGCACAGTCATGCCCCCCCGTTTGAGCTGGTTAACAAGATCGCCCATAGCCCACGCATTGCAATTGGCTTGGGCCATCAGACCCTTGAGTCGGGCCAACAGGCGCATCGTTGTGGATGTGAAACGACGAGCGTTCGTCATATCGGATTCCTTTGCCAAACTCATCATCGTCTCCTACTTGCCGTCAGGAAAGTGAAAAGTTTATGGGTATATTGGCATCTACCTAAATGGAGACACCCTATGCCGACTACTCATACTATATCCTCTGACCAACATAAGCGTCGACAACTTCGTAAAGTTTCTTCGCCCTCCAAAACGAAGATAACGGCTAAACGTATCAAAGCTCAGATTGAACGGGTTCGGAGCGTGGACGTGGCTATTGACAAAACCACTTGGCGACTTGCCGATGAGCTGGCCAAACTCGTCGAACTGGAAAAGCAATACAGCCGTCGCCCTGTCTCCGGCAGCGCACTTCAGGCCATGACCAAGTTTGAGCGCAATGGCAGCCGACTGCTGCTCTACGCCCGGCTGGCGGAGTTCTTCCCCCCCGCGCTCCGCAAGGCCGGGGTGGGGCTGCGCGTTTATGAGGCAGCCTATAAGTTCAACCAGGCACTGAAGATTAAGGGCCGCAAGCCCTTTACCGTCGAGCAGCTCGCCTCCTTCATCGACGAGGCCGGAACCAGTTCCTGTCTCATTCAGATGCATATGAAGAACCAAGCGTTTGCCCGGGACAACGAAGCCATCATGAGCCAACGCAAGGCCCTAAGAAATAATGCCATGGAGAATCCGCGCTGCGTGCTGGTCAAGAAGACCTGGCTCAAGATGATCGAAGAAGACTCGGATGTGGCCATTGCAGCCGCCATCGCCGTCAGGAATGAGCTTGACCACATCGACCGAATCAATGCACAGCTCCGTCTATTCGGCTGCGATTGGCACTTGCATTACAACAGGTGCTCGACCCAAATCGACCTCTTCGAGGACGAGTATCCGGCAGCCGAATGACCTGCCCCGCAGCCGTGGCACGGCTCGGGCGCTCTTTGACAAGTGAATATTCCAGCCGGGGGTGGGCTATTTGCGATGGGCCACAATCACCCGGCTTCAATGGGGCCCCGTCGTGAGTCGGGGATCAGCATGTCGCCGTGGTCGATGTCGAACTCGCTGTCCTTTACCTATCCTGTCCGCCATTCCTCATAGGTCATGCCGAAGACCGTGTCCGTGAGCCAGCCGCGGAACGATTCATTGTCTTGGAACTGCTTGAAGAGCTGGGCGTCGTCCTTGAAGAGCGAGGTGATGACTCGCTTGAGCGCTTTGTCGTGCTCGATTCGGGCGTTCTGACGGTCGGAGTTCTTCTTCGCGTTCTGGTACTTCGCATCCGCTGCCACTTTCTCGGGAATCTCACCGGTGATGCGTTGCTCCATCCGCTTCGCGTCTGCGAAGAGCCCGCCGAACTGGTCGTTGAACTGCTTCACGATGTTCGACAGTTTGTCCATCTCCGGTTCGGCTTTGCGACCTCCGCCAGAGGTCGGCGCGGGCTCAATCTCTGCGTCGGCATCCGGCAGTGCGATGGCCATCGTGGCTTTCTTCTCGGCGCGGTAGCTGTCCATGTCGATTGCTTCGAGGATGCCTTTAGCCAAGTCTTCTTCCTTCGGCGCGGGCAGCTTCGGGATGAGGAAGGTCAGGAAGATCGAGAGTTTCTCCCAATCCTGCACTCCATACGGAAGGATCGTGGCGAGGAAGTCGTAGGTGCGGGTGAAGGTCTTCGCTTTTCCCTTGAAATCCACTTGGCCGTCTTCGTCCAGATCGGTCACATAGGCGTCCACGCAAGCGTCAAGAATCGGGTGAATTTTGTCCACGATCTTGCCGCTCAAATAGAGTTCGACGAACTCATTGATCTGCTCCGGCGAATAGACCTGATATTTATCCAGTTCGCCCTTGAGCGTGTGAAGCTTATCAGCGTCCGTTTCCTTGCTCAGTATCGTCGTGCGGTAGTAGTCGGCGAAGGACTGTTCAATCGTCTCGGTGTCGTTCTGAAAATCGAGCACGAACACATCGTGCTTCTTCGGATGCGCACGGTTCAAACGGGAGAGGGTTTGCACGGCTTTGATGCCGCTCAACGCCTTGTCCACATACATCGTGTGGAGCAGCGGCTCGTCGTATCCTGTTTGAAACTTGTCGGCGCAGATCAGGAAGCGGTACGGGTCCTCTTGAATCCTATCGGCGATCTCGCCGCTGGGGAAGCCGTTCAGCTTTGATTCGCTCACTTTCTCACCCTTGAATTCGGGCTCGCCGGAGAAGGCCACGATGGGCAGATACTGGCTTTTGATCTCCTTGAGGTAGGTGTTGAAGGCGACGAAATATTCAATCGCCCGCTGGATGCTGCCGGTCACCACCATCGCCCGAGCCTGACCGCCGATCTTGTTCTGGCCGATCACTTGTTCGAGGAAGTGGTCCACCATGATTTCCGCTTTGTCGCGGATGGCTTTGCTGTGGCTCTCCACGTATAGCCGAAGCTTCTTGCGGGCCTTCTTCACGTCATATTCGGGGTCGCCTTCTACCGTCTTGGCAAGACGGTAATAGCTATTCACCGGCGTGTAGCTTTTGAGCACGTCCAGAATGAAGCCCTCTTGGATGGCCTGTTTCATCGTGTAGCCGTGGAAGGGCTTGTGCTTCAACTCGCCAGCCTCGGAATACGGCACGCCGAACATCTCCAATGTTTTGTTCTTCGGTGTCGCGGTGAAGGCGAAGTAGCTGGCGTTCCTGGCCAGCTTTTTCTTTTTGATGCGCTCATCAAGGGCATCGTTGATCTCGTCTTCGCTGTCCGCCACGACCTGGCTGACGGCCGACGACGTCTTGCCGCTCTGGCTGGAGTGCGCTTCGTCGATGATGATGGCAAACTTCCCGCCACGATGTTCGTCGCTAATGCTGTCGAGCACATGCGGGAACGTCTGCACCGTGGAGATGATGAGCTTCTTGCCGTCCTTGAGATACTTCGTGAGCTGCTCCGTCTTGGAGGTGCCCGCGCCCTCCTTCACCGCGCCGATGATGCTGCCCACCTGGGCAAAGCCCTTGATCGTCTCGCGGATTTGTTTGTCGAGGATGCGGCGGTCGGTGATGACGATGACAGAATCAAAGACCGCTTTCCCGGCCTTCGTCAGGCTGATCAACTGATGCGCTAGCCACGCGATGGAGTTCGATTTCCCGCTGCCCGCGCTGTGCTGGATGAGGTAGCGCTTGCCCGCCCCGTGCTCCTGCACGTCGGCCAGAATCATCCGCACCACATCGAGCTGATGGTAGCGAGGGAAAATCTGCACGTGCTTCTTCTTGCCCGTCTTCGGGTGAATCTCCTCCACCACCTGCGCGTAGTTCTCCAGAATCTCCGTCAGCCGCGCTGGAGTAAGGATGGACTTCCAAAGATAGTCGGTCTTCAACCCCTCCTTGTTCGGAGGGTTGCCCGCGCCGTCGTTCCAGCCCTGATTGAATGGCAGAAACCACGAGTCCTTGGCCATGCCGCCCTTGCCCTTTAGCGCGGTGCACATCGCCACTTGATTGTCGTCTACCGCGAAGTGAACGACGCAGCGGCCAAACTGAAACAGCGTCTCGCGGGGGTGACGGTCGCGCTTGTATTGCTCGATGGCGTCCTCGACCGTCTGCTTGGTCAGGCTGTTTTTCAGTTCGAAAGTGATCACTGGCAGCCCGTTGATGAACGCGCACAGATCCAGCGAGCGCTTGTTCTCATTGCTGAAGTGCAGTTGGCGTGTGATGCTAAAGCGGTTCTTCGTGTGACGCTCCACCGCCTTGACGTTCTGGTCCGACGGCTTCCCATAGAACAGATCAAAGCTCAGCGGCCCGTGCTTGACGCCCTTGCGCAAGACGTCAATCGTCCCGCGCCGGGTGATCTCCCCTTGCAGGCGGGCCAGGAACCTCTGCCGAGGCATGCCGTGGGCGTCCTTGGGGTCGGTGATTCCGAGCTTGGCCCACTCCTCGGGCTGCGTCGCCATCAGGAAGGCGAAGAGCTGACCCGTATCCACCGCAAACTCGCGGTCAAACGCCGAATCATTTCCCGCAAACCAACCACTACCGCCCTTGGCGGGCGCAGTCTCAGCCACGACACCCGCCGCGCCGGTGGACAAGCCATCCGTCCCGGTCATGTGGCGCATGATCAGGGTTTCGAGTCCTTTTTCGGTGGTGTCGGTTTTGCTCATGGTTTGAATCTATTGGTTATTGCCGTCGGCGTGGCCGCACGATGAAGACAGGGTCCGGCACCACCGGATTGCGCCGTTCCTTGTTCCAGAATGTGACGTGAGTGCCGGGGGATGCTCCCGTCCAAACAATCACGCGTAAGAGCCTGGGCGTAGGGCTGCCGTGGCTCCAGGCTTCGCCACTCAAAACTTTGGGCTGCTCCCCGAAAACAAAGCTGGCTTCCAAATGCCATGGGAGATCGCCAAGGAATGCTTTCGCACTTCCAAGAAGCTGGCGAATCAACGAAGCAGCCTCGATGGGCGCTTCCGATGAAACCGGCTCGCCTTCGCGGTGATGGCTGGTCTTATTCAGAACGTCAGCCAGTTTCTGCAAATCGACCGCAAATGCTTTGACATTGTCAGCCTGTTCGGGGAATGCCAGCGGGCCGAGAGCGGGCAGGATCATCCCCGCTGCACCCACAGTCATCAGACGGACCTCTTCTTCCCAGTCCTTCATTCTGCTAGATGGACGATAACCGGGAATCCGCTGCTCAATCGTGTTCCATACTTCAGCGTGGCTGTATCCGAGTTGAGCGATCACGACATCAACGATGTCCTTGCAGAAACTCTCCACGACGATGCGCAGGTCGTTACCGCTGAGATTTCCTGCGATGGTCGGCGCGGTATCGTCGCTGCCCTTGATGCATCCGGCCAACGGCTTTTCGCCCACCTCATCCGATTGCCGCCAGCCAAACGCCTGCAGGAGTTCCTCAGCCAAAAGGGGCGCATCTGTTGCCGTTGTCGGCTCCCCTGTGTGCGTTTGAATCAAAGTCATCATTTCAGCCGGACGAAGGAGGCGAATGAGTAAATCGCGTGTGACGGCATGGGGCGTGAATCCCGGCTTTGAGATCGCGATATGATGAACGTAGTCCGTGAAATAGCTTCCATCCGCAACCGCTGTGGTCTGTCCACTCGTAGGGCTGTCTCCCGTCGCATCCGGGACCAACTCCCGAGCGGCAATCTGCAGATCGCGGGAAGCAATCTTCACGTCTGAGCCCATGATCTTCCACCCGACCATGCGAGCAGGGTCCCAAGGGATGCTCCTTACCCACCGTCCATCCTGCCGACAGTTGTGCTCAAACGCGACGAGGAACTTCGGACCAAACTCCCATTGAAGTTCCACAGCCTTTCCGGCTGTGACGTGAAACCTCTCCCGCGCTTCGTTCGAACTCTGCCGCCACTGCCCCATGGCAATGTCGTGTTCATATTCGCGTTGGGCCTTCACTCCACGATGGGCTGCCAACTTGGCTTCGATTGCTTGCTTCAATTCAGACAGAGCCGCAGTCAGCCTCGGCTGGACTGCTGCGAGCGCCCTTTCGGCCCAAGCTGAGAAATTGCCGTCGGCTTCCACCATCTTCTCTCGACGAAGATACAAGCATTCCCGCAAGGCGTGCTTCAATTCTTGGCTGGCAAGACCCTTGGTGACAGCTTCCCGTTGTGACGGGTCTTCAATGAGGGCGTCCAGTTTCGGGGCGATCTCGTCGGCGATGACTTTCGCAGATACCGCCAAAATGAATGCGGCACCGGCAAATGTCTTCTGGAGTTTTACAAGCGCTTCCAGGGTAGCTGCATCAATGCCCAGCCAAACGGACTGACGCAGCGCTTGCATGGCCGCGTTTATCTTTTCCTGAACGAGAGCGTGCCGGCTCGCCTGCAATAACGTTTGCGCTTCGCGCAAAAAGCTGTCGGCCTTCTCAGCGGCAAGTATCTCGTTCTCTATCGCGGACACACTCGGCTTGGCAGGTGCATCGCCTAGATTCTGCCGGTGATGGAAAGCGTGGGCTGCGTCTCGAAACAAACTGAAGTCGTTCGCTGAATCCTTTCCTCGCATCTGCTGGATTGTGCGCCCTATCAAATCCTCGAACCGACGAATATCTCGAAGTCGCCACTCGATCAGCACACCCCACCCCGGCTGCGGATAGCCCCCGGACAGCACCAGCATTCTCGGCGATTCGCCCCGGTCGCGGTCCCGAGGATGAAGAAACCGCTCTGCCCCGGCTGGCATCAGGTCAGATAGCTTTGCGCCGACGGAAGCGAGGCTGACATTGGCTTGCTCGTCATCACGTCGTCCCCTCTCCTTCACCAGCAGAAGCCCGAAATCGTTGCACTGGCTCTGATGTTCGGTGAACCACCGCCAAACTTCTTCAAGCTCCCGGGGATTCCAACCGCCGACCGGAAGCGCCCAGAAGAGGGACGGTGCCACCGCACCCGGCACCGCGATCCGTTGGAGTTCGTTCAGGCTGTAGTTTTCGACTTGAAATCCCATGTGAATCTCACTCTTACTTGAGCAGTGCTCGAGTTCTTCATGTTCCAACTTCCTCGTCTTCGAGTTCCTCCACCGGCTCGTCGGCGGCGGAGCCGGGCGATTCGTCGGTGGGCGGGGCGGGGAGATGGGCGGCGGCTTCGCGCACGTCCAGCTTGCCGGTCACGAGGTCGGCGGTCAGGCGCGTCCGGTATTCCTGCATCAGCGCGATTTCTCGCTCCGTGCGAGTGATAAGCTCGTTTGGCTTTGCGAGCGCTCCATCTAGCCATTCGCAGATTGCCGTCTGTTCAGTAACCGCAGGAAGCGAAAACGTCACTTTGCCAACGTCGTTTGTGCTGACATTAAACTGAGCAGTGCCCGTGGTGTCCGCCAAGACTTGGTCGTAGAAGATCGACGTGTGAATCAGGAAGACCAGGAAGCGCACAGACAGGACACGTCCATCAGGACGGAATCGTGCCACACGTTGATTGAGTTGTGCTGGTAAGTCACCAGCTGCAACCACCGCGAAGTTTCCGAGGCTGCCAGTAGCTCCAACACTGCCGGACAATCCGTAAAGAATGTCGCCGGCTTTAAGTTCAAAGGCCGCGACGCAGTCGTTCTCCGAGATTCGCACAGCATCAGTTAGGTCGAGAGTCCCGCGGCGGAGATTGCTCATCCGAATGACCGGAACCCCGTCTGCACGAAACCACTCCGTCTTGAAGGCAAAACCTCCGCGAATCTTGCAGGCGTTCTTCAAGCGCATTGTAACCCAGTGCTCCGGGATGTCGCCGAGCCAAGGGATGCCGGAGGGCTTGAGGGGGACGTCGGGGTGCAGGCCGCGGGTGACGGCGCGGTGGATAATGGCCTGCTTCTGCTCGTTCAACAGCCCAATTAGCTTCCGCTTAGCGCGGATGAAGCCGTCGATCTTCCGGTTCGCGTGGTCCAGAAACCGCACGATGGCCGCTTGTTCGTCGGGCGGAGGGAGCGAAATCGCAATCGCTCCGAACTTGTCCGAGTAAAGGCGATTGAAGCCGGACCCGATGCCCTTCGATTCCAGTGCGAACTGTGAAACAAGGTCTGGTGCCTTGATGCGGGCAAGAAGATGGGTGACAAGGTCTCCGCCAAGAAGCTTGAAAACGGCGTAGTCTGGGCTGACCAAACCGGATTTATTTCCCGCTCCGAACATGCCGCTCCACGCCTGCATCCGGTTCATCACGATTTCGCCGGGCTCGTAGAGCTTGTAACCAGCGAGCGTGCGTGCGCTGTGAATCTTGTCGGTCATGTCGCTGCGAGCAATCAGTCCACGGTTGCGCGTCAGCGAAAGCAACAGGCCCTTACCATCCACCGAGCGAGCATCCCTCTCGCGGAGAACAGTTTTTAGCCGGGGAGTCGTCCAATGCGCCGGAACCTTGCCCAGCCATTTCTGCCCCGACTCCTTGTATTCCGCATACGGCTTGAGTCCCTCGATCATGCCGTGGCTCCTCTCGTGATTTCGTGGAGCAGTCCTTCGGTCTCCTGCTCCAGGGCGAGGATGTCGGCGCTGATCTGGGCGAGGGTGCGGAGCTGGGGCGGCTGGTAGAAGTGGCGGGTAAAGCTGACTTCGTAGCCGATCTTGGTGTCGGCCTCGACGAGCCAGGCGTCGGGCGTGTAGGGCAGGACTTCGCGGCGGATGAAGGCTTGGATACCCCCTTCCTCCAGCAGTGGGATTTGCTCGAAGTCGCGGAGTTCGCTGTCGGGTTCGTATTCGATGACGCAGGTCTTGCCGTCGATCTCGGTCTCATACAGGCCGTGCAAGGGGTCGGGCTGGGTCTTGCCGGGTTTGTGGATTTTCTTGATGACGGGCGGGGCGTCCTCCACTCGCCAACTGACGGCGCTCACGATGAGCTTGAGTTCGGAGGCGCTGGGTTTGCGGTTGAGCTTCTTGAGCGCGAGTTCGATCTGATCGAGAAAGACGTTGTGGTCTTCGAAGAGTTCTTCGCCGAGAGCCTTGCGAAGCTGGTTGGCGACATTGCGGAGCATGGCGTCGCGCTTCCAAGTGGCTTCGCTGAGGAGCTTCTTCTTCTTCTTGTCGGAGAGGGACTTCTTCGGCGTGTCGGTTTCGCCTTCCTCGTCCTCGTCGGCGTCACTGTCGGCTTTGCCCCAGTCGTTGACGAGCGTCTCCAGTTGCGGGCGGACGGAGGCGGGATCGGTGAAGAGGGCGTCACCGAGTTCGGCGTAGAGGGCGGCGCGGATGTTCTCATCGCCAGAGGCGTAGCGCAGAGGCTCGATGCGCAGCGGGGTGAGCTGGCTGTGGAGGCGGAGCGGGCGCTCGACCTTCACCTTCCAGTAGCCGAAGGCGGCGTTGGGGAAAATTTTCGACTGCGGCGTTTCCTCGAAGGCGAGGAAGGTGTCGCAGATGCGCTGGATGTCGTCTGGGCTAAGTTCGCAGTTCTTTTTGCCCATGTTCTTGCGCAGGGGCCGGAACCATTGGGTGGCGTCGATGAGCTGGACCTTGCCGCGGCGGTGCGTGGCCTTGCGGTTGGTGAGCACCCAGACGTAGGTGGCGATGCCGGTGTTGTAGAACATGTACAGTGGGAGCGCGACGATGGCTTCGAGCCAGTCGTTTTCGATGACCCAGCGGCGGATGTTGCTTTCGCCCTGCCCGGCGTCGCCGGTGAAGAGGGAGGAGCCGTTGTGCACCTCGGCGATGCGACTGCCGAGCGGGGTATCGTGCTTCATCTTGCTGAGCATGTTGGCCAGAAAGAGCATCTGGCCGTCGCTGCTGCGGGTGATGAGGGAGTACTCGGGATCGCCGGCGTGCTCGATGAGGAATCGCGGGTCTTTGATGTCCTTCTTTCCGCCTTCGCCGCTCATGCGCTCTAGGTCGCTCTTCCAGCTTTTGCCGTAGGGCGGATTGGCGAGCATGAAGTCGAAGGTGCGGGAGCGGAACTGGTCGTTGGAGAGGGTGGAAAACGCGGGGCCGCCGACGATGTTGTCGGCCGCGTCGCCGTCGCCTTTGAGCAGGAGGTCGGCTTTGCAGATGGCGTAGGTCTCGGC
>JBGSTK010000168.1:0-5859 GCA_041736565.1 Phycisphaeraceae bacterium | reverse complement strand
GACCGCGGCGGCGATCGCTGGTAAAAATCCCAGCGCGCCCAAAACCTAATTCCAAAATCAACCCCGTCAGACAACTGGCGGGGTTTTTGCATCCCCAGCCCGCCGCTCGTCAACACCGCGAGGCATTGTGCCGATTCGCCTTCTGCCGCTATCATCCCCGGGCGACGACCTGCAACGTTCGTTGGAACCCGACAGCCGCGACAGTTTCAAGATCCTTCGTATCGCCATGGACAAACCCACGCCTGCCCCAACCTCCCCCGCGGCCTTGCCGCGACGCATTCTGCTTACTGGTGCTGCCGGTGCAGTCGGGCGTCGTATTTCACTGGGGCTTGTGGCGCGCGGCCATTGGGTGCGGGGATTCGACCTTCACCCCAGCCCCGGTGTCAGCGAGACAGTCGTGGGTGATTTGGCCGACGCCCAGGCAGTCAGCGCGGCTGTCGAAGGCTGCGACATCATCATCCATCTCGGCGCGTATCCCAACGATGCGGATTTCATCGATGTGCTGCTCAAGCCCAACGTCATCGGGCTTTATCACGTGCTCGATTCCGCGCGGCAGCACAACGTTCGGCGGCTGGTGCTGGCCAGCACCATGCAGGTCATCAGCGGCCTCAAAAAGGGGCGATCAGAAACGGTGCGGCTCGACGACGGCGTGGCACCGGTCAATCACTACGCCCTGACGAAAGTCTGGGCCGAGGCGGCTGGTGAGATGTATGCCCGAAAATTCGGGCTCAGCGTCATTAACGTCCGCATTGGATGGTTTGTGCGTAATCAACACGAAGCCCAGCGGGTTAACAAGGGGTCCATGGGCGACTGGACACTCTCCCACGATGATGCCGTGCGTTTTTTCTGTCGGTGCGTCGAGTCGGAGGCGCCCGCAGCGGGTCAGTGCGTCACGCTTTTCGCCATCAGCGGGCCGCCGGGGGAGTCGCCGGTGGATATGACGCCAGCGCGGGAGAGCATCGGTTTTGAGCCGCAGGACCGCTGGCCTGCCGGGACGTACTTGGATCAGTAGTTTCGCCCATTTCGGTTATCGCCCCGCCTCGCGTGCGCGTCTGCGCGATTGTGAGGATTGTGTTGTCTGTGACGCCTTTGACGGTTGCGACGTTTGTAACGATTGGGCATCATCGGCTGGGCCAGTAATCTCCGCTGTGCCTTAACGACACCACGGTCATGCCCGATAAAAAGGATGGACGTCGCGTTCTCCACAAGATCGGCAGGCCATGATCCAACAGATTTGTCACATCGATCAGCAAGGCACAGTTGCCGTGGCGACGCTGACACGCGCGGAACTCGATGCCTCGCACATGCAGGAGGTTGTCGTCGAACTCATGGAGTGCATGCGCTATTCCAACGCCTCGCACTTCGTCTTCGACTTCAAAGCGGTCACCTTCGCGTCGTCGGCCTGCATCGGAGCGATGGTGCAGTTTCTTCAGGATGTCGAGCACGTGCGTGGCCGCATCGCCCTGGCCAACTGCAGCAGTGATGTGGCGTTCCTCTTCAAAGTCACGCGACTCGATACGGTGTTTCACCTCTTTGACGATGTGGATGAAGCTATCGCCGGTATTGCCAAAGGTTGAGATCGTCGAGCGGTGCAGGATGTGCCTGCAAACCTCGTCGTTTTCATCGTCGATGATGATGGCAGCTCGCATCCCGCTGATGGCGACTCACTTCCCAAAGAGCATTTCGATTTCCATCTCGAATGGGCCGTCGATTTCCGCCAGTTTCTCCCCGCTGGCGCGCCATTGATACAAGCTTGCCAGCACCGGGCCGTCCCAGTTTTCGTAGCCAGTGTTGCGGATGAAGCGCGCGGTCGTGACCTGACCATTGCGATCGAAGGTCACCTTCACCAGCGGATTGCGGGGGATGATGCTCATGCGAGCGATGATGTGGATGCGCGGCACGACGGTGGTGATCTTGATGCCCTGCCCTGTGATGACCGCGCCGGGATGCATCTTCAGCGGCGTCTTGGTCAGACTCACCGGCGGGCTTTCACTGTCGGATTTCGTCGCTGAGGTCGGATCGGGCGACGGGGCGGTCGCGGCGATGGCTTCACGGCCTGGCTCGCCGGTCGCATCATTGGCATCTTCAATCGGCACCGCGGGCACTTGGGGCTGCGGGATATCGGCCAGCGCCAGACGAGTCGGCGGATCGGGAGAATCAACCGCTTCCGGCATCGGCGGTGCATCGACCTGACCCTGCGATTCGGGCTCCCCCTGCGTGGCCTGATGCTGCTCTTTGACCTCCGTCTGCGCCTCTTGAGGTTCCCGGTCTGTCCGCGGGCGAACCTCACCCCGCGCCACTTGCCCCTCATCCAACTGAGGTTGGCCCGCCAGTGCGATGGGCGGCAGCACTTCAAGCACTTCCTCTTGTGCTTCGCGGTTCTGGTCGTCCACAGCCATCGCATCGCCCTGATCGCTCGCAGCGTCGGGCTGCCCCGGTCGAAGCGCAGGTGGCGGCGTGGTCGGGCGCGTTTGAGCATCGGCCGACTCAACCTCCAGAGGCTGGGGCGGATTCACAGTCGCACGAGGCTCCGCGACCGGCGGCGCTTTCTCGGACTCCGTGGGCGATGGCGATGGCGGGTTGCGAACCCCGCCCGGTGCGCCATCGGCCGCTTCCATCGGCATATCGCCCGGCGGAGTCGCATCGGGACGCATCGGCGCCCCGGGTTGCGGATCGACCAGCGCCAGTGCCGCCTGCTCCGTGACCGATTCTCGCGCCATCACCCGCTGATAATCCTCATGCGAAATCCACGCAACCGTCACAATCGGCGGCGCATCATCACGACCAACCTGCACCTCCGGCGTCGGCTCGGGCGGGACCGGTGGGAAAGGCGGGACAGGTAAGACAGGGGCCTCGGTGGTGGGCGGGTCATTCGACGCGATCGGGTCGTCTGGAAGATCCACCGGCTCTGGTTCCACCGGCCCAAGGGCCCTGTTCTCGGCAGCGGGATGTGTCGAACCGTCCACCTCGGCGCTCGCCCACGGCTTGGACGCATCGCCCGTCAGCAGCAACCCCAGCATCGGGATGCCAATGCCGTGCGCCAGCAGCGCCAAAGCTGCGGCGACAATCAGCGGGAATATGGGCTCACGGCGATTCATACTAATTGATGACTGATAATACGCCCATGCGAGGAGCGACTAGCACGAAATCACTTCTGCCCAACTATGACGAAGTCGGCGATGCCTGCGGCTTGCACCCGTTGGATCAGTCCGATGAGCAGTGGCCCGCGGTCGGTTTGGCCTGAGGCTTCGAGTGCCAGCATCAGCGTCGGCCGCGGTTGCTGTTGGGCAAGCTGTGCCAGTTGTTGATCAAGTTCCTCTGCTGACACAGGCAGGCGGTTGAAGAACAGGGCCCCGCGGGCGTCCACAGTGATGGCTTGCACCCGACCCTCGCCGACAGCCGTGGCACCGGACGTCACCGCGGCGAGTTTCACCGGCAGCACCTCGGCATGGATCATCATGGCGAAGCTGTAGATGAAAAATGTCAAAAGCAGAAAGACGACGTCGATAAGCGGCGTCATTTCCACCCGAGGCGATAAGTCCCGACGATGAGCGCGGTACATCACAACATTTTACCCGGCTTGACGCATTTGGCGGCGACACTGATACTCAGTCGAGCCACAAGGAAGATTTCCATGACCACGCAACCGCCGCTGCAGTCGCCTCCACCGATCAATCCGCCGCCGTTTGGCCAGGGGCCGACCCCACCGTCGCCTGATGATCGCGATGAGCGGATGTGGGCCATGTTCTGCCATCTCTCGACCTTTGCGGGCTATATGGTGCCGTTTGGCAACATCATCGGGCCGTTGATTATCTGGATGACCAAGCGTGAGACCATGCCGCTCGTGGCCGACCAGGGCAAGGAGGCGCTGAACTTTCAGATCACCGTGCTGATCGCCCTCATCCTCTCGCTTATCCTGACAATCGCGAGTTGTGGGGTGCTGTTTATTCTGCCCATTGCCGTGGGTATCTTCAGCGTTGTGTTAACCATCATCGCGGCGATCAAGGCCAACGAAGGCCAGCTCTATCGCTACCCGATGACAATGCGGCTTATCAATTGATGATGAGGATATGCGGAAATGATCACGTACATCATTCGTGAACGTCCGCGCCACGATCAGGCTCCGTCGCCTCCGACGGTACGGCAATGAAGCCTCAAGCGTGCAGCGAATCCCACGCGGCCACAATCGCATCAGCCGGGGCATCGCTGACTAGATCCACCGCGCCCATCCGCGTGGGCAGCACCAGCCTCAGTTTGCCCCCGGCAACTTTTTTGTCGGCGAACATGGCATCCATCAGTGTGCTGGTAGGCGGCAAGTTCGCAGCACCCGTGGGCAGACCGATGGCCTGCAGTCTGCTTTCGATGCGCTGCGCAACCGTCGCGGCACAACGATTGAGTGACACCGCCAGCCGCGCCGCCGCCACCATGCCCAGCGAGATAGCTTCACCGTGGTGAAACGCGCTGTAGCCGGTGGTCGATTCGATGGCGTGACCGAAGGTGTGGCCGAAGTTGAGGTGAGCCCGCTCGCCCGACTCCTTTTCATCAGCCATAACCACGTTGGCTTTGATGCGCACATTCCACGCCACGAGTTCCACGAGCGTGTGTGCATCGAGTTGCAGAATGTTCTGGAGCTTGTTGCCGATCCACTCAAAGAGCGCCTCGTCGCGGATCACGCCGTGCTTGACGCACTCCGCCAACCCGCAGCGCAGCTCGCGCGGTGGAAGTGTGGTGAGGGTCTCGGTGTCGATGGCCACGAGGTGAGGCTGATGGAATGCCCCGATGAGATTCTTGCCCTGAGGCACATCGACGCCGACCTTGCCGCCCACCGACGCATCGACCATGGCCAGCAGGGTGGTGGGGCATTGGATGAACGGCACGCCGCGGAGATAGGTTGCGGCAACGAAACCGACGGTGTCGCCCGTAACGCCACCGCCCAGCGCAATGATCGGAGCCTTGCGGTCGAGGCGCCGTTGCAGCAGAGGCTCGTAGAGCTGGCGGGCGGTGTCGAGGGTTTTGTGTTCTTCGCCACTTGGCATCGTCGCTGTCACCACGTCGTAGCCCGCCGCCCGCAGAGACGCCAGAGCCTTGGAGCCATGCGTGACTTCGATGGCTGCATCGGCAATCAGGGCAGCCTGAGCGTGGGGTGCAACCGCCCTAACCCATGATCCCATCTGCAATAACGCGCCGGGCTCGACGCGGATGTCGTACTGGTGCCCCGGCAGTTTGAGTGTCACGTTGGCCATGGCTTTGAGGATACCGAAAAGTTTCAGGAACGGGAAAGCAAGGATTAGTGGGGATATGGGGCAAAGATTCCTCATTCCCGAACTGCATGTTCCGCAAAGTCAGCCCTCCCGTCACAGACGGGCTAAACCACAGCCCATGCCGCGCCGATAGTCACCTTGTCAATGCGGAAAATAGGGCTCGTCTATCTCTTTTAAGAGGGCTGGGGCAAATGGATCAAGCCGATCAAAAAAACGAAGTGGGCATGGAAGCACAAGTTACACCTACAAATCTTGCGACACAAGTCGCGGAACTGGGAGATCAGCTGGTCTCCCGATTGGTGGGTTTGGGTCCCGACGACCTCCCCGAGCTGGCGGCGGTCCACGAGCTCCTGGCGCAACTTGCCGGGCAGCTTCAGGACGCCTCGACGCAGGATGTGCCCGCACTGAATCAACTGCTGCAACTTTCGGCGCAAGGCTCGCAGATCGTCGAAAAAATCATTCTCCGCGATGTGGAAGACGCCTCCGTTGCGCTGGAGCAGGCCACCAAAGCGGTGGCGCAGATGCAGTCGCTGATCAACGGTGATGCCGTTGACATGTTCAATCTCGACGCATCGCCGCAGGGCGAGGAAGCCGCCGC
>JBGSTK010000118.1:0-7127 GCA_041736565.1 Phycisphaeraceae bacterium | reverse complement strand
CAATTCCAACGAGCTGATGTCGGTATTGAACCTGCCTATCCAGTCCAACCCGCTGCGATTCCAATTCGGGTCGCGGTCGATCTCTTGATCCACGGCGGTGGTCGCGGGGATGAAGCCGGTCTTGGCCAGATAATGACTCTGGTAGTAGTAATACCAGGTCGGACCGACGGCGATGAGGGCGGCCCCGACGAGGAAGAGCAGCGGATCGCGCCAGCGTGGTCGGCCCTTGGTCAAGAGAAACAACGGCGCCAGCGCCAGGGCGAGCAGAGCTGTCACATGCAGCATGGCGGCCACGGCACCGGCCAGCACCCACCCCAGCCACGCCAGCCAACTGCGCCAGCCAACGCGCTGGAGCCAATAGAGCAGGCAGGCGGTGGACAGCGCCAGGAACATCCACGTGTGCATGTACATCTTGGCATCGCGCGAGTAGGCCATGCCAAAGGCGCTGACACTGGCGAAAGCAGCCGCCAGCAACGAGGCCTTGCGATCCAGCATGCGTCGCGCCAGGAACCACATGACGGGCGTCATGGCAGCCCCAGCCAAGGCGGGTACCAGTCGCATGTAGAACGGTGTGAGCACCGTGTGCTGGCCGATCCACCAGTAAACGATGTAGTGCAGCGGCAAAAACCCGTCGTCTTTGGCCAGGATGTTGAGCAGTTGTTCGAGCGTTCCATTGACCCGTCCGTAGGTCAGGGCTTCATCGAGCCAGAGCGTGGGGCGATCAATGCGGTAGAAGCGCAGGAAAGTCGCCAGCGCGGTGAGGCCCATTACGGCTAGCAGATACCCCCACCATCGACGGCGATGGCGCGTCACCTCAGCGTTTGCCGCAGCGACGGCAACGTCAACGGGAGCGGGTGGATGTGGGGCGGGGTTGGCACTCATGGCACGCATCTTTAACGCGGTAGACGCATCGTAACATGCACCCGCGCATCAGATCGCCATGCACCCGCAGGATTCCGCTCGCCTACGCCTCCAGGACCTGTTTGGCTTTGTCCAGTTCCGCGCGAAGGCTGGCGTACGGGACCGCCTGGGTTGCCACGTTGGCGTCAATCGCCAGACAGGCTGCCAGCGCGGCACTTTGTCCCAGCACCATGAAGACAGGCTCCATGCGGGCTGAGCCGTAGGCGATGTGTGAGGACGAGATGCACACGGGCACCAGAAGGTTCTCGCATTCACCTTTGGCTGGGATAATCGAGCGGTACGAGACGCCGTAGGGACCCGCCGGGGAAAGCTGCACGTCGCCTTCGTTCATCACGCGGCCGTCGCGCACAAACCGCTGGCAGTTGTGGCTGTCCATGGGATACGACCCCATGCCCACCGGGTCCGGAGCCTTGCGGTGATGCTGAGTGTCGTGCTCGTTAAGGACGTAGTCGGCCACCATGCGTCGCGCCTCACGCACATAGAGTTGATGCGACCAACCGCCGGTGTCGCCGAACTCATCGCGGCTCAAGCCGAAGCGGGCGTAAACCTCGCGATAGCGTTGCGGTATCGCCGGGTCGTTGGCCATGGTCCAGTAGTAGCCCATCTGCCAGCTCACGTGAGCCCGGAAGACCACCTCGCGCTGGGCGTAGGTTGACTCGGGCCAGACGTGACTGGCACCGATGAAATCGCTGGAGACGGCTCCGTGGTTGTTGGTGTCGGTCTTGGCGAAGCCGGTGGGCGTTCTCTGCAATTCGTCAAATTTGCGGATGAATCCCTCGGGTCGGCCTTCGTAGTTGGGCAGTTGGTCGTTGTACTGATCTTTGGGGGCGTTGAACCAGCGGCGGGCCAACTCGTAGTTGAGCGGGTTGTAATCGTCGGGCTTCTGCCAGGGGATGTGCAGGGCTGGATCGTCAGTCATGCAGATGCGGAAGTTGTAGGCCTGGATGCGACTGTCGCCGCTGCCGCTTAGCGCTGCATCACGTTCGTTGATCCAAGGCAACACGCCGCTGGTCGGATCACCGGGCTTGACGTAGGGATCGACGGGGTGACTGAACTGGTGTTTGTCGTGGGCCTGCACGCCGTTGATGGTCTCACCGTAGACGCTGTTGGCCTCACGTCCCACGTGGTAGCGGACCCCGGCCAGCGCCAGCAGATCACCTTCGTAGGTTGCGTCGATGAACATACGGGCCTTGACCGTCAGGCCGCCCATCATGCGCACGGCTGTGATGCGTTGGCCGTCGCGAAGAACGGTGGCGAGAAACGCGCGGTGATGCACGGTTACATTCGCATCGCGGACGTAGCCGTCGATGATCTTTTGTGCCACCTTCGGCTCAAAGAGCCACTCTTCTTCCTTGCCGTAGTGCTTGCCCAGGTCGCGGTAGAACTGTCGCGACGCCCCGCCGATGACGCTCTTTTTGCCTGAATCCGTCCAGCCCAGGCCGCCGGTGGTCATGCCGCCCAGATGGTTGGCGGGATTGAGGATGATGACACGCTTGCCCCGCTTCGCAGCGGTGACCGCCGCGATGACACCCGACGCGGTGCCGCCGTAAACACATACATCGCAGTCAAGCGTCTTGTCGCTGGGTTCGATCCATTGGGGCAGGAAGTAATGCACATCGGGTAAAGGCATGGTGAGTTTCCGTTCTGGTTAGGTGAAAGAGCATGGTATCGCGGATTTCGGAATTCTGGGCGTAGCGCAATACTGGCCTTATTGATCGGCCTTGTGCCGCGCCGCGTCGATCAAGTCGCTGCCGACGCCGATGTCGCAGACGATGAGTTGGCCGACATGGGTTTTGGCACCGGCTGTCAACAAGCCGGGTTTGGCGGTGACGAAAGTGACTGTGAGATCGGCAGCGATGGCGACACCTCCCACTTGCCCGGTATCAGCGTCAAGGCCCGAGGGCACATCCACAGCCATCACCACCACCGCCGAATGAGCACGCAGGTCATTGATCGCAGCGATCACCGATGCCAGCGGTTGACGTACCTGCCCGAAAAATCCTGTGCCCAGCATCGCATCGACAATGACGTGACATTCGCGCCAACGGTCCACAGCTGCGGGAAGTTGGCCGGGATCCGTCAACGCGTGTATCGGCAACTTCATCTGCTTGACAATATGCAAATTGGTCGCTGCATCGGCTTTGAAATCTTCATCGGGTCTGGTCAGGTCGATGTTGACCTGTGCCCCGGCGTTGTGCAGATGCCGCGCCATGGCTAGCCCATCGCCACCGTTGTTGCCCCCGCCGCAGACGATGGCGATCCTGACTTGATCCGCCGCCAGCCCCACATCGCGTTTTAACAGCGTCAACAGTTCCTGCGCTGCACCCCTCGCCGCGTTTTCCATCAGCACAATCGACGGCACGCCCCATTTGTCCACCGCCAATTGATCGACTCGGCGAACTTCCTGCGTGGTTAAGGTCAGCATGTCCGGACTCCAGTGCGATGACGCGATTGCATGATATCCCCGCCGCCGGGGGCCGGGGGCCCGGGGGGGGGTGCACCAGCTGATTGGGACGGGATGGTGTGGGGGCGGCCGCGCCACGGGTTTGGCACACGCACCGCTGTGGGTGTGTGCACCGTCGTCGGTGGCCTTCAAATCTTCCCGACAGAGTTTTTGACTTCAAAACATATGTTTCGGACTTTGACACATAGGTTTTAGACTTCGACACATATGTTTTGGACTTTGAAACATATGTTTTAGACTTCG
The DNA here is from genome assembly GCA_041736565.1 of Phycisphaeraceae bacterium. Lineage (GTDB taxonomy): Bacteria > Planctomycetota > Phycisphaerae > Phycisphaerales > Phycisphaeraceae > JBBDMX01. The sequence goes on along the minus strand of JBGSTK010000118.1, from coordinate 3,499 downwards.
ACACATATGTTTTAGACTTCGGCACATATGTTTTAGACTTTGAAACATATGTTTTGGACTTCGACACATATGTTTTAGACCTTGAAACATATGTTTTAGACCTTGACACATATGTTTTAAAGTTCAAAATCGTTGATGTGCCCTTCGCAGGTGGGATTCCCTGGCATGAATGAAGGCTTTTTCGCCGTCCGTGAGAGGCTTCTGTCCCCGGTCTGGAGGGTTGGCCGGTAGATTTGTGGTGATTGTTCCGTTTGTGAGGTTAAGTCGGTTGGGGCCCCGGCCGATGAGCAAAACGGATGTGTTTTCTTGCGATTGCATCGTGAGCCGCATTCGTAACCATGGCTCTTCCACACCCTTCCGGTGGGCCGGGGGCAGCTAGCAGGAGTACGACGCCCCGAAAAATGGGCAGACCCCGATCTGACGCCGCTCTGATGCCGATTTGCCTGCGACGGGCTGGGGCGACAGAATGGACCCGTGCGAATCAACCTGCGAAACCTGCAACGTCAGCGGCTCTTTGGCGTCGAAGTCGACACAAAGAACCCGCCGACCATCGTTCGGCCGCTCGAGGCCAGCGAAGGCGACAACCGCGAGATTTACCTCGAGTGGGCCTCAGCCTTCGATGACCACGGCCACCTCCGGCGATGTCCGGTGTGCGGCTGCGGCGACCTGTTCTCCAAACGCGACTTTCCACAAGTCACGGGCTTTACGCTGGTCGTGCTGGCGGCTGTGGTATCGATGGTGCTGGTCGGCTTGGATCAAGTCACCGCAGCTGTGGTGGTGTTGACCGTGCTGGTGCTGATTGATGCCGCCATCTTTTTCTTCGCGGGTCGATGCCTCGTCTGCTATCGCTGCCGCAGTGAGTTCCGCGAAATGCCCATGCGCAACGATCACCCGCGCTGGGACCCGGCCATCGGCGAGAAGCATCGCCACGTCGGGAAATGGGATGGCAGGCGGTAAGCGCTGCTACCAAAGGTGGCGTCAATCAAACGATCAAACGCCGCGGTCAAGTGCTCCGGCGGACCAGCAACGCCACCACATGACAGGCAATGGCGCGCCCTTCTCCGATGGCATCAACCTTCTCGTGCGTCTTGCCCTTGAGATTCACCTGATCCGCATCGCAGCGCAGCAACTTCGCCAAGTTCCCCCGAACGGCGTCTTTGTGCGGGCTGAGTTTGGGACGCTGGAGGATGATGGTGATGTCCACATTGCCCACCGCATAACCCGCTGCGGTCATTCGCTTGACGGCTTCCTCAACGAAGATGGTCGAATCGGCACCGCGCCACTTCGGATCGTTGTCGGGAAACAACTGGCCGATATCCGCCTGTCCCAGCGCACCCAGAATCGCATCGGTCACCGCGTGGTAAACGACATCGCCATCGGAATGAGCTGCGCAACCGGCATCGTGTGGCACATCGACGCCGCCCACGATGAGCTTGAGGCCCGGCTCCAGACGGTGGAGATCAAAGCCATGGCCGATGCGGTAGGGGAGAATGGTGGGCATTGGGTGCTTAAGTCTTTGAGGAACTTGAAAGTCGTCGTGCGCCGATCAGTTCGAACTACTTGATGCCGTATTCCTTGAGCTTGCGGTAGAGCGTGCGTTCGCCGATGCCCAGCATCTTGGCGGTGACTTCGCGATTGCCAGCGTTGGCGCGGAGCGTGTTGCGGATGGCTTGCTTCTCGATCTGATCGAGGCTCATGCCTGCGGGCACATCGACGTTGGCTTGAGTATCACCGGCTTGCTGTCGGACTTCCTCGGGCAGATGTCGCGGCTCGATCTGCTCGTCGTTGGTGACGATGAGCATGTTCTGCACGACATTGATGAGCTGCCGCACGTTGCCGGGCCAGCCGAACTGCATGAGCATCATCATGGCGTCTTCACTGACCTGCGGCACGGGCTGATCCATCTCCTGGGCGAACTTTTGGAGGTAGTGGCGGACCAGCAGCGGAACGTCTTCGGGTCGATCGCGCAAGGCGGGCAGGTGGAGGCCAACGCCTTTGATGCGGAAATAGAGATCGCCCCGGAACCGGCCGTTCTTGACCTGCTCCTCGACATCGTGATTGGTTGCGGCCACCAGTCGGACATCGACGTGGCGAGCCTGGTTGCTGCCCATTCGCACCACCTCGCCACTCTCCAGCACGCGTAGCAGTTTGGCCTGCATCAGCAGCGGCATGTCGCCGATTTCATCAAGAAACAGCGTGCCGCCGTCAGCATATTCAAACCGTCCCTCACGCTCGCGGTCAGCGCCGGTAAACGCGCCCTTGACGTGACCAAAGAGCTCATCTTCGAGGATCGACTCGCTCAAGCCCGCACAGTTGAGTGGCACGAACTGCCGTTTGCTTCGGCGGGAATTGTTGTGCAGCGCCTGGGCCACAAGTTCCTTACCCGTACCGCTTTCGCCGGTAATGAGAACGGGAATATTTGACGGCGCGATCTGTTTGAGCCGCCCCACGAGTTGGCGGATTGGGCCGCTCTGTCCAATGATGCCTTCGAACCCGAACTTGTCATCGAGCTGTTCACGAAGCTGGGTGTTCTGCTCGCGGAGCATCACCGCCTGAATGGCGTGGCTGCAGAGGGTGCGGAAGATATCGAGGTCCAGCGGTTTCTCGATGAAGTCATAGGCACCGCCCTTGAGAGCCGCCTTGGCGGTGGGTACATCGCCGTGTGCGGTCACGAGAATGGCCTCGGCATTTCGCTGGCTCTGCCGAGCGGCCGCCAGAACTTCCAGACCGTCACGCTGGCCATCCATCACCAAGTCGGTGACCACCAGGTCAAAGCTGCCGTGGGTCAGTTCCTCCCGAGCGGTGGGCAGATCGTGAACCACGGTGCAGACATGGCCCATGCGGCGCAGTGCCTCAGCCATGACTTCAGCGTGTTCGACCTCGTCGTCGACGACGAGCACCTGGGCGGTGGGATTGGCGGGAGCTTGCGGGGTGGGGCCGGGGGCGGAGTCCATGGTCAGAGAGTGTCCAACGCAATGCCTCGCCGGTCAAGCGCGGGGGGCGTTTGGGGAAACAGGACAAGCTGCTCCCGAGTCGCCGCAGCAACAAATACAGGGCCGAGGTTAGCTCGGGCGGGCGAAAATCCGGTGCGACCGATTTGGCATCCGGTGGCTCTTGGGCATATCCTCAGCCGTATGGCATTCGATCGTCCCACCACCCCCCAGCAACTTCGTGAAGCCTACCGCCGCGTGGCTGACCGTGTGGCGCAGGCCGCGGTGCGCTCCGGCCGCAGCGCCAGCGACGTGCTGTTGGTGGCGGTGACCAAGTTTGCCAGCCCTGACCAGATTCGCGCCTTGGTGGAGATGGGCCACCGTGATTTTGGTGAGAATCGCGTCCAGCAGTTGCTTCAGCGTGTGACGGCGATTGACGAATTTGTGGCTCGCCGCAAGCTGCTGGGTCACGCCCGTGAGGATGCCCCGGTGATTGCGGAGTCGGTTTCGCCTAACGCTGTGACGACCGCGCCGGCTCGCGTGAGCCGCCATCGTGGCCGACCTTCCCG
>JBGSTK010000106.1:0-5657 GCA_041736565.1 Phycisphaeraceae bacterium | reverse complement strand
CCCCAGCAGATCGAAGGGTGGCTCTTTGGAGGCAACGTCTCGGCGACGACGTTTGATTTCACGATTCCGGCGACAGTTGCGGGCGGGTCCAGGGTGTGGTTGATCGCGGCATGGGTCAACGCCAAACTGCAATCCGGCCCGGCTTGTCGGCCCGTGCAGACGTACGTCGCTGGGGGTATGGTCCAGGCGGCGTGAGCTTGCGGGGGCACATTGTTGCGACGGCAGCCTGGCGCGCCGATGCAACAGTTGGCTTGGCTTGCGGCAGCGGGCTTTTGCGCTGTTACGATATGGCTTTCGCGACGTGGGTCGCTCAATCGCCACCGACTTCGAGACGCTGCGACATGCCCAGTGCCCCTGCGATTCCTGCTAAACGAAACACTGATCTGGTTACTCCGCTCCGCGAGCGTGGCTTTGAGCCGTTGGCGCAGATTAGGCCGCGACACGCTCGTGATATCACCGACTCGCCTTGGAGCATCGGCTGCGAGACGATTGATCGTGACTATGTTGATTTCTCGCAGACCGGGCCACACCTGGGCGAGTTGGGTGCTAAGCAGGCCAGGCTTCAGGGCGGGTGGGCCAAGTGCGATCGTGGCGATGGCAAGTTCAACTGGCAATGGCTCGATGATGTGGTCGTTGGATGCCTGGCGCAAGGCGTCAAACCATGGATCGAGACCTGCTACGGCAACCCGGCCTACGAGGGTGGCGGCGGGATCGGTCTGGCTGAGGGCATTCCCGTTTCTGCCCAGGCGCTGCAGGCGTGGGATCGGTGGGTCACTGCACTGGTCGAGCGTTATGCCGAACGGGTCGATTCGTGGGAGATATGGAACGAGCCTGACAACGGGTCAGCAGTGCCCGCGCAAGCCTACACCGCTTTTTTCATCCGCACCGCGACGTTGTTGAGGCAGGTGCAGCCCAAGGCCCACATCATCGGTCTGGCGCTGGCGGGCAATCAGACCTATGCACAGGAGTTCCTAAAAGGTCTTGCGGAGCAGTCCAAGACAGACCTGCTCAACGAAGTCACGTTTCACTTCTATCCGCACAATCCTGATGATAGTTTTGACGCTGTCAACGCGTTGAATGAGCTTCTCAAGCGTTATGCCCCGCATGTGACGCTGCGTCAGGGCGAGACAGGCGCGCCATCAGAGACGCGGCAGTTCATGGCGTTGGGTAAGCACGAGTGGAGCCCGCGCAAGCAGGCGGCGTGGAATACCCGTCGGCTCCTGGCACATCATGCGCGGGGCATTCCCATGAGCCTCTTCCAACTCGCGGACATGTACTACTCCAAAAAGAAAGGCCTGTTTGAAGGCCATAACCCCAAGGGACTGTTGGCGATCAACCCGGACAAGACCGTGAGCCATCGCAAGCCATCGTACTTCGCAGCCCAGCATGTTTTCGCCCTCTTTGACAATCGCTTCGAGCTGCGTGCCTTGACGCGACTTGAGGCTAACGCGCCGTGGCGAACGGAAGCCTACGGGTGGACTCCTCGGGGCGATGATGCGCCTTCGATGGTGGCTTGGTGGCGCGCGGATGATGCCCCGGCGTTGGAAACCCTGCCGTTGGAATCGATCAGCCTGGCACCCGTTGTGTTGAAGGACCCGGTGCTCATCGACCTGATGAGCGGCACGGTGTTCTCTTTGCCCGCAAGCGCAGCCGCATCGGTGTGGTCGCATTTGCCCTGCAGCGACATGCCGTTGTTGCTCGCATCGAAAGCGATGCTGCCCCTTCAGTCACTTGAAGTGAGCAGTCGATGAACTTCATCCACGACGACTTCCTGCTCACCAGCGCAGCCTCGCGTCGGCTGTTCCACGAGTTTGCTGCGGGATTGCCGATCATCGATTTTCACTGCCATCTGGATCCGATGGCACTGGCGGAGAATCGTCGCTACGCCAACATCGCGCAGCTTTGGGTCGCCACCGATCCCTACAAGCATCGCGCCATGCGAATGCTCGGCGTACCGGAGGAACTCATCACGGGTGAGGCTGATGATCGCCGTAAGTTCGACGCCTGGGCTGCGAGCGTGCCACGAACGTTGGGCAATCCTCTGCATCACTGGACAGCTCTGGAACTGGCGCGCACCTTCGACATCCATCAACCTCTCAAGGCCCACACCGCGTCGGAGATTTGGACAGCCTGCAATGACAAGCTGGCGAGCGAAGGATATTCCGCACGCAATCTGCTGGCGCGTGGCAACACGCAATGCATCTGCACCTCGGATCGACTGCTTGACGATCTGGCGGCCCATGAAGCGTTGGCGGCCTCGGACTACCGCGTCAAGGTCCTGCCCTCCCTGCGCGCTGATGATGCGATCAATGTGAGCGGTGCGGACTTCGCCCACTGGTGCCAGCAACTCGGCAGCGCCACAGGAGTGCAGATCGATGGACTCGAGTCCTTTCAGGTCGCTCTCGGAAGAAGGCTTGATTTGTTCGATGCGCGAGGTTGCCGACTGGCGGACGTGGCGTTGGATGATTTCGCCTACCACTCGGTGAAGCCGCAAGAAGTTGATGCACTCATGAGGCGTTGCATTGGGTCACAGACCCTTGATGGCCAGCAGGCGAGCGGTTTGCGAGGGGCAATTCTCGTGGTCCTCGGCGAGCAATGCGCCAAGCGTGGTTGGATTCTGCAACTGCACATGGGCGCCCAGCGTGCGACCAGCACCCGGCTGCGCAAACTCGCGGGACCGGCTGGGGGTTACGCCAGCCTCGGCAATGCGTGCGACATCCCAAGCCTGTGTCGACTGCTCGATGATCTCGAGTTCCGCGACGCATTACCACGCACGATCCTCTATCCGCTCAACCCCACCGACTATGCTGCGCTGGCCACGCTGGGCGGCTCATATGCACAGGATGGCGTGGCTGGCAAGGTGCAACTCGGCCCCGCCTGGTGGTACAACGACCACCAGTTAGGCATTGCCCAACAACTTCAGTTGGCCGCCAACCACGGCCTCTTGTCGGTCCTCATTGGCATGACTACCGATTCACGAAGTCTCTTGTCGATGACGCGGCACGAGTATTTCCGACGTGTGGTCTGCGCGTTGCTGGGTGACTGGATGACGCAGGGCCAACTGCCGTGGGATTTTGACGCGGTGGGAGGCCTGGTATCGGATATCTCGTATCACAACCCCCGAAAATATGTGCTGGGAAAGCACGGAGATGTTGAGCATGACTGACAGAATATTTGCCGACAAAGTGGCGGTGGTTACCGGTGCCAGCGGCACGCTGTGTTCGGCCCTCGCCATTGAACTCGCCAGGCGCGGCGCTAAGGTCGCGTTGCTCGGACGCACGATGGACAAGCTTCAAGGCGTGGCCCAAACCATCGAGCAGGCTGGCGGCACAGCCTTATGTCATGCGACCGATGTGACGGACCTTCAGGCGGTCAAGCAGGCTCATGCCACCGTAGCCGCTAAACTCGGCCCCTGTGAACTGCTAATCAATGGTGCCGGGGGCAATCACCCGCAGGCGGTGACGACGCTCAATGAATTTTCGCCCCAGGAGATCGCTGCGGATAAACCCGACGAGGTGCGTGGCTTTTTCAATCTCGATCTGGCCCGCGCGGAGGAGATCATCCGTTTGAACACATTGGGGACGATGATCCCCTGTCAGGTTTTCGGGCGTGACATGGCTCAGCGCGGGCGAGGTGCGATCCTCAATTTCTCCTCGATGAACAACTACCAGCCGTTGTCGCGCAATGCAGCCTACGCACTGTCCAAAGCCGGGGTGACGAACTTTACGATGTGGCTGGCGGCGTACCTGGCGCCGGCGGGCGTTCGCGTTAATGCCGTGGCCCCGGGATTCTTTGTCAATGAACGTTCACGCAAGATTCTCTTGACCCCCGACGGCGAACTGACCCCGCGTGGCCAACAGGTCATGCATCACACGCCCATGAAACGCTTCGGTGAACCCGCCGCACTTTTGGGCGCGTGCTGCTGGCTTCTTGATGACAAGCAGGCCGAGTTCGTCACCGGCATCACCGTGCCCGTCGATGGCGGTTTCCTGGCCACCAGCGGTGTGTGAGGCGAGACGAGCCGATCAACGTGATTGGGGACTCGCTGCATAGTTGCTTAGTTCAGCCGCCGTAGTTGCGTGGGTGACACGCCCCATTGCGGCAAGAGTGGCTCAACCTCAGCCCAGAAGCGGTTGGCATCCATGGCATAGCCCGCGGTGGGTTTGATATGCGGCGCTCGCCGGGTAAACCATGCGTTAAAGCGGGACATGAGGATTTCGCGGGTGTATTTGCTCACCATGCTCGCCAGCGCCACGGGCATATGGGCTGCATCGGCTTCGACGAGGAAGCTCACGGTCATGCTGCGTAACGGTGGCTCTTCGGACGCTATGCCAGCGACTCGAACGTTTCGTCGGGTTTCGCGCAATCGGTAGCTGCTGCAGGTTTCGTTCTCGTCGATGATGGTTAGCTGAGCATCGGGGAAGGTCTGGGAGAGCAGTTCGCGATAGTACGCCCTGCCCCCCTGCCGATCGACGACAACGGTCGGATCGTGCTGGCCGTATTGCTGCCAAACGGCCAGCAGGTGACCTGCTACGAAGGTGAAACTCGTGGCGGCTTTAGACCGGGTGGCGGCAACCATGCGGTTAAAGCGATCCTCGAAAACCACCGCAGCCCCGATGTCGAGCACCTCGACACCCACCCGCTTAGCCGTAGCGCTCAGCAGGTTCCTGGCAACCGCCAGTTCACCGCCACTGCAGGCGACGGGCAACGGGTTCCACGGGTTGGTCTCATCGCAGGCGTACCACGGCAGAGCCGCCTGATCGCGATGCGTGGTCTCCCCCAAGGCATCAAGCCAGGTGGCGACACAACTCGGTTGCCGCCCGGCAAGCGCAGCGAAAGCGAGCACGCCAAGTTCCAGATGATGCAGACCGTGAGCGGGTGAATAGACCTTCTTGGAGTCGTTGATGACCAGCCGACCCTTGCGGCCCATGTGGTTCTTGCAGACCGCGGCACGGAGTTTCTGCCAAAGGGCGGGTGGGTTGGTCCCCACGGGATGGTCGGGTAGCGCCAGAACCGTGCGGCCCACAGTCAACGGGCCAAACATGGGCCCGTAGCCAGCTTCGTCAATCCCAGCGTAGATGAACATGTGCTTCACTATAACGGAGAAAAGAGATTTGCCTTGTGACTTGGCAATTGGTACAAAGCAAGGCTCTTTTGATGTCTCGCACCCGCCCCCTCTCGGGGCCAAAACCGCAAAAGGACCGGTATGGCAGCAAGCTACAACAACGGCCGACACCTCTTCACCAGTGAATCAGTCTCCATGGGGCACCCGGACAAGGTCGCAGACCAGGTTTCCGATGCAGTACTCGACAGCCTGTTGGCCGCTGATCCGATGGCACGCTGTGCATGTGAGACGCTCTGCACGACGGGCCTGGTGGTCGTCGCCGGTGAAGTGACCGTCCACAACACCGCAGCCGAGCAGGCCCTTGGCAACGTGGAAGAAACCGTGCGCAACACGCTCAAGGAGATCGGCTACACCGATCCCACCATGCGGTTCGACTATCAAAGCTGCGCGGTGATCCGCACGATTCACGGCCTAAGCGCCGACATCGCCCGCGGTGTCAATGAGAAAAAGGGTCAGGGCGAAGGCGCTGGCGATCAAGGACTGATGTTTGGCTTCGCCTGCCGGGAGACTCCGGAACTGATGCCCCTGCCCA
>JBGSTK010000105.1:0-7797 GCA_041736565.1 Phycisphaeraceae bacterium | reverse complement strand
TCGGCGGGCTTGGCGGCGAGGCGCTGCTTCTCGGCGCGGGCCTGGGCCTTCCAATCGTCATCGACGTGAATTTTCGGGGCCTGATCGTCAGCCATCGCACTACCTCGCGTAAGAAAAGTTGCTGAGCAAACCGGTGTCGGTTGAGTAAGCCAGTATAGGCGAAAGCGGATGGTTGATTGCAGCACGGGAAGGTGCAGTTTACTTCAGTGCCCACCCGAACCTCCGTCGCTCACGCTTCCGGCTCGTTTCGATCGCCCGCGTGGGCGCGGGAGACGTCGGGGCGGAAACCTGCGATAATGAGGTGGCGCTATAATGCGCAGAAGGAGTTCGTGATGAACAAGCCAGTTAATAATTTGCGAGTGAATGTGAAGTCGAGCGACAAGGTTTCGTTTCGCACGCGTGACCGCTTCGGTTCGCAGGCGATGCCCACGGGTGAAGCGCAGGCCAAGCCTGTGCCACATGTGAAGAAGGTCGTGAAGTACAAGACTCGTAAGCGGTGAGGTTGGCGGGCGGGTGTAGTTGCGGCAGTGAAACGGAGGCGCGGGGGCTGGGGCATTTCGCATCAGGCGTTATGTGGCCGGGGCGAATTGTGCGATGAGTTTTTCGGCGCTTTTGAGGCCATCCGTGGCGCTGGACATGATCCCGCCGGAGTATCCTGCGCCTTCGCCGACGGGGTAGAGTCCTGCGACTCGGCTGCTTTGTCGGGTGAGGTCATCGCGTGGGATTCGCACGGGTGAGCTGGCTCGGGTTTCGGGGCCAGTGATGATGCCCTGGTCTGATGCGTAGCCGCGGATCATGTTGTTGAGCATGGGCAGGCCGCGGTGGAGTGCAGCGGTGACGGCGGCGGGGAGCATGTCCTGGAGCATGACGGGGCTGGCACCCAAAGGGTAACTGACATCGAGTTGGCCATCGCTGCGGCGCTGCGCCAGGAAGTCGTGGGCGCGTTGGGCGGGCACAGCGTAGGAGCCCGAGAGTTGGAAGGCGAGCCGTTCCCAATGGCGTTGATACTCGAGGCCGCGCAGGGGGTCGTGGTCGAACTCAGCGGGGTCGATGGTGATGACCAGGCCGCTGTTGGCGTAGGGGGAGTTGTGTTTGGCGTTGCTGGCACCGTTGGTGCAGATTTCGTGGTGTGACTCGTTGCTGGGGACGATGATCCCGCCGGGGCACATGCAGAACGACCAGAGGTCGCCTTGGGTTTGGGCTTGCGAATGGGCTTGGGATTGGCTTTGCGATTGGCCTTTGGTGATGCGGCTGATTTTGGCGACGAGTTGGTAGTCGGCGGGCGGCAGTCGGTCGGCGGCTGGGCCGTACTGGCTGCGGCTGATCATGTCCTGCGGGTGCTCGATGCGAACGCCCATCTGGAATGGTTTGGCTTGGAGTTCGACGCCACGTTCGGACAGGATGCGGTAGGTATCGCGAGCGCTGTAGCCGATGGCGAGGATGCATAGGTCGGCGTCGATTCGCTGGCCGGATTCGAGGCGGATGGCGACGATGCGGCGGGTGGGGCTGGGGGATGAGGTGGAGGCGCGGGCGTCGGCTGGGGATGAGGCTGGGGCGAGAGTCGGTTCGACGTCCGCGAGTTCGAAGTCCACGACCCTGGCACCGAAGCGCACTTCGCCACCTTGGGCGACGATGTGCTTGACTATTTTGCGGACGATGCCGGGCAATCGGTCACTGCCGATGTGGGGCTTGGTGTTGACGATGATGTCGGGGTCGGCACCGAATCGGACGAGTTGGTTGAGGACGGTTGTGTTACGGGGGTCGCGCGTTCGGGAGTAGAGCTTGCCGTCGCTGTAGGTGCCTGCCCCGCCGATGCCGAAAAGCAGATTATTTTCGGGGTCAAACTGGCCGGTGGTGTAGAAGTGATGTCTGGCGCGGTGTCGGAGTGGTGCATCCTGGCCACGTTCGAGCAGGAGCGGGCGGTAGCCGTGGTCGGCGAGGAGTAGCGCGGCAAAGAGTCCCGCGGGACCGCTGCCGATGATGACCGGCCGACTGGGCAGGGCTTGGTTGCCGGGCTCGATGGTCGGCGGTGGCGGCTCGACGTAGAGAGCAGCCTGACCGGCACGAGCGCGACGCAGGACTTGCTGCTCTTGCCCTTGGACCTGGACCTCGACGCTGTAGATGCGGCGGATGTCACCGTGACGCCGGGCATCGAGAGCACGGCGAAGGATGCGGCAGGCGGATATCTGCGCGGGCGGAATGCGAAGGGCGCGGGCGACCCTGGCCGGAAGGTTTTCCTCCGGCTCCTCCCAGGCCAACGACACGTTGCGGACCAGCAGCGGCATGCAGGGTGTTACTCGCAGGTGATCCCCGCGGGCACCGCCAGGGGTCGCAGGCGGCGCGGCTTCCGTGGCGGTTGATCGTCACCGGGGGCCATTCTAACGGGGGTTTAACATGGGGGCACAAAAGAGCGTGAAAGGGCGTGGCGGCCGCAGTCTGGCCGAAAAACTCTTGCCGCGAAACCGTAGCTTTTCCTCGCACTCCTTGCGCCTAGAATCGGTTGAAAGGCCGCCGGAGTCATTGAGGGCTCGAGGGCGCGAAAAGTGATTTATGCCCGCCCGATCAGGTCTGGAAGTGACGATCCGCAACACGCGCCAGGACGATTTCGACGCGATAGGCGACCTGTCCAGCACGGTTTACCCGGATTCCAAGCCGTGGTCGCGCGTGGCGCTGGCCTCGCACCTTAACACCTTTCCCGAAGGTCAGTTCGTCGCTGTCGATACGCAGACGGGCCGTATCGTGGGCATGGCGGCGAGCCTGGTGATCCTCTGGGACGACTACAACATCGACGATGACTGGCGGGATTTCACCGACCACGGGATGTTCACCAACCACGACCCCAAGGGCCACACGCTCTACGGCGCCGAGATCATGGTCCATCCCGACTGCCAGGGTCATGGCGTGGGCAAGAAAATTTACGCCGCGCGAAGAGAGTTGACTTCAAGGTTGGGACTCTGGCGCATTCGTGCGGGGGCAAGGCTTCGCGGCTACGGCAAGCATCAGGACCGCATGTCGGTTCACGAATACGTCGCCAAGGTGGTGGCGGGCGACTTGAGCGACCCGACGTTGAGCTTCCAACTCAAGCAGGGCTTCCACGTCCTGTCGGTGGTCCAGGGTTATATCCATCAGGATTCTGAGAGCCAAGGCTATGCGGCGGTCATCGAATGGCTCAACCGCGAGGCGAAACGCACGCCTTGAGTTGACATCGTCATGGCTTGCCAACGCACTGCCCGCGTCGCTGTGCATTCGGTCAGGTCCGCCCTGCTTTGCTCTCCCGCCCCGCCCCGCTGTATGAATCATCTCATAATGCTGTTCGTTGCCAGCGTTTTTTGCGACGTGCACCCGCCCCACCGCCGCCCAGCAAGCCCAGATCCACCAGCACCGCCACGACGAAGATGGCCAGATAAAAGCCGTCGAGCTTGCCGTTCTGGTTAATGGCAAACGCGTAGGCCAGCGTGGTCAGGGGCAGGAAGATGAAACCCAGCACCGGCCAGTGGACTGTGTCGTAGGCACGGTGGAGGTAGTCGGTGAAGAGGAACACCAGCGCGATCGCGATGCGGGGAAAGAGAACCGCCAGGCATCCGATAAAACAAGGCATGTCATTGCACTCCGGAGAAAAAGCCCGCTAAAAAAGCCCTTCACGTGGTGTCGTCTGCATGATAGGCGGGCACTCGGTTAGGGCGGAAGGTCATCCCGCGATGTGGGCTTTGATATCGCTGAGTTTGATTTCGCTTTGCTGACCCGTGGCCATGTTCTTGATCGTCGCCACGTCGTCTTGAAGCTTGTCGTCGAGCACGAGGGTGAAGCGGGCCTTGGCGCCGTCGGCATCTTTCATGAGCTTGCCGAGGTTGCGGGTGGTCTTGTAGCTGAAGCGTGCGTGGAGCCCCGCTTGCCTCAGTGCGGCGACGACACCGGGAAGTTTGCTTGCCGCCGCATCGCTCGCCGCCACCGCGAAAACATCAGGCCGAGGCATCACGCTCTCGGGCACCAGCTTCTTGTCCACGAGCACATCGGTCAGCACCACGTCGCCCATGCCAAAGCCGACGCCCGGTGTGCTGGGCCCGCCGAACAGCTCGATTAATTGGTCATAGCGCCCGCCCCCGGCCAGCGCCCGCATGGCGCCGCTGATTTCGTGAAGCTCAAAGACCACGCCGGTGTAATACGCCAACCCGCGAACGATGCCCAGGTCGTATTCGCACCACGGGGCAATGTCGAAAGCACGTAACTGCTCATCAAGCGCTTCGAGGTCCTGCAGGTTGTCGTTCATCCCGATGCTGCGGCGAAGGTGATCCAAATCACCCGCGGGATATTTTCGCCGACAGGTCTCTTCGAATCGCCGCACGCGGTCTTCATCGAGCCCCAACGCCGCTGCCCCGCGACTAAATTCCTCTTCAGGCAACTTGCCGCGACGATCCAGCAGATCGAAGGCTTCGAGCATCTTCTCCTCCGGCACGCCGATCTTCGCCAGGATGTGCCGCACCGTTTGGCGGTGACTGATCTTGACCTTGATCTGGTCGGGCTTGAGGCCCATTTCCTGGAGGAAATCCACAGCCGTGAAAATGCACTCGGCATCGGCAATGGCGCCATCGCTGCCCAGCATGTCCACGTTCCACTGGTAGAACTCGCGCAGGCGGCCGCGCTGGGGGCGTTCGCTGCGGCAGAGATTGGGCGTGCAGAACCACTTGATGGGCTTGGGCAACGCGTTGGCCTGTGCCGCGACCATGCGTGCCAGCGTGGGCGTGAATTCCGGGCGGATGGCCAGTTCACGCTCGCCGCGGTCGGTGAAGTGGAAGAGTTCGCCAACGATGCCCTCGCCGCTCTTCACTTTGTAGAGGTCCAGCGATTCGAAGATCGGGCCATCGACCTGCTCGAATCCGTTGCGGATCGAAACCCGTCGCCAGGCATCGAGCAGGAAGTTGCGCCAGGCGCAGTCAGCGGGAAAGAAATCGCGGGTGCCTTTGGGGGACTGAAAGCGCATGGGTGTGACTTGCGTAAGTGTGAGGATTGGGTCAGCGTCGCGGGCGATTGCACAGCGTAGCGAATTGCGGCGACGGAGCAAGAAGCACTTCCGTTAGGGGAACGGCGTAATGGCCCCCACCACGCTGCGCAGCCGTAAAACAAAACCACGCGCCTGGGAGAGCGATCTCCGAGGCGCGTGGGGTTCTGTGCACGTTACCGCGAGCGAATCAGGCCTTGTGCGTCCGACGCCGCATGGCCAACAGCATCCCACCCACGGCTGCCACGGCCAGCGTGCTGGGCTCGGGGATGATGCTCACGACGAGGTTGACCTGATTGGCGGTGCTGGTGTCGATGGTTGCGGCATGGAACGGGGCGAGATTGATCGTGCCCACGTCCAAAATATTGTTGCTTAGCAGACCCGAGTAGTTGATCAACCGCCAGATGCCTGCGGAAAGCGCTGAACTGCTGACATTGAGTGTGCCATCGAGGGTGAGACCGGTCACGCCGTCGAGGAGGTCGTTGATGTTGCCGCCGACGGTCTGATCGCCCGCGTTGAGGTCAAAGGCGAGGATGGAGGCCGAGGTCAAGTTGAGTGCATTAGCAATGGTGAGCGTGCCGGGCGAAGTGCCTGGGGCGATGGTGCCCGCACCGACGCTGACGGGACCAGTGATGGTGCCGTTACCGCCGAGGGTGCCGCCGATGACCGAGACAGCGCCGGTGCCGGTGGCCGAACCGAGGATATTCATCGCCATCAGCGTACCGTCGCTGACCAACGTGCCACCGGCATAGGTGTTGTTGCCCTCGAAGACCGCGGTGCCGGTGCCGACTTTGGTGAGCAGGCCCTCCGTGCCGACGACCACGTTGACGATGTCGGCGATGGTGCCGGTGAACGCGACGGTGCTTGTGCCCGCCGTGACGACGGTGACGTCCTTGCCGGTGGCGTAGCCGTGGCTGTTGGCGAGATTGGTACCGCCGGAGCCGAGGGTGATATTGCCGGAGAAGGTACTGGTGCCGCTGATGTGGCTGCCGCCTAGGGTGGTGGCGGACGAGCCGTTGAAGCTGACGTTGATGTTGCGTGCCACCGTGATGCCACTGGCGGTGTTGAGCAGGCCCACGGTGGGGTTGACGAAATCATCGCGTGCCAGCGCCACACCATCGGAGTTGATGTTGATATTGCTGGTAGAGCTCACATACCAGCGAGTGCCAGCCAGCGTGGTCCCGTTGGTAATGGGGATTTGGATGCCGAACTGCAGTTCGCCAGTCTGATTCAGGTCGTCAGCGCGCGTGAGCTGGGTAATGGCGCCGCCGCCATCGACGCTGGTCACGGTATAGACACCGTTCTGGTTGCTGGTGGTCTGGTTCTTGAGCAGAATGCGCTGGCCGACGGTGAAGGAGGTCATGCCATCAAGGTTGGCGATGGCGACCGTGGGTGTGAGTGTACCGGCGGCGAAGGCGTTGGCGTTGTTGGCCGTGGAAGCGGCCTCGACCGCCGCGACGGCAAAGGCGCTGTCGCCCAGCACCACGGCCGAGTTGGAGTTGCCCAGAGCGCCGGCGCTGCTGACCGGCGCATTGGCGCCGATACCCAAGGTGCCCTGGAACACGGTCGTCGTCCCGGTGTAGGTGTTAGCGGCGTTGGCGAGGATGAGTTTGCCCGTGGTGGTCTGCGCAGCGGCGTTGGTGGCGGGGTTGACTGTACGCTTGCCGAGCGTGAGGCCGGTGGGGCCGACGATGGCGCCGCTGATCGTGACGGTGTCCGCCGAACCGCCGGCACCAACGCCGAACACCTGGGTAACCTTACTTCCGGTCTGGGCGAAAGTGCCGCTCAGTGTGAGGTTGGTGTCACCGGCAGCCAAGTCGAAGAAGAACGGGCGAGCGTCCACCATGCTAATGGGCGCGGCGATGTTGCGCGTGCCGCCGTTCATGGGCTGAATGAATACGGTGTAGTTCGACGTGCCGCTGCCACCGGTGGTGTTATCGATGATCAGGCCGTCAGACGTGCTGGTGCCCAAGGCGTTGTCATGCCCCAGCGCCAGCGACAAACCAACCTCCTGCGACTGGTTGTAGAACAACCCGCCCTGCATGTTGGCATTATTGCCGTTGAAGCGATAGGTGACCGTCGGTAGTAGGGTCGTGCTGCCCGACCCGCCACCGATCTGCAGGCGGTGGCCATTGGCGCTGGTGATCTGGCCATCGAAGACCAGCGTGCCGCTGGTGCCCGAGTGCGCGATGCGGGCAAAGGTGTTGCCGCCGGTGACTTCAATGTCCTGGCTGTAGGTCCCAAGCGGGAGGGTGAGTTGCGTGGTCTGCGTCGCCTGCGAGGCGAGGCGGATGTTGCCCGTGCCCAGACTGGTGGTCTGGGTGGCGACGATGGAACCGCCCTGAACGTCGACAAGGCCGGACAAGCCGGAGTTGTCGCCGCCGAGGGTCTGGGTGAAAGAGCCCTGCTTGATAATGCCCGAACTGCCGGTGAGGTTGCCGGTGTAGTTGGTGGTGCCGCTGCCGTTGCCGTTGAGGGTGAAGGTGGTAAAGGCGACGGCGTTCTTATCCTGCAGAGCGATATTCTTGTTGCCGTTGAGCCCGCCGATGGTCCAGGAGGTCCCCGCGAAGTCGAGGACGACGGTGCCGGCCTTCGTGCCGAAGCTGAGCATGCTGTTCTGAATGGCCAAGGCGTTCTGCAGGATGAGGTTGCCGTCGCCGTTGACGCTGGTCGTGCCGCCGGAGTAGGTGTTGGGCTGGTTGAGGGTGACACTGCCAGTGCCGATGTGGGTCAGGCCGCCGGTGCCGGCGAGCACGCCGGCGTGGAAGTCGGTGCCTTGCGCGGCATCGGTGCTGCGGGCG
>JBGSTK010000091.1:0-7494 GCA_041736565.1 Phycisphaeraceae bacterium | reverse complement strand
CATGCACATCGGTAAAGCCGAACATCAGCTCGCTGCCCTCAAAGAATTTGCCATCCGGGCCGGTGCGGTCGTCGGGCGTCCAAGTGGACATGAACCCGCCGAGGACCAGCTTGCCATCAGTGGCGATCGCGGCGTTGATGGCTCCCACGGCAGCGGGGCTCAGCGAGATAACGATGTCCAGCGGCTCGCCCGGCGCGGGAGGTGGCGGCAGCGGCGCACCGGCGGTGATCGCGAAACTGCCTATTGGCGTCGTGGCCAGAGAATCGAAGATGGCCTCGATATGCTCAGGCGGCAGGCCCGGCATCACCACGAAGTCGGCCGGGGCGCCGCTAAGGGTCACCACAAACTCCTCCATCGGGTCAGTGGGCAGCGGGACCGGCAGAGGATCGGGCAGCGGGTCGGGCAGCGCCTTGCCGAAGACCACGCCGCCGGGCACGACTAGACGCAAGACGAGCGAGGCGGAGACGACGCCCTCGGGGACCGGATCGAGGTCGAAGACGAAGAAGCTACGTCGCTCGGGCGTGCGGGTGCTGCCCGGCGAGGTGCCGTACCCGACGAAGTAGTTCTGGAACGCCGGGTCGTTGTTGGGCGTGACGCCCCCGGCAAAGAACCCGCCGGTCTGCTCGGCGTCGATAGTCACCATGGTGGCAGCGAAGGTGGGCGACACCAAGCCCGCCAGCACGACACAAGTCAGGGCGAATCGCATCATGAGTGCCTCCTCATTTAGGTTAGTTGGGGACGTGCAACGCTTCCGTCGCCATTATAACCTAAGTTGGATGAATTCCAAGTTACTTTTCCGCCCAAGTGGAGAGGAATTCGACTCCTCGCAGGCGGGGGAAGGGCGTTGAGCGGCAATGTATTTTCATTAACGGCAAACTAGGGGGCAGTTATGATTCCTCGCATGGTAGAAAACAAAGGTGACGATCTTCGCGTGCGCCTCAGCACGACGGCGCGAACTGATGGGATCGTCACTCCACGCCGATGTACGTTGACCCGCGGACGCTTACCGCTCACGCGGGCTTGCGGGCGGTGATTACCATGCCGTCTGCTTGCGCGAAACATCCGCTGAGGAGCGCCACGAGCTTCCACCATACTTTGGAGCGGGCGAGAAACTTCCATATTGGAGAGCCGGTGCGCTGGGCGCGGAGTTGCGCACTATGGCGAAGTACTTCGTCGCTCGGATGCGGGCGCACGCGCAGCACTTCGAGTCCTGCTCCCGTCATCAACTCGGCTACTTTCGCTTTGGTGAAGTTTGAGAAATGTCGCGGCGGGTCCAGGGCGTACCAGTCCTGTTGAAAAAATTTGCGGGCCCATGAGTCGGCATCAGGGCAGCCCACGAGAAAGTATCCGCCGGGGTTTAGCTTTTCCGCGGCGGCATGCACCCAGGCCTTGGGATCGGGCAGGTGCTCGATGACGTGAAACGCGGTGATAACGTCGAAAGTTTCCCCCTCTCGCGCTGGGCCGGGCCAGGAGCCTACCGCGACATCGAGTTGGTCTTGTTCAGCTGCGCGTTTGGCGACGGTTTGGCTGAAGTCCACGCCGCAGACATCCCAGCCTCGTTGCCGCTGCTGTCGCAGAAAGCCGCAGCCGCCGCAGCCGAAATCGCACAGTCGCCCGCGGCCGACCCAGGGCAACGCATCGAAGCGGCGCGTGCTCCAGGTCAGTCGCAACGCCGTCGGCCAAGTCCAGAGTCGGCGCAAAAGTGTGCGCGGTGTTGGACCGGGGTAGTTGAAGTGCTGCCGCAGTGCCGCCTGTGCTCGTCGTTCACGTCGCTGCCGCTTTGGCGAAGTTATGGCCCGCGATTCCAGACCTGTGAAATACGCATCCTGGTAGTAGCGACCAAGTGACTCTGCTGTCGGGCGAGGATTCAGATACAGATGCCCGCACGCACTGCAACCGACGACTACGAACGGCTCCACGCGATCACCATGCTCGCGCGTTCCCTCGATTGCCACCGTCGAGGCATCGCTGCCACACAACGGACAGGCCACACGCTCATGATCCGGGGGCATCGCGGGGCTATCGAATGACGACGCGTTGGCCGGAGTCGTGGCCGGAGCTTTAGTCATGTCGTCTTGCTCTTTCGTGATCGCCCGCACTCAGTTACACTGCCCGCCAACCCATGCTTCATCGAAGCATAATTTCTTCAAACAAGCCGCAATTTTAGCATGGCCCGACGCATCCTGTTTATCACGCAAGACGTCAATGAAGCAGCCACCCGATATCGGGCGCTGCATTACTTCGATCGCTTGCGACAGGCGGGCTATGAACCAGAATTGGCCAGTGTCACCCGACGTCGCTGGAGTTGGCTCAAGCTCCGAGGACAGATCCGCGACGCCAGCATCACCGTTCTCGTGCGGCCGCTGCCCATCTGGCCGGTGCCGATGCTCCTTCGCCACGATGCGCGAAAACTCATATACACCGTTGACGATGCGATCTACGTTTGGGAGGACGGCTCAACTCACCCCAGGCGGCAGCGACGCTTTGCCAGCATCACGCGACGATGCGACACCATCTGGGCGGGCAACGATGAACTCGCTGCACAGGCACGGCAATTCAACGCCAACGTGATTGTTGTTCCGACCGCAGTCGAGGTCGATCAATATGCTGCGGTGAAAATCTCCAAGCCGACGGATTCGTTTGACCTGGTGTGGATCGGTTCGAGCGCGACGCGAAAATATCTGGAGATGATTCTGCCCACGCTTGAGTCGGCTGCGAGTGAGTTGCCCCAGCTTCGCTTGAAGATCATCGCTGATTTTGATTTGCCCACCGGCAAACTTCGCACGAAGGCGGTCCGCTGGAGCGAGGCGACCGAGGCGATGGAATTGGCGTCGAGTCACGTCGGCATCGCGCCGCTGCCGGATCAGGCGTGGACTCGGGGCAAGTGTGGGTTGAAGGTGATCCAGTGCATGGCCGCGGGCCTTCCGATGATCGCATCGCCGGTGAGTGTGCAGAACGTCATGGTGCGGTCGGGCGAGAACGGCTACCTGGCGGCGACGCCCCAGCAGTGGATCGACGCGATCAAAGCATTGGCGCGCGATGAAGAGTTGCGGCGATCCTATGGCCGCGCGGGCGCAGCAATCGTCGAGGCACACTACAGCCACCGGGTAGTGTTCGATGCGATGCTCAAGTCGATTGAGGCGCTGATGTGATGCGCGGCTGAATTCTCATGCTCGTCACCATCACCATCACCATCACCATCTCCATTTCCATCACCATCTCCATCATCGTCACTGTTACTGCCGCCGTCGTTGCCGCACGCGACGTTGAATGGGCGCGTGACCATGCTGCTGCTTGAGGTTTCGCAGCACATCCAAATTCTGTCGTGCCGCTGCGGCAAAGGCATCGTCATTGAGCAATTCTTCCAACAACGCTTCGGCTTCGTCGAGCTTGGCTTGTCGGATTAGGCAGACCGCCAGATTCATCTTCGCGTTGGAGCCGATGATGCCCGGCTCGAAGCTGCACGTCAGATCGTATCGCCCCGTGCGGCCCATCTCGACGAGGCGTCGCAACTCCTGCTCGGCTTCGGGGAATCGCCCGGCTGCGAAATGTTGCTGCGCGATCAACCAGCGCAGGGGTGGTGCGTCGGGGAACCATCGCTCGGCCACCAGCCGCGTTGCAGCAGGTGTCCAGGGCGGACGCAGTACCGTGGCGGGTAACTGCAGCAGCGTTTCGAGCATCAACGCCATGAGCGCGGTCGGCGGCGAGGGATCGTCAAGGTGCTGGCCCGCTTGATCCATCGCCGTTGCCAGCGTGCGAGAAGCCGCAGCCGTGTCGCCCAACTGCTTCTGCGTGCGGAACAGTTCGATGAGGTAGTAGAGTTGCCCCGGCCGATCGTGCAGTTCCAGTTCGAGGAGCTTCAGCGCTCGTCGCAGCTTGCCCTCGGTCACGTCGCCGAGGTAGCCCCAATGCTCGATGACCACTTGTGCATCGATGAGCATCATGCCCGCGGCTGCGGCAGTCTGATGCAGCGGCGGATGGAAGTCGGGATGGCAGCGCCCACGAAAGCGAAGCTCCGCGCGATTGCGGAACAGTCGAAGCTGCCACATCTGCGTGTAGCGCTGCGGGGCGGTCGCGCTGGCGAGGTCTCTGCGAACCACGCGACACCCCATGGCACGGTCGTTTCGCATGGCGGCCACAAGCCCCGGCACCGACTCGGCGAGTAACGCTTCATCCGCATCAAGCCAGAAAATCCAGGCACCCGTCGCACGCGCCAAGGCTGCATTCCGCGCCGCGGCGAAATCATCGCACCAGGGAAAGGTGCTCACTTGTGCCCCATAACCGGCGGCGATATCCACGGTGGCATCGGTCGAGCCGGTGTCTACCACGATCAACTCATCAGCCACGCCCTTGACCGATGCGAGTGACCGGTCGAGATTCGCCGCCTCGTTTCGCGCGATCATGCAGACGCTGAGTTTCACCGCAGACTCCGGATAAGAAAAAAAGCGAGCCCCGCATGCGAGGCTCGCTGTGAGTTGCCACGTGGCGGTGGGGATAGTTTACCTGCGTCTGCGACCAAGCAGGACCATCGCACCGACGCCGACCAGCCCCAGGGATACGGGCTCCGGCACCAGCAGTGTGGCTGGGCCGTTGATGGTCATGTTGCTGAAGTTGCCCACCGTCGCGTCATTGCCAAACGGGACCAGCAGGATGAAGACGTTGTTGGACACGAAATTTTCGAGAGTCGTCGTATCTCCTCCTACCAGAGCGTTGTAGATATCGATCTCCGAGTCAAAAAAAGTGTCTTCCCAGGACTGCCCCACGTTGCCGGAGGCAAAGCTTGGCGACATACTCACTGCGACCTGGTCTGTCCCGAAGGTGCCGAGGATGGCCCAGTACAGCGAGTCAGGGAAACTAGCGGCCGGGGGGTCAGCCGAGACGTTGTCATCGAGGAACACTGCCGTTTGCGTGGGCCCTGTGGGAATGGATCCCAAATTGGTGACGTCCGCGTAGGCCAGCGATGAGAAGTTAAGCCCGTAGACCATGTGCACGTTATTGAGTGCCACCGACAGGTTAGTGTTAAGAGTTGCATCGGGCGCGATGATGATGAATGCAGACGCTGAGCCTGCCCAGCATGTCGCCAAAGTTGCCGCCGCGCAAGCCGCCTTTAAACCTGTTCCAACAGTAGATCGTGCCATTCGATTTCTCCTTGAACATAAAACGTGGGTCGCCCCACAAACCTCCGAACCCTCCGCGAGAGCCCGATATCGATTCACCCCAAGTCTCGTCCATTGGAAGGTAACACAAAGCACCCGCTCCCGTCAAGGGAAAAGTTGCATTAACTAATGGTAATAGTATTCCATGATCTTTTGATGATCTATATTTGCCATTTGCAGCGCGTCGGTACCAAACGGTGCGTCCACGGACCGAGTTGCGCGTCTCTATTAGTGAACCCTGCGTTTCATGCCGACTCTCGGCAACGCCGGGCAAACAATAAGGAGCCTCGCCATGACCAACGAATCCAATGCTACCACCCCCCCTCGAATGATCGACATCGAACTGTTGGCGCTCGATCTGACAACCTGCGGGCGATGCACCGGCACGGATCGCAACCTGACTTCGGCCATCGAATCCGTCGCTGCGCTGTTCCGGGAGACGGGCACGCAGGTTCGCGTGACTAAGCATGTGGTGACCGATGCTCAGCAGGCGGAAAAACTGGGACTTGTCGCCTCACCGACGATCCGTGTCAACGGCCGCGACATCGCGATGGAGTTCAAGGAGAGCAGCTGCAAGGACTGCAGCGATCTCTGCGGGTGCAACGGCGGCGTTGATTGCCGCGTCTGGATCTGGCAGGGTCAGGAGCACCTCGAAGCTCCGCGGTCGATGATCGTCGATGCGTTGTTGAAGGCGTATGCGGCTGGACCTGTGGTGCCGGAGTCCAAGCCCTACACGATGCCTCAGAATCTTCGCAGCTTCTTCGCCGCGCGGTCGGTTGCATCGAAGGCTACCACGGCGAAGCCGCAAGCCACGAAGGACGACGCATGCTGCGACACAACGACCTGCTGCGAACCGTCTGCGAAGTCTGCGTGCTGTGGCGACGGCTTAGTAGACTCGACGAAGCGAGCCAACCGCAAGGAGCCGTGGGGTGTGCTTAGTCCCCTATAGTTCGTCATCGGCTGACGTCGACGGCATTGAGCGCCGTCGGCGTCAGTCGCAATTTGGGGATGGAATCTGATATGCAACAACTCGTGCAAGTGATCGAAAGGTATGAAAAAGGGCCGGAGCTTCTTGAAGCAGCCGTCGCGGGTCTGTCGCAGGAGCACCTGCATGCTCGCCCCGGGCCGGGTGAGTGGTCGATTCATGAGGTCGTGATTCATCTTGCTGATAGTGACGCTGTGTCCGTTGATCGTATGAAGCGGATCGTTGCGATGGACGAGCCGACGTTACTCAACTGCGACGAGTCAGCGTTCATTCGCCGCCTTCAGCCTGAGACGCAGTTGCTCGATGATGCGATTCTGATCTTCCGTCTAAACCGTCGGCAGTGGGCTCGGGTGCTTCGAAGCCTGGCGCCGCAAGCGTTTGATCGTGTCGGCCATCACTCTATCAGTGGACGGGTAGCGCTTCGCGATATGATCGTTACCTACATTGATCATCTCGACTGGCATCTTCGTTTTATTGCACAGAAGCGAGAACGTCTGGGCGTCCCCTTGTTATTGCAGAATGAGGAGTTGCCGTGATGAGCGATGCGGACATTACTCAGGAGTTTGTGCATCGCTTGCGAGCGTTCATCCGCAAGCGGGTCCGTTCGGACGCCGATGCGGAAGATATCGCTCAGGAGGTGATGCTGAAGTTCGTTCGTGACAGGGATTCGGTAGAGAGTGGTCGTGGCCCCGCGTGGATGTTCGCCGTGGCCAGGCGAGAGATCATCACCCGTTTCCGCCGCGCCGCACCACCGGCTGCGGATGTCTCTACCAATGAGCCGACCGTCGCCATGGCGGAAATCCCTTCGACACTTAGCGAGTTGTCCCATTGTGTCCAACCGCTGCTTGATAGGCTCCAACCCGCTGACAGGGACCTGCTCCGCCGCGTCGATCTGGAAGGCCGGTCTCAGACAGATATGGCCCACGAACTCGCTGTGCCGCGCTCCACGATCAAGGCACGCGTCCAACGTGCGCGCAAGCGCTTCCATCGGCAGTTGACTGACTGCTGTGTCGTGGCAGCAGATGCACGCGGAACACCAGCATCATTCACCCCGCGTAACGCGACGGGGTGCGCGTGTGGCGAGTTGGAGCAGAAGCCGAGTTGACGTTGACATCAGCGCTTAGTTATCGCGGCGGCTCGCCGGGCACTGCGGGGCTACGGCGGTGTCGTTTACATTCATTGCGTAGGGGCAGCGGGCGGGGGCGTGGTGGGTGCGGGGGGTTTGGGTGCAGCGGGTTTGGGCGGGGTGGTCGGTTTCGGTGTGGGGGTGACGGCGGGGCGGGGGGCGCGGTCGGGGTGGTTCTCGGCGGGTTCGATCACGGGGCGGTATTCACGGGGGGCATCACGCAGATC
>JBGSTK010000062.1:0-40511 GCA_041736565.1 Phycisphaeraceae bacterium | reverse complement strand
ATGGGGGCTCTACCAACACCTCGCGGCGTCGCGCTGACACTCTGGCCCAATTTCGAATCCATGAGCGCTGCCGCATAACAATCATGCCCGGCGGAGACTTCTGCCACGGGCTGCTATGCGTCGAAGCGCTGGCGCGGGCCCGATCAGGCCGCGGCAAGCTCTATCAATACGACATCTTTGACAGTCATTCCGATTTGGTTGGAAAGTATGATTACGTGTTTCTATTTGACGTATTGGAGCATATCGAGCAGCCCAAGCCGTTTGTCAGTTGTGTGCTGAGTTATGTCAAGCCCGGGGGCCTTCTATTTGTCAACGTTCCGGCTATGGAGTTGTTGCGTAGCGAGTACGATGACGCCGCAGGCCATTTTCGCCGCTACAGCGTGGCGTCTTTGGGGCGGGAGTTTGATCATTGCGAGGTGAAGATTCGGCAGGGAATGTATTGGGGATTCTCAATGGTTCCGCTGTTGCTAATGCGTAAACTGGCCGTGAAGGGAATGAAGGATGAGCAGACCATAATCCGATCCGGATTCAGACCTCCACATCGCTGGATGAACTCCGCTTTGCGGGCGCTGTCCGCCACAGAGAGAGCATTGCTGCGTCGGCCGCCCTGTGGTAGCTCGGTGATGATGGCCATCGAGAAGTAGCCGAGAGTCTATGATCGGACCCCCACTTCCATCCCCGCCGGGATGTGCTTGAATAAGCTATCAGATGATGGATCGCACCGCGTATGAAATGGTCGATAAAGCTTGTCAATAATGATAGAACGACGCTCAGCCTAATGTGGCTGACATGGATTCTCTTTTATCCGGTGCGCGCCTTAAGCCTAGGCTTTTACCACGATGATTGGAAAGTATTTCTCGATGCTCCTTCCATCCATAACTCCATTTATTTGCTTCAGGCGTGCGCCAATCGACCAATTTTGGGTTTGTACCTGTCGCTTGTAAGTTGGGTCACGGGGGGGTCGATTCCGCTGCTTCACGTCATGGCTGCCCTGCTCGTGCTCGTCACGGCGTTTTCAATGCGATCATTTTTCAAGAGTATGACGGCATACGCGTTTGGCACAACCTCGTCTGCGGGGCCGACTTTGGCCGTCTGCCTATGGTTGGTGATGCCTTGGACACTGGGCACGACAGCCTGGATTACTACGAATCCCACCTTGTTGAGTGTTATCGGGTTTGCCCTGGCGGGAAGAGCATTGATTCGATACTGGAGGAACGAGGCTCGACTCTTTCCAGCCCTTCCGGTTGGTATCCTGCTGTCGTCGTTGACCTATGAAATATTCATTCCCCAGATACCAATCCTCATTGGCTTATATTTTCTTAATCCCGCCAGGGGCATCTCGGCTATGCGTTCTTTGCATCAGAAGCTGACGCAACCTGTCCTGATTATCATCCTGAGCCTGATTCTGGTGATGGGTCTTCGCCATCTGGCCGAATTGTCGAGCAAGACAGCAGTCAAGGCCTACTCTTCCGCTTGGCTGACGATCTTTGGCGAGAACCTGACGATAAACTGGTTCTTCGAGGCTTTTGGTCGCGTCAGGATCATCCCATGGGCAATCATCGTCGTGTTGGGCCTCTTGGCGGCGATGGTTATGGTGGAGGCTTGGGGCAAACAAAGCAGAGTTCGTCGTCCGGTGGTCATATTCCTAATGCTATCTGCAATCGGTTACACACTGTCGTGCCTGGTACCTTCTTTCATAGGAATGAAACTCGTAGGCACCGGTGTGGATTCCCGAATTACCATTGGCGTTTCCTTCTGGCTGAGTTTCATGTTCTGCGTTCTGCTGACAGGTGCCCTGCTAAACGGTAGAACCATGCCAAGTCTGTTCTCGGCTTCGGTCACAGTGTTCCTTTATGTCTGCTTCGCCGTTAGCATGGCCGTTCAACTCGCTGCGTGGAGTTCGATCTGGCGGCAGGAATATCTTTTACTGAGCCGGATCAGGACGGAGTCTCTTTTAGACATGCAACCAGGCGCGCTGGTTGTACTGGATGGGCCTGTTTCGCAGAACGGAATATACGGCTTTAATTCCTATTGGGACTTTCAATCTGCGATGGAACGCTTGATCCCGTCCCGCAGAGACATCACCTATCTCGTCGCCAATGACTGGTGGAGGGTTTCCCGAGAAGGTGCGGCAGTTCTTCAGCACCATGACGCGACAGTGCTACTAATATACTCGCCGCCTGAAGTATGGATACTAGAGAAACGGACGGGTCAACTTCGACCCATGGAGCAAGCGGATGTCGTAGGCATCGGGGAGCACCCCTGACATGGAAGACGGGAGATCCAATCCCTTTTTACCTCTTGTCATTTATTTTATGGAGCGAAACGGGGACGCCATCGATGCGGGAATGGCGGGGCGAGACTTGTAATTGGAGCTTCCGTCAAGCTACTTCGCCGTGGGCATCTTCGCGCCGACATCCTTGCGCCAGTTGACGAGCTTGTCGTGCATCTCCCGGACCTTGTCGGGCATCTGGAGTGCCAGGTTCTTCTTCTCGCCGATGTCGTCCTTGAGGTTGTAGAGCTCCAGCCGGGAATCCTCAAAAAACTCGATGAGCTTCCAGTCGCCTTGTCGTACCGCCCCGCACGGGCGCGTACGGAAGGACTTGTCATTATTGTCCGGGTCCGCCCCCTGTAGATAACACGGGAAGTGCCAGAACAGCGGTCGCTCGTCAAGCGGCTTGCGCTGCGCGAAGAGACTGGCCATGCTCACGCCGTCGAGGGGTTGAGTCCGGTCGAGCTTCGCACCAGCCAGTTCGGCAATCGTCGCATAGAGGTCCGCGCCCATGGTTGGCGTTTCATCAGTCACGCCGGCTGGGACCATCCCGGGCCAGCGGACGATCATCGGCACGCGGATGCCGCCCTCGTAGAGCATCCCTTTTCCCCCGCGCAGCGGCGAGTTGCTGGTGACCGGCACCAATCCACCATTGTCGGAGATGAAGATGATGCAGGTATTCTCACGCAGGCCCATCTGGTCAATCTTTGAGACGATCCGCTCGACGCTTTTGTCGAGCGTTTCAACCATCGCGGCGTAGGTGGGGTTCTTCTGCCCACCGGCGGGCGGTTGTTTCTTCCAATGCTCCACCAGGTCCTTGGGTGCCTGAAGCGGCGTGTGAACCGCGTAGTGCGGGAAGTAAAGGAAGAACGGCTTTTGGCGCTGTTGACCGATGAACTCGACCGCCTCGTCCGTTAGGCGGGTTGTGAGATACTCCCCGTCGGGACCGTCTTGGATGTTGGGCAGCCTGTAGGGGCTGAAGTAGCTCGACGGACTGCCGGGATCGCCGCCGGCCACATTGTGGTCAAACCCCTGGCCGTTGGGCGAAGCCTCCCCGCTGCCCAGATGCCATTTTCCGATCGAGGCGGTCTCGTAGCCCGCGCCGCCAAGCAGTTCGGCCACGGTCACGAACTTCGGGTCCAGCACGGTCTGGTTTGGGACCGGGACGAGTTTGTGCTGGTTGGCCGGGCCGCGATCGGACCGCCCCACGGTCAGGATGCCGTGACGCGGCGTGTACATGCCCGTCATTAGAGACGCCCTGCTGGGCGCGGAATTGGGCCCGCAGGCGTAGTTGTTGGTGAACAGAGCTCCCTCGGCCGTCAGGCGATCGATCGCGGGCGTCTTGTAATACCGGCTGCCGGTGACGCTCAGATCCGCCCAGCCCAAATCGTCGGCCACGATTAGCACGATGTTGGGTGGAGTTTTTCCGCCCGCAGCAGCGGCCGTCCGCAGCGTCGCTGGCATCGCCAGCGTCAGCGCTCCCGTTCCCAAAGCCATGAGGAAGTCGCGTCGATTCATCGGATGCTCGTGTGCATTATAAACCTCCATCCCCGGACCGGCCACGAACGCCCGAGGAATGGAGTTTCCTTCCGCCGGTC
Source organism: Phycisphaeraceae bacterium (assembly GCA_041736565.1). Taxonomy (GTDB): domain Bacteria; phylum Planctomycetota; class Phycisphaerae; order Phycisphaerales; family Phycisphaeraceae; genus JBBDMX01. The sequence continues at coordinate 36,641 of JBGSTK010000062.1, read as the reverse complement.
AAGGTCGTTAGCTTCGGCATCGCGGAGTTGCGTGCTGCGCGGGCGGTGAGTTGGGGAGCTGTTTTAGTTCGGGGATCGGTCTGCTCGACCTACTCGTCTTGGTGGAGAAACTGCGATAAGGCTTGCAGATCGCAAAATTCGCCGACCAGGGGGGCTGCCCATTGGGGTCGTGGGCGGGTGCGGCGGTTGATCCATGCGACGGGTATGCCTGCTGCGATCGCGCCACGTACATCGGCAGTCAAAGAGTCGCCCACGTGCATCACGCGTTGCGGCGGGAGTCTTAGGAGTTTGATCGCAGCTTCGAACATTTCGGGGCGTGGCTTATAGCTGCGACAGTCTTCACTTGTCACCACATGTTGGAATGCCCAACCGTTGTGTGCCACTGCTGCGTGCAAATCGTCCCGATCGATGTTCGAGACCAGGCACGTTGGCACTTTGAGGCTGTAGAGAAACGCGGACGATTCGGGGAAAGCTGTGGGGTTTCGCCAGTAGGTATAGAGCGATTCGGAGAGTATTGCGGGCGACAGTTGGCTCTCGAAGATATCGAGCACTTCCCGCAGACTCGCCATCTCCAGGTCACGCTGGATGCGGAAGGTCCTGCCATGCGACTGGGCGCACCACTCGGAGAACCGCCAGGCGGTGATCACCTCGAGGTCCGTCGGCTTGAGAGGTGACTCACGTGCAATCGCGCGGACGATGCGAGAAATGATCTCGTCATCCTCAGTGACGAGTGTGCCGTAGAAGTCTAATAGGATTGCTTCATACTTCATGTCGCGGGGGGGACGAGTGAGTGAGGTTGGGCTATCCGGCCCTGAAGGGCTCGGCTTGGACGTTCACTTGCTGATCTCGACGCCGGGGGCTTCGATGGGGAGGTGGTCGACGATGTCGTTGACGACCATGTCCTGGGTGATGCCTTCGGCCTGGCCTTCGAAGTTGAGCAGCACGCGATGGCGGAGGGCGGGGAGGATGACGGTGCGGATGTCCTCGACGCTGACGTGGGCGCGACCATCGAGCAGCGCGCGGACTTTGCCGCCGAGTACCAGCGACTGCGCGGCACGGGGTGAAGCGCCGTAGCGCAGGAACTGCTTGGTCATCGAGGTGGCGAACTCGCTTTCGGGATGCGTCGCCAGCACGCAGCGGATGGCGTAGTCCTGCACATGAGGCGCGACGATCACCCGTCGCACGAGTTGTTGATGTCGGACGATGGCCTCGGCATCGAGCACGGGCTTGATCACCGGATCGTGTCCAGCGGTAGTGCGGTCGAGGATGCTGTGCAACTCCTGACGACTTGAGAGGCCCACGAGCAGTTTGAAGAGGAACCGGTCGAGCTGAGCTTCGGGCAGGGGGTAGGTGCCTTCCTGTTCGATGGGGTTTTGCGTGGCCATGACGAAGAAGGGTTTGGCCATGGGGTGGGTGGTGCCCGCGACGGTGACGGATCGCTCCTGCATGGCTTCGAGCATGGCGGACTGGGTCTTGGGCGTGGCGCGGTTGATTTCATCGGCGAGGATGATCTGGGCGAAGATGGGCCCGTGTTGGAAGCGGAACTCGCGGCCACCGCTGGCGCCGCCACCGCCGCCGGGCGTTTCCACGACGATGGTGGTGCCCGTGATGTCGGCGGGCATGAGGTCGGGTGTGAACTGAATACGGTTGAAGTCGAGCGACAGCGCCTGTGACAGGGAGCGGATGAGCAGCGTTTTGCCCAGGCCGGGCACGCCTTCGAGGAGGCAGTGTCCGCCGACGAACAGCGCGGTGAGCACTCCGTCGATGATTTCACGCTGGCCGACGATGACGTGGCTGATCTGCTCGAAGACTTTGTTGTAGTCCTTGGTGAATGCGGCAGCCTGATCTGCGACTTGTTGATTTTCCGAGATGGCCATGGGAGTTTGTCCGGGGTGCGAGGTTCTTGGGTACTGAACACGAAGACGCGACGACGCGAAGGATACGGGGTTGGGGTTTACGTCTCTTTCTCGTCCAGGCGCTTCTGCGCGCGGCGTTTGGCGTCAAGGAGACGGCTGTGGGTCTGCGGTTCGTCGGTGGGCGACTTGGCGCGGGTTTGTGCGGCGGGGCCAGCGACGGTGAGGTCTTCTTCCCGGGCACCACCCACGGACTGGGCGAAGTCATCGTCGGCTTCGAAGGTGACATCTGCTTCGAACTTGCGCTTCGTATCGACGTTGACCGTGGGGGTTGCCTTGGCAGCGGCCCCGGAGGCGGACGCGGAGGCGACGCCGGGCAGCTTGTCGGCAGCAGATTTTTCGCCACTGAGTTTGCGGTCGGTCTCGGCGGCTTTGCGTTTCAAGGCCGAGAGCGTGGCGTCGGTGTCGATCTTCCGCGGCTGGAGCAGGCCCAGCACGGCATCGAGCCTGCCCGTGGCCCACCCCGCCATGGCCGGCACATCCCAGGCGATGCGACGGGCGGCGACGTCCAAAAGAAACAGCGCCAGCAACGCCGTGACGAGCGTTGGCCAAAGTGCGCGGAGGGAGCGTGACTCGACGACGGTGGCGCGGCTGAAGATATCGCTGCCAGCCGCGGCATTGAGCGTGGCGTCCAAGACGCGTCCGCCGCTGATCATCGCGACCTGCTCGATCAATCCGCGGTCGCTGCTGAAGTTTCGTAGTTCGGGACCGCGTGACTTGCTGGCACCGCCGAAGACTGTCACGGGTTGCGTACCGGGCGGGCCCTGGGCAAAGAGCGAGAGTATGTAGTTGCCGGATTTGTCAGCCGGGGCGGTCGCTTCGTAAACGCCCGGGCCTGTTTGTTCAAAGCGGATGTCGGTCATCTCGCCATCGGGCCCCAGCACCTTGCCGCGGACGTTGAGGAAGTTGATGAACCCAGCTTCACCCGTAGGCGTGGCGGTGGCGTCTTGACCGGCGGTGGCATCGAGGCGCACTTTGAGTGTATCGCCCTGGATGGTCGCCAGCAGATCCAACGCTCTGCTGCTGGAGGGTCGCGCCACCATGCGCACGGTGCGAGCCCAGAAGTCGGGGTAGCCGCCCCAGGGCAGCCAGTTGACTGCCCATTTGTTGGTCGCATCGGAGGTGAACGCAGCGGCACGCCCCAGGCCCACCTGCCAATGGGCGAAGACCGGCTCACCTTCGGGGCCTTCCATTGGCGTGAAGACGCGTGGGTCATACTTGCGGCCGGTGAGCACGAAGCCCTGCAACTCCGGCGAGCTGCTCATCCCCGCCATCACCGGCGAGCCAGTCTGCACGAACTTGGGAGTAAACGGCGTCTCTTTGATGAGATTCTTGCGAACCAGTCGGGCTTCTTTGATGAAGATCTGAGGCAGTTTGAGGGGATCGGGCACCGCGTAGAAGTTTCCGCCGCCCATCAAAGCCAACTGTTGAAGCAGCGTGTTGTTCATGCCATCGCCGACGCCGACGGTGGAGAGGGTGATGCCAGCCTGCTGCATTTTCCCGATGACTTCGTAATAGGCGCCATCATTGGACTGGCCATCGGTCAGGAGGATGACGTGTTTGACGGCGGCGTCCTGTGGTCCGAGTTTAGCCAGCGCGTAATGGGCCTGTTCCAAGCCAGGGAAGATATTGGTGCCGCCGCCGGGATGGATGGAGCGGATCTGGCTGGCGATCTGGCCGGGGTTGGTGTTGTAGGAGAGTTGATTGGCGTTGCCCACGATCCAAATGGCACTGTCGTCGAAACCCACGACGCCCACGAGGTCTTGAGGGTAGAGGGTGCTGATGGCCTGCACCGCCGCTTCGTTGGCGACCTCCTGTTGGTTGTACTGCGACCCGGCGACGGAGCCGCCCATGGAGCCGGAGCGGTCGATGACGATGACCAGCGCACCGGAGGGGAGGATGGTTTGGCTGGGGATTTCGCACTCGACAGGCAGGATGCGGTCCACGGGCGAGTTGGTCCAGCCGCCAGCACCGAAGCTGTCGGCCCCGCCGATCATCACCAGCCCGCCGCCCATGTCGTTGACGTAGCGTGCCAGCATCTTGTTCTGCGCCACGGTGATCATGTCAGCTGGGACGTTCTGGAGGATGACCGCGTCGTAGCGCAGGAGGGTGGTGAGGTTGTCGGGCAAGACGGCGGGCTCGATGACTTCGAGTTCGATGCCGCGTTCTTCGAGTGTTTTGGGCAGGATGGTGCCGCTGCTGCCGGGGACATTGTTGACAAAGAGGATGCGGCCTTGCCCGTGGACCATGGTGAAGGCTTCGGCGCTGTTGTTGCCGGCCATGGTGTCGCTGCCGGTGGCGGGCTCGAAGATGGCTTCGAAGCGTGAGGGGCCGGTGTCGAGGATAGGAACTTCGACCAGCCGCACCAGAAGGTAGCGATCGGTGTAAGTCGGAGCTGCGCCTTCGGAGGCGGGCTGGGTGGGATCCGCGTCGGGCGGGTTTTGATCGCTGCCCGGCGCCGTTGAACTGCGGGTGGCGGCTGTCTGTTTGGTCCATTCCTTGTCGCTGATGGGAGCGCCCGCACCTTCGACACCGGGCGCGAGATCGATGAGCACATCATCGCGTTTGAGGAACAGCAAGCCTGAACTGGGCCGGGTGGCGGTCAAGACGACACGCAACGGCACGGTCTGGCCTCGCCGCGCTTCGGGCGGAGCGTAGATGCTCTCGACCATGACTTCGTCAGCGACGTGATACTCCAGCGGCACGACGTCGATGGGAATCCCCGCAGCCCTGGCCTCGCGCGCAGCGGTCAGCACGTCGCTGGCGCGGCCGGTGCCCTGGGCTGAGGCGGTGTCGTTGCCGTCCCACCACAGCACCATACGCTTGCCGCTGTCGCTGGGGAACATCGCCATCGCCAGTCGAATGGCTGCGGCGGTGTCGGTGCCATCGTTGCGAGCGGAGAGGGCAGCTTCGTCGAATTGGTTGGCGACTGAAGGCAGCGAGGCCACGGTGGGTTTACCATCGAAGGTGATGAGGCCCACGCGATCATCAGGCTTGCGATTGTCGCCCGCAGCACCCAGCCAACTTTGGGCCCAGTTCCGCACGGTGGCGTCATCGGCTCCCGTGGTTTGGGCGATGCGGCCGGCCACATCCTCGGGCGGTTTGGCGAATCGCCGCGCTGATTCAGAAGTGTCCACCACGGCTATGACGGTCAGGTCGCTGTGGGTGCGGACGAGTTGAAGCCCCGCGAGGATCATCACCAGGATGAACAGGACGATGAGTCGCAGCGCAATGGCGGTGTATCGCCTCACCGGATCGAGGGTGGACATCCCCCACCATCCGAGCAACACCACCGGTGCCGCCAGAAGCAACAACCACAGCAGCCCGGGATGGTCGAAACGAAACGGCATGCGGAATAAAGTTTAGCGTGGGGAGATGATTGTCGCCCCGGCCAACGCGTCGTGAGCCCCATGGCAACGACACTTTATCAGGTCCCCGGGCGGGGTGGATGTGAACGGGGTGGATTCGTCGAGCGTATGAGGCGATGATACTCTAGGTTTTCGGCTGCCCATGCTGCCGACGGGAAACCGGGGGCCGCCGCCCCTGGCTGATCGAACTTTTGGAGCCCAATCTTGGAATCATACCCCCCGCCGTCGCCTCAACCTCGTCCAGCGCTTGATCCTTCGGGCGTGCAGTCGCCGCCGCCGCCCCCCCCGGGTGCGTATCACCCGGCGTACTATCCGCCGCCTGCGCCGGTGAAGCGCAGCGGTGGGATTGTGCAGCGCCTCGTCACGGGGCTCATCGGCACGTTGCTGCTGACGTCGATTGCCGCCAACATCTGGCTGGGGTTGTTCTTCATCTCGTCGATGAACGTCGGGCCTATCGAGTCGTCCTACCAGAGTGGCGAAACTCTCAGTCGCATCGTGATCGTGCCCATCCGCGGGACGATCGATGAATCGACGGCGCAGTTTGTCCGCAGGGCACTGATGGCGCTGCGGGACAACAAACCCGCGGCAATCATTCTCCGCGTCGAGACCGGTGGGGGCGGCGTCGGCGCTTCGGACCGCATTTACCACGAACTCAAAATCTTCCGCGATGAGACGGGCATTCCCATCGTCGCGTCATTTGGCGACTATGCCGCCAGCGGTGGGTATTACGTGTCGGCATTGTCGGATCACATCTACGCGGAGCCTTCGACGATCACCGGCAGCATCGGCGTGATGCTCATGGACTTCTCCGTCGAGCAACTGCTCAAGAACATCGGCGTGCAGCCGACGCTCATCACCGCCACCGCCTCGACGGAAAAGGACATCGCCAACAATCCCTTCCGCGATTGGAACGAGCGGGACACGCAGGCGGTGCAGCCGCTGTTGGACTCGATGCAGAAGCGTTTTGCCCGCGTGGTTTTCGAGGGTCGCAGCCGAGTGGTGCCGGGCTACACGCAGGCGGATGTGGACAAGGCGGCGACCGGCCGTGCGTTTATGGCCGAGGAGGCCATCGCGCTGAAACTCGTCGACGAGGAAGGATACCTCGATGCGGCGATTCTCAAGGCGGCGGCGTTGGCGAAACTCGACCCGGCGCAGACGCCAACGGTAACGCAGATCAGCGAAGGCCACGGCCTGCTGAGTCGGCTGGGTGTCACGCAGCGCGACGTGCCGGTGGGCGCGATCGACAGCCAGCGGATCCGCAGTCTGTTGAGCGACCTGACAGCGCCGCAGCTCGAGTACCAGTGGCGGCCGTGAGTTCCTGAGCCCCTTGGGTCGTGAACTCGTGAGCCATTGTGCTGTAGGCCCTTGAGCCTGGAAGCATGGACCGACCTCGCCACGCCGGCTGGATCGGTTATCCTCTGGCTGCCCATGCCCGATTCGCATCGCATCCTGCGTCAACACGTGGACACCGACCGCCTTCTGGGCGTCGAGTCCGTGCCGATTCATCCGCGTCAAGCCGTCGTGCAGGCCAGTGCAACGGTGCCAGCGTCCCAAGCTGAGGCGCGACGTCAACCTGTGCCGCGGTCGGGCCCATCGGTGGGCACATCGGCTGCCACACCGGCGAAGGCTCGCCCGCCGCTCCGACAGGCACCCGGTGTTGTGCCGACCACTCCCGCGCAGGTGCCACCCCGGCTGACTCCCGCTGCCGCCTACGTCCCTCAACTGCCTCAACCTGCCAAGCCCTTGGCGCGAGAAGCCAAGCTCACCGTACTCCAGGCGATGGATGCCGACGAAGTGCGAGGCTGCGTGAAATGCGGGTTGGCGGCTGGCCGCATCAACACCGTCTTTGGTGAAGGTGACCCCAACGCGCGAATCATGTTCATCGGCGAGGGGCCGGGACAGAACGAAGATGAGCAGGGGCGGCCGTTCATCGGTCGAGCGGGTGACCTGTTGACGAAGATGATCGTGGCAATGGGGCTGACGCGTGAAGATGTGTTCATCGCCAACATCGTCAAATGCCGCCCGCCGGAGAACCGCGCCCCGACCCCCGATGAAATCACCGCCTGCTGGGGTTATCTGCGTCGGCAAATCGCAACCATCATGCCCGCAGCAATCGTTACGCTGGGTGGCCCGGCGACCAAGACGCTGCTTGACACCAAGCTGGGGATCACGGGTCTGCGTGGGCAGTGGCATCCCTTCACGGGGTTGCAGCCCGATGGGCCGATCATCCCGGTGATGCCCACGTTTCACCCGGCTTACGTACTGCGGAACTACACGGTGGAAACCCGCGGCCGAGTGTGGAGCGATCTCAAGATCGTCAAGGCGTTTGTTGAGGGTGACGGCGCCAAGTAACGATGAAGTACTGAACGTGGTTCGCACAAGCGTTCGACATTAGCAGTTTGACTTCAGCACACGCCACTATTGAGCCGATAACACTTACAAGCATCGCGTTGCCGATGTGGATTATTGCGTCCACCAAATCAGGTACCCCTCATGGGTCAGATCACCTCAGGCATTGGCTTGGTCAGCGGGATCAACACCGCGCAGTTGATTGAACAACTGCTGCAGGTCGAGTCGCGCCCCAAGACCAACCTGCAAAAGCAGATCGCAGTGCTCAACAGTCAGAGCACAGCCCTGGCGGAAATCAACGCCAAGCTGCTGGGTGCGAAGAATTCCACGTCCGCATTGGTGCAGGCATCGACCTTCAATAGCACCAAAGCCAGCAGTTCCAACACCAATGTGCTGACAGCCAGCAGCAGTAGCTCCGCCTCGCCGGGTGTTTACAGTTTCAACGTCGCCCGGCTGGTGTCGTCGCAGCAGACGATCACCCGAGGCTTTGCCGATACCGGCGCTTCGCCAGTGGGTGCAGGCACGTTGTCTTTCGAATTTGGCAACGCGAAACTGGAGTCGGATTCGGATTTGTCGCAGCTCAACGGTAGCACGGGCGTGCCTCGGGGCAAAATCCGCATTACCGACCGCTCAGGTAACACCGCCATCGTCGATTTGGGCAGGGTCCTGTCGGTCAACGATGTGCTCGACACCATCAACAACACCACGAGTATCAATGTGGTGGCGAGTGTGGAGGGCGACAGCTTCAAGCTCGCGGATAACACGGGTGGTGCCGGGGTGCTGAAGGTCGAGAACCTGGGCACGACCGCCACGGCCACGGCCCTGGGACTGACGACCGATCTCGACGCTGATGCCGCGACCATCACCGGGGCCCGCATCAACCGCGTGTCGCGCGATTCGCTGCTCTCGGCGATCAACGATGGCAACGGTGTGGCGGTGACTGCGGGTGCCGACCTGAATTTCACCGCTGGGGCTGCCACATTCGACGTGGAACTCGGTGCCGCCAAGACGCTGGGCGATGTCATCGACGCCATCAACGGTGCCACAGGCAACAGCTTCATTACCGCTTCGGTTAACGCGGACGGCACGGGCCTGGCGTTGGCCAACACCAGTGGTGATCTGCTGGCGGTCACTGGTGCCGCGGCGGGCGACCTGGGTGTCGCTGTGACGAATGGCGGCGCCAGCGTCGATGGTCAGCGGGTCATCGCGTCCCTCAACAGCCGACTTATCCGCAACATTCATGGCGGGTCGGGCGCGGCGCTGGGGTCCATCGACATCACCAATCGTCAGGGCGCGACCACGGCTGTCAATCTCGCCACCGCCACGAGCGTCAGCGATGTCATCAGCCTCATCAACGCCGCGGGTACCGGTGTTACAGCTTCGCTCAACAACGCGGGCAACGGTCTGCGACTCACCGACACCACTGGTGGCTCAGCCTCCAACCTCATCGTCAGCGGTGCCGCAGCCACAAGTTTGGGCATCGACAAGAACGTCGCAGCCGACGCGCTTGAGGGCTCGGACCTGCAGTTCCGCTACATCACTGAATCCACGCGACTCGATGCGCTTAACGGCGGGTCGGGCATCACCCGGGGCAAGTTCAAGATTACCGATTCGGTTGGGTCCAGCGCGGAGATCGACCTGACCCAGGGCAACGAAGTCACCATCGCCGACGTCCTGGCAGAAATCAACAGCCGAGGTTTGCAGCTCAATGCCCGCGTCAACGACAACGGCGATGGCATCCTCATCGAGGACACCGGCACGGGTGCCACTGCCATCACCATCAGCGAGTTGGGCGGCACGGTCGCACGCGACCTGGGCCTGCTGGGTTCCGCAGCCAACCCTGGCGATGACTTCAATGGCAGCTTCCAGAAGACCATTGCCATCGATGCCGCCGACACGTTGCAGATTGTCGCCAACAAAATTAATGATGCGGGCCTGGGCGTTAAAGCGTCGATCGTCAACGACGGCTCGGGCCTCAATCCCTACCGTTTATCGCTGTCAGGCACACGCAGCGGCAAGGGTGGCGGATTCGTTTTCGATGACGGTGGCCTGGGATTGGGCGCGACGAATCTCGCCGAAGCCACTGATGCTGTGGTCTTTTTCGGTGCCAGCGATCCCGCCAAGGCCATCGCCATCCGCAGCGGCACCAACACGCTCTCCAAGGTCATTCCCGGCGCCACCATTGATCTCAAGAGCACCAGCACCGGGCCCGTCGAAGTCGCTATCAGTCGCGACGATTCGACGATTACTGACAGTGTTAAGGGTTTCGTCGATGCATTCAACAGCGTCATCACGTCACTCAACAAGCATGACAAGTACGACCCCGAGACCCAGGAGCGCGGCCTGCTGCTGGGCGATCCCACCGTCGCCACCATCCGCCAATCGCTTTACAACCTCGTCAGCAGCCGCAACAACGATCTTCAAGGCCAGTTCACCTCGCTGGCGCAGATCGGCGTGAGTGTCGGTTCCGGTGCTGTGCTGAAATTCGACGAGACGCGTTTCGCCAACGCGCTGGCGACAGACCGCGAAGCTGTGGTAAAGCTCTTCACCTTTAAGGAAACCGCCACCGACAGCGAAGGCGTAGTGAGTACCACGGCGGCGGGCGTCGGCGTTCGCTTCGACGAGCTTCTCCAGCGATTCACCGATTCATCCAAAGGCACGATGACGACGCGGAGCAACTCCATCGGCGATTCGGTGGAATTGCTCAATGACCGCATCGAGGCCTTTGATCAACGCATCGAGGCCAAGCGATTGCGACTGCAGATGCAGTTCAACAACATGGAAAAGATTCTCTCGCAACTCCAGACACAAGGCCAGGCGTTGTCGAGCATGGCGCTGTCGTCTGGCACCACTTAGAAACAGCCACAGAGTGGGGCCGATACCAGGCGAGCGATGTCAGGGCGCGCGATTCAGGCCAAGATGCCCTTTGCGGCTTCCCGTGCGTAGTCGTGCCCGTCGAACGTGGCCGCCACCGCGTGCATCTTCTCGATCTGCGCAGCGCGAACCGATGCGTCATCGATGATCGAGATCATCGCCTGCGTCAAGGGCTCGACCTGCCCGAAGTGCGGCACGAACTCGGAAATCACCCGCCCCAGACCAGCGTGTTCGCCGATGAGGTTGGGCAGCGTGAAGGTCCGCGTCTGAACCAGCCATCGCGCCACCTGCACGAACCACCAACTCACGTTGTAGAACGCCACCAGCGGCTTTCGCTGCGCCAGCACGTGAAGCGTCACCGTACCCGACACCGCCAGCACCGCATCGGACCACGCCAGCACCGAGGCCGTCTGCCCCACGCGAAGCTCCACATCCACGTGTCGCCCGGTGGCCTTCTGACGCGCGGCCATCACTTCCTGGATGCGGTCGGCGCCGGCTTGATCCCGTGCCGCGATGATCGCCACCGCCTGCGGGTGATGCTCACGCAACTGCCCATACACATCGAGCATCGTGGCGAGGTTGGCTTTGATCTCGCCCATGCGCGAGCCGGGCAACAGCGCGATTTTGACGGCCGCCTGTGGCGCATCGGTCAGCGGCGGCGGGACCGCGGCTTCGTGGTTGAAGACCGGGTGACCCACAAACGTCGCGGGCATCCGTCGCGCCTCGAACCACGCCTTTTCAAACGGCAGCAGGCACAGCACATGGTCCGAGAGCCGACGCATCTTGCCAATCCGCCAGGGAGCCCATGCCCAGAGTTGCGGCGCCACGAGGTGGATGATGCGCGCTTGAGGATGGAGCCGACGGACTGCTGAGCAGATCGACCAGTTGGCGGCTGGACTATCGACGGGCACGAGGCAACCGATGCGCTGGTCCGCCAGCCACTTCTCCAATCGCTTGAGACGCTGGCGATGCGCCATGGCCTGCGAGGCGACGTCGGCGAGCATCACGGCATTGTCGGTGGTGCTTTCGATGAGCGTGGCGCCTGCGGCCGCCATACGCGGCCCACCCAGAGCGAAGATCGGAACATCCGGCGCCATGCGGCGAAGTTCCGCGATCACCGGGGCTGCGTGTTCATCACCGCTGGGCTCAAAAGCCGTGAAAAGAATGCCGTCGCTGGTGCGGTCGTGCGTCACGCGTGAGAGCCCATGGATGAGAAGCGATGCGCGGGAGTGAGCAGAGTCTACCCGTAAGGCCGCGCCCCTGTCGCATTGCGTTGCATTACAGTGATGAGCCGAAGCGCCGGTCGCGCCCCGGCGAGCGTTTACGGTTTTGCGTTAACGCGTTAAAACAAGAAAGGCGACCCTTGCGGGCCGCCTCTCTTGTTTGTTCTGCTCCGTGGCGCGTTCTTGGTTGGGTGTGTGTCGCTTGAGGATCTGAGTTTTCGGAGCGATCGTTCAAGCGACTGATTTCGTTCATCTACCTACCCGGACAGCGGGCATCAGCCCGTGTCCACATCAATCAAACGTCTCTTACTTCTTCTTGGCGACTTTCTTCGCGACTTTCTTCTTGGCGACCTTCTTGGTGGCCTTCTTAGCTGCAGTCTTCTTTGCCATGTCTGAATCCTTTCAGAGACGCCCAACGGAGCTACAAGGAACTTTAACCGAAGCGATCAACGACTGTCAACAAGTTTCTCCACTCTTGTTGAAAAATTTATCGGCTCACTCAACGCGCCGCCTTGAACTCTTCTTCACAATTTGTTCACAACCGACATCGTCACGCGTCATCATTTCTCACGCCGATGCGCCTTGATCGTCCTTCAACACGACCACATCGTCAGCGTTAAAGCACACGCGCATCATCGGGTGATCCGTCTGTGCCGCGTCGTTCATCGGCATCAAACGTTCACGCGGGTTGAGCTCAAATACTTTGATGGTCGTCGGGGCACCGGCTTCCGATGAAGCGCCTTGAACTTCCAAGAGATGTTGCGCGGTCTCACCGAGGTACGTCGAGTCGATGAGTCGCGCAGTCAGAACATTGTCCGCATGATTGTCAGCGGTCTGACCCGATCGTTGGAGTCGCAACGACTCGGGTCGCACCGAGCAGGTGACGGTCTGACCCACTGCAAAGTTGCCATCGGCTTGTCGTGAAACCAGCGGTCCCGCAGCGGTATGCAAGCGGAGTTCATCGCCTTGGCGCGATTCGACTCGGGCAGGGATGAAGTTAGTTTCCCCCAGGAAATCCGCGACAAAACGGCTGTTGGGGCGATTGTAGAGCTCGCGCGGCGAACCCAACTGCACCAGTCGACCATCACGCAGCACGGCCATGGCATCCGCCATCGACAGCGCTTCCTTTTGGTCGTGGGTGACATACACCGTCGTGATGTCCGCCGCCTTGCAGATGCGCCGAATCTGTGTGCGCATGTCCAGGCGGAGCTTGGCGTCGAGATTCGATAACGGCTCATCGAGCAGCAGCACATCGGGGCGGATGACCAGCGCCCGCGCCAAAGCCACGCGCTGTTGTTGCCCACCTGAGAGTTCGTTGGGTCGGCGTTGGGCGTAAGCGGTCATCTGCACCAGTTCGAGTGCTTCGTTGACGCGCTGAGTCTTCTCCGCGCTGGCGATCTTGCGCACCGTCAAGCCGAAGGCGACGTTCTGAGCCACGGTCATGTGCGGCCAGAGCGCGTAGCTTTGGAAGCACATGCCGGTGTTGCGTTTGTTGGCTGGGAGGTGGGTGACATCGCGCGGACCGAAGCTGATGAGGCCGGCGGTCGGGTCGATGAAGCCTGCGAGCATGCGCAGCAGCGTGGTCTTACCGCAGCCGCTGGGGCCCAGCAGAAAGAACAGGCAGCCGCGCGGAATGTCGAGACTGACGTTATCGACGGCGACAGTTTTGCCGAAGTGCTTGGTCAGGCCGCGCAAGGTGACAGGTGTAGCCATAGGTTGACAAGATAGCAGGCCTCGGGGTCCTAACCGGATTTTAGCGCTGACAATCGCGTGGTGACCGCTCAGGCGTTTTGCTCTTCCTCAAGTGTCTTGGTGATCGCCAGTTCCGCCAGCCGCAGCGTTGCATGGTCCATGTCCGTCAGTGCCTTGGCAAATGCATCGGCATCAGGCGCGGGCTGATCGATGAATGTCTGCACGAGAGCGACTTTGGCGTTGATCTCCCCGCGGTAGGCGGGGTCCAGACGGTCGGCGACGCGCTGGATTTGCCGCTGAATGTTGCGGATATCCAGCCGCGCCTGGTTCCGCAGGTCGATGAGGCGGTGGGCGGTCATATCTTCTCGCGCATGGGCGAAACTGGCGGCCTCCATGGCGGCGACTTCCTGCCGCGTCAGGCCGTGGTTGGGCACAATCTGCACGCTTGCCGCCTTCCCGCTGCGCTCCTCCATCGCAGAGACGTTGAGCACACCGTTGGCGTCAACCAGAAACGTTACGGTGATCTTGGGCAGCCCGGCGGGCATCGGCGGAATTCCCGTGAGATCAAAGCGGCCCAGTGATCGGCAATCCGCCACCAGTTCGCGCTCGCCCTGCAGCACATGAATCTTCACGTTCGTCTGGCCATCGACATAGGTCGAAAAGCGTTCCGTGGCCTTGCAGGGAATCGTCGAGTTGGCGGTGATGAGCTTGGCCACCGCACCGCCCATGGTCTCGATGCCCAGCGATAGCGGAATCACATCCAGCAGCAGCATGTCGCGATTGACGCCCGCCAGAATCGACGCCTGCACCGCCGCGCCCAGTGCCACGACCTCATCGGGGTTCAGGGCGGTGTAAGGATCCGTGTCGAAAAGTTCGGCCACACGCTGGCGCACCAGGGGTATCCGCGTCGAACCACCCACCATGATGACCCGCTCGATGTCGTTAGGCGTAAGCCGCGCCGCTTTGAGACATCGACGGCAAGCGGCCAGCGCGCGATCCAGCCAGGGCATCATCATCGCTTCGAGTTCATCGCGGCGCAGCTTGCGGCGATAGGTGCGATCCTGGCCCAAGGCTACTTCGATGGCGGCGCTGTCGGCTTGGCTGAGGCGGATCTTGGCGGCCTCGGCGAACTTGCGGAACGCTTGCCGGGTTGACGGTGGAAACTCGATGTCCTCGCCGAACTCGCTGCGGATTTCGGCCTGGATCAGCTCGACGATCATACGATCCACATCGTCGCCGCCCAGATGCGTGTCGCCCGCCGTCGCCAGAACTTGATCGACGCTTGCACGTCCGCCAGCCTCGCCGTCTTTGGCGGTGTGTTGCAAACGGAGAATCGAGACGTCAAACGTTCCGCCACCGAGGTCAAAGACGGCCACGGTGGCATCTTCGTGGCGCTGGCCCAGGTTGTAGGCCAATGATGCGGCGGTGGGTTCATTGACGATGCGCAACACCTCGAGCCCGGCGAGTCGCCCGGCATCGCGCGTCGCCTGACGTTGCGCGTCGTCGAAATACGCTGGCACGGTGACGACAGCGCGGCCCACGGCATGACCGAAGTGCGCCTCGGCCTGCTTGCGAAGTTGACGCAGAATCATGGCGCTGATTTCCTGGGGCGAGATCACGTGGCGGCCGATCTTGACCCGTGCGGTGTTGTGCTCCCCGGCGATTACTTCATAGGGCAGGTAATCCAATTCATCGCGTGCATCGTCGATGCCCCGACCCATGAGCCGTTTGATGCTGAAGACCGTCTGATGCGGGAACTCCACGGCATGATCGCGAGCTTCGTGGCCGATGGCGAGAGGCTGACCGGTGGCTTCATCAAAGCGCACAACGCTAGGCAGCAGGGCGCGGCCCTGGGCATCGGGGATGATGCGCGGGCCCTTCTCATCGCAGTAGGAGACCAGACTGTTGGTGGTCCCCAGGTCTATGCCGATGATCGGGTCGAGTTGCATTGCGGTACTCATGGGCGCAAAGTGTAGGGGACGGCAGCGGGTCAGTCATAGCTGACGGTCATGGTCAGCGGCTATGCCGCGATCGGGGGAAGATGCGAAAAGCGCAACCCGTCACCCGGCTCGGTACAACGTATAACGTCAACGATGGCAAACGCCAACCCACCTCACTCCGGAGTCTTGACATGTACGACATCACCGTGACGCGTGAGTTCACCGCCAGCCATGCCCTGCGTCTACCCGGTGGCGCGATGGAGCCTTCGCACAGTCACCACTGGCGGATTCAGGTGACCGTGGAGGCGGAGTACCTCGATGCGGAGGAATGCGTCATGGACTTCCACGATCTGGAGGCGATGTTGGATCGCCTGGTGTTGCAGGCTGATGGTCACGACCTCAACAAGCTGGCACCCTTTGCCAGTGAGAGCGGTCAACTGGATATGAATCCCTCAGCTGAGCGGGTGGCGTGGTGGATGGGCAGGGAGGTTCAGCGCGTTCTTCCGCTGGGCGTTCGTCTCGTTGCCGCGAGCGTGACCGAGGCGCCGGGTTGTCAGGCGCAGTGGCGTCCTTGATCGCTGAGGTGCCACGGGGTGGATGCGGTGATCAAAATGGAGACGTGAAGCTGCCCGATGCTGAGGTTGGGTTGGGGAACGGTGGGCGTGGGCATCTGCAGGGGTGCGGTCTGTCCTGTGTTCGTCGCGGCCGGTCGTATCGGCCAAAGGGCCCAAGGGCTCAGCGTGAGCAGCCACACCGCAGCCGCCACCAATAGCGACAAAAGGATCAGTACCGCCAAGCGGCTAAGCGGGCTTCGTCGTGCCCTGCCCGAGGCATCGTGGATTTGTCGCTGACTTCGCTCGGCACCGACGGCCTGTGCCTGGGCGAGCTTGGCTTCCATCGCCATGTACTGCGCCTCCTCCTTAGCGCCGCCGATGCGGGTGATCGAACCGTAGTAGCCGTTGCCATCGCTACGGGGCAGGGTGTAGAAGACGCGACCTTCCCCATCACGAACGGCTCGGCCGAGATCTTCCTGACGGATCTTCACCGGGTCGCCGCTGTAGGGGCTGTTGATATAGAGGTAGGCCATGTCTGGATTGTATCGCCCCGCTGTGGGTGGAAGCTACCGCCACGTGTACGTGCCGCTCTACGCCCGCCCACCTACCCCGCTACCTATATAGACATTAGTTGAGCGACCGGAGGCGAGCGACCGGAATCGCACGAATCCAACTCCGCGCCGCATTCATCAGCGGACAGCGAGGGTGCTTTTGGTGGATATCCGGTGGATGGTTTGGGCGTAGCTCAGATGCGCATCCGATAACGGACTTGACGTGCAGATTCAAGGCGAAGTTGGCCGATGGAAGCGTTTGCCCCGCAACAGCGGATTCGGACCGTCAGCGGCGCTATAGTCGATTTCAACCCACGGTCCCCGACCGCGAGCCAAAAGGATCCTGCCATGAGTAAGCAGCAGATGATTGATCAGATCGTGCACATCAACCACAGCGCCATGCACGAGTTTCTAGAGAGTTTCGCCGAGCCGGAACTCGACAGCTACCTTCGTCGGTTAACGCAGGTCCGCAACCATCGTGGTCGTGAAAGCCGATGGGTCCGTGAGGGCGATACTCATGCCGTGGTGACCCAGCACGCCTGAGCGTCTGACTCGGCGGGTAGCACTGCCCGTCCTGTGAATTTATTGGGCGGAAGCCCTTTTGGCTTTGACCGGCGGCTTCTCGACGAAATCGTCGAGGTCGATGGCATCATCGAAGATGACGCTGATCTCATGCGCCAAGCCGGTGAGGTGTCGGCATGCGCGGAGTCGGCCCGGCATCTGCCGACCCTTGCCTGACAGCGTGTTCATGAGGATCAGGCATCGGCTGCCGGGGTAGAGGAAACCGCCGTGGACGAACGCCATGCCCTTGGCGCTGAGATTCCGCGGGTGCACGATGAATCGGGCCGCGGCACCGCTGGGGTGGTCCACGGTGGCGACCGCAGGGCCATGGTGGGTGTGGCGTGTGGTCCGGCGCTCCGCTTCCGGTTCGACTTTCCCGCTGTGGCTATCGAGTTGCAGAATCAGTTCAGCGCGTTGCCGGGGCCGCATGCGCATGGCGTCAATGGGTTGATTCACCGGCATCATGGATGGTCTATCGAATGGTTCTTATTACGACTGAAGCGAACTTGCGGCCGGATATGGTGGCATATTGCCGTTTTAATACCGGCGGCATCGATCCCCCTCGGCGGCGAGGCTGATTCGAGGGCGGTTTTGGTGACTTGGGGCCGGTTGGACCGATAATAAGAGCGATAACCGGCTGCTGGGCGATCATTGCGTGGGTGGGCAGCGGTGCAGTTACTCACAGGAAGAGCGAATGCGTCTTGGTGACCTGATAGATGGTTTGGGCTTGAGCCTGTCCCGTGGTGGCGGCGAGGTCGAGGTCACGGAGATCACCGATGACTCCCGCCGCGCTACCCCGGGCTGCGTCTATATTGCGCGCGATGTCCCCGGCCCGGACGGTCTAGCGCGGGCGCAGGACTACATAGCCGCAGCGGTGGCGAACGGGGCCGTGGCGGTCATCGCCGGTGCAGCCCATGCTCCCCTGGCCACCGGCGCGGACGTGGCATGGGCCAGCGCGGCCAAGGTTGACCAGCGTCTGGCGGGCCAACTGGCTGAGCGATTTTTCGGCGAGCCCAGCGCCAAACTCAAACTCCTGGGCATCACGGGGACCAACGGCAAGACCACGACGGCATTTATTCTTCAGCATCTGCTTCGACAGGCTGGCGTGGCCACGGGGCTGATGGGGACAGTGCTCGTTGACGATGGCCGGGAGCGTCGGCCCGCGGAACTGACCACGCCCGGTGCCATCGATTTTTCGCGCAATCTGGCGGCCATGGTCGCCAACGGCTGTCGTGCCGCGGTGGCGGAGGTCTCCAGCCACGCCCTGCATCAGGGACGGGTCGCGGCCTTGCGGTTCGACGTGGGCGTGTTTACCAACCTCACGGGCGATCATCTGGACTATCACGGCACGATGGAGGACTACGCCGCAGCCAAGGCGGTGTTGTTCGCGTCACTCCCAGCCGAGGGGTACGCGGTGGTCAATGCCGACGACGCCTGGACGCCCCGGCTGTTGGAGGGCTGTGTCGCCAAGGTGCTATCGTGTTCGGTGAGCAGCGAAGGCCACGCACCGCCCAAGGGCGAAGCATCAGCTTGCCACGCGACCATTCTGCGGATGGAGGCTGATCGCCTGCGTGGTGTGTTCGATGGCCCCTGGGGTAGTGTCGAGGTGGACCTGCCCCTGGTCGGTCGGCATAACGCCATCAACGCGCTGCAGGCTGCGGCCGCAGGAAACACGATCACGGCCCTGGCGCGAACGTTGCGAAATGGACTTGCATCGTGTCCGGGAGTGCCGGGGCGATTGGAAGCTGTGCGTCTCGAAGCCGGGCAACTCGATGCCGCGGGCGTGACGTCGGACTCGGCCTCGGCCGCTCCCGTCACCGGTATGCCGACGGTCATTGTCGATTACGCACACACCCATGATGCCTTGGAAAACGCGCTTTTGGCGCTGCGACCCGTGACGCGCGGCCGCCTCATCGTGCTGTTCGGTGCAGGGGGCGATCGCGATCGCACTAAGCGGCCCAAGATGGCGGCAGTGGCCTGCAAACTGGCGGATCGCGTCATCATTACCAGCGACAACCCCCGCACCGAAGACCCGCAGGCGATCATCGACGAAATCCTCAGCGGTGTGCCTGCCCAGACTGCAGCGAACAAAGTGCATGTGCAATCGCAGCGCGATGCCGCCATCGCCCTAGCCATCAGCGAGGCTGGGCCACTGGACGTGGTGCTGCTGGCGGGTAAGGGGCATGAGGACTACCAGATCATCGGAACGACCAAGCACCCGTTTGACGACCGTGTCCACGCGCTGGCGGCGTTGGATCGCCGGGCAGGTCGGCTGGGGCGAAGTGTGAAGTAGAAGCAGCGGGTGATCGCGACGTGACAAACGCTGACATGCGGTATTGACGATGGGACTTTTCTGGACGCCCGACAACCTCGCTCGTATCACCCAGGGCCGCTGGCTTACGCCGCCCATGGAGGCGATGGCGCATCTTGACGGGCTGGGCACTGACACGCGTTCGTTGCGGCGGGGTCAGGTGTTCCTGGCGCTGCGGGGCGAGAATCACGATGCACATGATCTGCTTCAAGCCGCTGTTGATGCGGGTGCAGCCATGCTGATCGTCGATGATCAGAAGCGTGCCACAGCCGTGTTGGTAAAAGGTGTCGGCGGCGTGGGCACGTTGTTGGTCACGGACACGCTCGTGGCGTTGCAGACACTGGCGATGGCCTATCGCGACCACCTCCGCGCGCTCAAGACCACGGTCATCGCCGTCGTCGGCTCCAACGGCAAGACCACCACGCGGCATCTAATTCACACCGTGCTCTCCGCAACGCTACAAGGTTCGCAGTCGCCCAAGAGTTTCAACAACCACATCGGCGTGCCCCTGACGCTGCTGGCGGCGGGCGATGGACTGCGACCTGCGGGGTCGGGGGGGGCGGAACCGGGGGCGACTTCTGGCCGCGATGCCTTCGTCGTGGTCGAGGTCGGCACGAACCATCCCGGTGAGATCACCGCCCTGGGCGCGATCGTTCGCCCCGACATCGTCGTGATGACCAGCATCGGCCACGAGCACATGGAGTTCTTCGGCTCCCTCCAAGGCGTCGCCCGGGAAGAAGCATCCATCCTGCGACACCTCGCCCCCGACGGCTTGGCGGTGGTGCCCGGTGATCCCGAGACCATGGAACACCTGGCACCCGCGCTGGCCGATGAGCCTCTGGTCAGGCAGCGGCTGGTGCTTTTTGGCACCGATGCCTCCTGCGAAGCCAAGCTCCTGAATGTTGAAGAGCGCGGCTGTACGCAGCGATGCATCGTGACCTTGCCCCGTTTTGACGACGCCAAACCGACCGCCGAATCCCTCGAGTTCACGCTGCCCATGCCCGGGCGGCACAACGCAGGCAACGCGCTGGCAGCTCTGGTCGTCGGACGGTGGATGGGCCTGGCCGACAATTCGATGACCACAGCGTTGCAGACCGCGACGGGTGTACCCATGCGCATGGCGGTGACGCCCCTCCTAGGAGGAGGCACACTGCTCAACGATGCCTACAACGCCAACCCCGATTCCGTGATTGCCGCGTTGCGCACCCTGACGGCCATGCCCGTCGGTGTGCGGGCCGATGGCACACCAGCGCGACGGATCGCCGTATTGGGCGACATGCGCGAGTTGGGCACCCAAGCACCGGACTTGCATCGTCTGGTGGGGCGGACATTGGGCACCCTCACGCCACCTGATTCACGCCAGGATCAGACGTCCCCGGCCATTGACCTGGCGATCCTCATTGGCGAGTTGTCGCTCTACACCGCTGAGGCCTTGATGCGCCACTGGCCGCCGCAGCGCGTGCGAACAGTGGTGCCGGGCGATGAGAATCTCTGGGCCACCGTCGCAGCCATGATCCAGCCGGGCGATGTGGTGCTCATCAAAGCATCCCGCGCCTGTGCGCTGGAGCGCCTGATTCCCGCACTCGAACATCGCCTGTCGCTGGCATCGTTGCCTTTGCCCCCGGCGGCTCGACCCGTAACTTCGTCAACCCCATTACCGGCCGCCCTCTGACCCATGCTCTACGTTCTTGCCGAATACTTCCGTGACTTCCTGGCGTCCCTGGGCCTCGATTGGCTGGCGCGCTTGCTGACCATTTACGTCGAGTTCCGCGCCGTCACGTCCATCATCCTGAGCTTCATCCTCGTCGTATCGCTGGGGCCCAAGGTCATTCGCCTGCTGCTCCGCATGAAGATCGGCGACCACCCGGAGTTCTACAACCAGAGCCTCAACCAGATCATGCAGGGGAAGAAGAACACGCCCACTATGGGTGGCGTGCTGATCTGCGGAGCGCTGTTCCTCTGCATCTTCCTGCTTGCGGACATCGGCAACTTCTATGTGCAGATGAGTCTGCTGTGTTTGGTGTGGCTGGCGGTTCTGGGTGGGTTTGACGACTGGCTCAAACTCACCAGCGCCCGACGGAAGCCCGGCTCACGCGAAGGCCTTTACTCAGCCGAGAAACTCCTGTTTCAACTCGGCCTGGCGGTGTTGCTGGGCCTGTTCATCCACAGCCACGGTGCCCACAAACTCCAGCCCGACCCGCACCACTTCAACCAGATGTCCCACGCGGTGAACATCCCCTTCATGAAAACGTGGGTCATGGATACAGCCTTGGGTGTCTACGTGCCGTCGCAGTATCTCATCGTGCTGACGCCGTGGATGTTCGTGCTCCTATCGGTGCTGGTCATCAGCGGATCGAGCAATGCGGTGAACCTGACCGATGGCATGGACGGCCTGGCCAGCGGCATCATGTGCATCGTGGCTTTTGCGTTCATGATCCTGGCGCTGATTGCTGGCGATGAGTTGCGTGCCAAGTTCCTGTTGGTTCCGTACATTCCCTTCAGTGATGAACTGGCCATCGTCGCCGGTGCCATGGTCGGGGCATGCCTGGGATTCCTGTGGTTTAACTGCCACCCGGCGCAGGTGTTCATGGGCGATACCGGCTCGCTGACGTTGGGCGGCCTGCTGGGCTACATCGCCGTGGTCATCCGTCAGGAGTTTCTCCTGGTGATCATCGGCGGGGTGTTTGTTCTCGAGGCGGTGAGCGTGATGCTGCAGGTGGGTGTCTTCAAAGCCACCAAGAACAAGCCCGGAGGCGGCCGACGCGTGTTCAAGTGCGCGCCGATTCACCACCATTTCCACCTGATGGGTTGGACCGAGAATCAGGTGGTGGTTCGATTTTGGATTATCAGCATCATTCTGGCGGCGGTGGCGCTGGCGACGATCAAGGTGCGGTAGGTGGTTGAGGGGCGGGTATGCGGAATTTGCCGCGTCCATCCGTGACGGTTACAGTTCGGAAGTTGACTGGTGACGCCGAGTATTTGTGGAGATGAAGTAGTGTCCAAAGCGAAACCGTCCATGGCCAAGAAGCAGACCCCCGCGGCTAAGCCCGTGACGAAACCCGTCGTCAAGCCTGCGGCGAAGGTCGTAGCGAAAACGGCCAAGAAAACCGCAGTGAAACCTGCGCCTAAGCCCCTGGCGAAAACAGCCGCCAAACCGCTCCCCAATTCCGGCAAGTCGGCGGCATCAAATAAGGTTGCCAAAAAAAGTTCGAGCAAGAAGATTCCAGTCAAGACGAAAATCGCCGCTCAGCTCGTGGCTCCGTTGCGCCAGGTGCCCGACCGCACGCCAGCGACGCCAGCCACGAAGGATGTTGCACCTGTTTCAGTTCCGCCGGTTTCACCCGCACCGCCCGTAACACAAGCCGCGGATGTGCCGGGCACTGCATCACTCTATGGACCGACCCATCGCGTCGAGATCACGCTTGATACCCCGGCCACCTCACACCTTCAAAGCGAGTGGCTACTGACCAACGGCAGTGGTGCGTACGCCATGGGCACGCTGCCGGGCGTCAACACCCGCAGGTATCACGGCCTGCTGGTGGCCGCGACACGACCGCCCGTCGGCCGCATCGTCGCGCTTAACCAGATGCTCGAACATCTCACGCTGCATCACAGCCCCGCAGCGACATCAGCCCACGAACCCACGCAGACGTTGGAACTCAGTTCGATCATGTTCCAAGGCGAGCGCGGCCACGTGCTGCATCCGCGCGGACACGAGTTGCTTCAACGTTTTGATAAGGGCCTGACCGCGCGATGGACCTACACCTGGGGACCGCTGCGGGTGACGCGCGAGTTGTTCCTGCATTGGAAGGAACAGGCCGCGACCTTGCAGTATCGCATCGACCTGCCGCCCAACCAGGGCCACAGCGCGACGCTGCGACTCTCACCCATGCTGACGTTGCGCGATTTCCATGGCATGGCAAGGAACAACAGCGGCGCGCCGATTCGTGTCGAGGAACGCGACGAGCACATTGTCGTGCGACGGGGAGAACTGGCCGTCACGCTCGCCTGTCCGGGCGGAATCTGGAAGGTGGCGGAACACGCCTGGTGGTACAACGCGTTCTATCCCGTCGATGCCGAGCGAGGCCAGGAAGCCACCGAAGACTATTTCGTGCCCGGCGGATTTGCCGTCACCGTGCCTGCAGGAGCCAAGGGCGATCAGCAGGTGATCTCCGTCACCGTGGCGCTGGGCGATAGTCCCGCCGATGAAGAGGGTTGGCCGACGGATGACCGCGAGCGCCATCTGGTCAGCGTTTCGTTGCCGCCCGAGTCTGAGGGTGCCAAACGCTCCGCCACCGACCCGGCCGTCTGGCGGGCGCTCGCCCTCGCCGCCGATGATTTCGTCGTTGATCGCACCATTCATCACCGCGAGTTGCGCACGATCATGGCGGGGTATCCGTGGTTTGCCGACTGGGGGCGTGACACCTTCATCGCGCTGCCCGGGATCATGCTCTGCACCGGTCGCTTCGATGATGCCCGTGCGACGTTGCGGCTTTACGCCGAGTCCATTCGCGACGGTCTCGTGCCCAACCGCTTCGACGATTACGACGAGCGGGCCGCCCACTACAACACCGTGGATGCCAGCCTCTGGTTCATCCGCGCCGCCTTGGAGTACGTGCGTCTGGCGGATGATGCAGCGTGCTTTGAAGACTGGCTGGGTGAGGCGTGCATGAAGATCATGTCGGCCTACATCAAGGGTACCGCTGGCGGTATCCGCATGGCGGGCGATGGGCTCATCACCGCTGGTGACTGGTCCACGCAACTGACGTGGATGGACGCCGCTGCTAACGGTGTGGTCTTCACGCCGCGCCCCGGCAAAGCCGTGGAGATCAACGCGCTGTGGTATGCAGCCTTAGTCGGGTTATCGGAGAAGATTCGCGCGTGTCCTGCGTTGGATCAGACGGCGGCGGATCACTACGACCGCCTGGCGGATCGCGTCCGCCGTTCATTTGGCAAAGTCTTCTGGGACGAGTCTCGCAACTATTGTGCCGACAGCGTCTGGAGCGATCAGGCCGCTAGCGCTGTCGAGAACGGCGGCAACGGGCAAAACCCCGCGCAGGTGGACGTCACGTTGCGGCCCAATCAAATTTTCGCCGCCAGTCTGCCGGTCTCGCCCTTGCCGCGAACCAAGCAGGTGCAGATCGTCGCCGCTGTGCGCCAGCATCTGCTGACGCCGTTTGGCTTACGCACCTTGCCGCCCGGCGATTGGCGCTACCATGCCCATTACTACGGCCCAGCGTTCCAGCGCGACGAAGCGTATCACCAGGGCACGGTCTGGCCCTGGCTCATCGGCCCATATGCCGAGGCGGTGCTGCGTTGTGGCGAGTTCTCAGATGACGCCCGCCGCGAAGCGCGTGCGGCGCTCCAGCCCTTGATCGACGACCTCATGGGATCGGGTCTGGGCCAGCTCCACGAGATTCACGAAGCCGATTGGCCCCACCGCGCGGTCGGTACACCGGCGCAGGCTTGGAGTGTGGCGGAAGTGATCCGCGTGCTGTCGCTCATTGAGAGTTGATGCACCGTAGCCGGTGATGTGGCGTCAATTCGCCGGGACTTCTTCCATCTCAACGATGGTGCGCTCCAAACCGATGCGCCATTCGGGCCGCAGGGGTTCGACGCGGGCGTGGTACTCATCAAGCCGGTCCTTGACAAGATTGCGAGCGACGAGTTTCCGCTCGGAGGTGGCACCCTTGTCGTCGACTTTGGCCATGTGTTCGTCGAGCGCTGCTCGCATCCGTTTCAAAGTTGCCGAGTGGGCTGGATCAGCCGCGAGGTTGTGGATCATGCAGGGATCCGCCACGACGTCGTAGAGTTCCTCCGCCGGTTTCCGCTCGCTCATCCACAGTTTCTGAGCCGGGCTGAGTCGGCCCTCGAGGTTCCATTGCCGCAGCACCAGCGTGGTGGGCATGTATTCCATGTAGAGATTGCGCTGCGCATAGGGCAGTTGCGGATAAAAGTTGCGTATGTAATGCCAATGACGATCGCGCACCGCTCGCACGCGGTCGTAGGCTTCATCCATGCGGTCACGCCCGGCGAAGGCGAAGGCACGTTCAGGGCCGCGCGCTTCACCAAGTTGCGCCACGCCCTGGTATTGCTCAGGCAGGGGCACACCCGTCAGTGACAGGATGGTCGGCGCGATGTCCACCCAGTTGATCACATCGTGTCGCAGGCTCGGCTCGAAACGACCGGGCATGTGGGGTGCCGCCACGATCAGTGGCAGATGCAGGCCCGCTTCATAACACCACCGCTTCTCGCGCGCCAAGCCACGACCGTGGTCGGTCATGTAGATCACGATCGTGTTGTCGGCATAGGGCGACTGTTCCAGGGCATCGAGCACCTGACCGATCTGGGCGTCCTGCATCGAAAGCGCATCGTAATACCAGGCGATGCTCTGCCGCGTCTGAGGATCATCAGGCAGGTAGGGCGGGACGTAGGCCTTGGCGGGATCGTGGCGGTGTTCGGGCAGTAGCGAGGGGGCCAGCTTCATCCGCTCCGCGCTGGCGCCGGTATCGCCTTTCTCACCGACCGGCCCGTGCCACATTGTGCTCTCGTGCGTCACGCCGAAGTTGCGGTAAAGAAAAAACGGTTTGTCGGGCAGCGTGCCTTGCCGCAGGTCGTTGACCCAGTCGCTGGTGCTATCGGCGAAGTCGGCGGGCGGCTGGAAGTTGAAGTCGGTCTTGGTGTTCCAATTGACGTAGTAGCCAGCGTCGCGAAGCTCGTGGGTGAAGAGGCGGGGCGGTGTCAACAGCGTCGAACGCATGTGGTGCGAGCCGATGGACCAGGAATACTGGCCCGTGATGATGCTTGAACGCGATGGTGCGCTGACGGGTGCGGTGGAGATGGCGTTGGTGAATCGGATGCCTGACGCGGCCAGCCGGTCGAGGTTGGGCGTGCGGGCGTAGGTGTCGCCGTAGCAGCCCAGATGGAGACCGGTGTCTTCGCCGACGAGAAGGATAATGTTGGGACGCTTAGTCGTGGAATTTTTCATAGGACTGTTTAGTCTAGCGACATCTGGTAGACAGCAAAAGATGCAGAGCCGTGGCGTTCGTCAGGCGAAGCCTCGACGTTCGCCAGGCAGATCCGCGATGGTCGCCAGAAAGTTGGGCAGACGGGGGGAAATAGGCAGCGGGACCGGTTATGATGTTGTGAGGATTGCACAGGACAATGCGCTGTGCCGTCGATAAACACCGGCTGGGAATCCCCCCGGACCCCCCCGACCGAAGATCGCCAAGAGCTTGCGAGTCAAGGCCCCGGGCTCAATGGACGAAAAAAGAAGGAGCGGGCTTGTTTTCTCCTCCGACGGGCTACTCGGGGCCTCAATCGGCTTCATTCATTCCTTGCATTATCAGGACTTTGTTCATGGCCAACGGACGTTTTGGAAAAGGCGGCGGCGGAAAAGGCCCCACTGATGGGAATGACACCGGCTCACTGGGCGGCCCCGGCGGCGAGGGCACCGGCACCGGTGACACTGGTACCGGCGGCGCTTTCAGAGGCCGACGGGTCACCACCTGCTCATTCTGCGGCAAAAGCTCGCGGGAAGTCGGCCCCATGGTCGAAGGCCCCAACGACGTCTACGTCTGCTCAAGCTGCACCGACCTGTGCCAGAACATCTTCAAGCAGGAACGCAAACGCGTCGCCTCCAACCGCCCCAGCTTCGGCGCTATCCCCACGCCCCGGCAAATCAAAGAGTTCCTTGACCAGTACGTCATCGGTCAGGACCACGCCAAGCGAACCATGGGCGTTTGTGTCCATAACCACTACAAACGCCTCCAGGCAGCCGACGATAAAGACAACCCCATCGAGTTGGATAAGTCCAACGTCCTGCTGGTAGGCCCCACTGGCAGCGGCAAAACGCTCCTGGCGCGAACGCTGGCCAAGGTGCTCAACGTCCCCTTCGCCATCGGCGATGCCACCACGCTCACCGAAGCGGGCTACGTCGGCGAAGACGTCGAGAACTTGCTGCTCAAGCTCCTTCAGGCTGCGGATTTCGACCTCGAAGCAGCGCAGCGCGGCATCATCTACCTGGATGAGATCGACAAGATCGGTAAGACTCAGCACAACGTCTCGATCACCCGTGACGTCTCAGGCGAAGGTGTCCAGCAGGCACTGCTCAAGATGCTCGAAGGCACCGTTGCCAACGTACCACCCCAGGGCGGCCGCAAGCATCCCGAGCAGCAATACATCCAGATGGACACCAGCCACATCCTCTTTATCTGTGGTGGGACGTTCGTCGGCCTTGAGGATGTGATTCGTCGCCGCCTGGGTAAGAAAGCCATTGGCTTCGCCAGCGAGCAGGACACGGCCCGTGAAGATCAGGGCAGTGCCGTGCTATCCAAGGTGACGCCCGAGGACCTTGTGGAATTCGGCATGATTCCCGAGTTCATCGGCCGGTTGCCGTTAGTCGCGGCCCTGGAGCCCATGAACGAACCGACCCTCATGCGCATCCTCACCGAGCCCAAGAACGCGCTGGTACGCCAGTATCAGCACTTCTTTAGCATGGAAAATGTGAAGTTGGAGTTCACCCCCGCCGCCATGAACGCCATCGCCAAAAAGGCGCTGGCCCGCGGCACCGGTGCCCGAGCTCTGCGGCAGGTCATGGAAGAACTCATGCTCAACCTCATGTACGAGCTGCCCGACAGCAAAGTCGCCGACGCCACCTACGTTCTGGATGGGTGGGCGATCGACAAGCCCGTGACACTGGCGGACCTGCGCCAGGCTAAGCGTGAGAGCGCCTGAATTGGCAAGTGATACCTCTATGCTCCGGGGGAGGCTCCGGGGAGCGGATTCTGCTGCCCAAACGGGCGTTGGGACGGACGTGATGTGCCTCCCGCGTTTGCGCATATGGTTCAGGCTTGCCTGATCGTTGCGGCATAACAATCATTGGTCGCAGCGCTCGCCAACGCACCGCCGGGCTCCTTGCCGCGTAGTATTCTGTTGCAGGCCCATGGCACCGCTTTTATGGAATGACGCATGAAATCGATATTTCGATCGTTCGTGACGCGCGCCCTCCTGGCGCCGCTTTTTTTGTTGTCTTTGCCCACGTTGGGCCCGACCTGGGCCGATGCCCCGGCCGACGACGCGCTGCCGTCTATCTCCCAGTTGGCGGAGACCGGACAGTTTGATCAGGTTCTGGCTAAGCTTCAGAGCGGCGCCGGGTTCGACGCCTCCGACCCCCGCATCGCTCGACTTACCCGCGACATCGAGCGCCTCGAAAAGCACAAGGCCCAGCACAACGCCGATCGGCAGGCGGCTTTCGATGCTGCGCTGGCCAAGGCGCTGGAACTGGCCAAGGCCGACAAACTCGATGAGGCCATGAACTCGCTGCTCGAAGCCAGCACGCTCACCGATGATCGCAGCGCCCTGGTCAAGACCCCCGAAGTCGCCGCGCTGCTCGACACGACTCGTCAGGCCGCCACCCAGGCCGCTCAGACCAACGACTGGCTCGAAGCCCTGGCGCTGTATCGCAATCTCGAAGCGCTCTTCGAGGATCGCACCACCTACCGAAGCGACGCCAAAAACGCAGAGCGGCAAGTGCGGCTGCTTCGCCTCTATGCCCCCGATGAACTCAAACGCCTCTACGCCGAGCAGGCCCGTCGCATGGGCAAGGAAGAGCCCGAGCCCCTGTCGCTGGGCAGCGAAACCTGGGAGCAGACGCTCTCGGGAATCGACATCTCTCTGCTTCGTCAGGCGCTGGCGCATGCCGCCCGCCGCCACGTCACTAACACCGGCTACAGTCCGCTGGTGATGGGTGCCATTGAGTCGATTTCCGCCATCACGGTCAATCCCGCGCTTGCAGTGACGTTTCCCAGCCTGGGTGATGCCCAGAAGGTCCAAGCCTTCCGCACCGGGCTCGATGCGCTGGCCAAGGATCTGAAATCCCGCACCGACAGCCTCAACTATCTCGATGCTGCCGGTGCCCTGGACAAGATTGCGGACTTGAACAACCAGACGTTGAAGCTGCCTTCGCCGGTGCTGGTTTATGAGTTGGGCGATGGTGCCATGGGGCCGCTGGATGATTTCTCCAACATCATCTGGCCGCGTGAGGTTCAAGAATTTGCACGCAACACGCAGGGCAAGTTTTTCGGCGTGGGCATCCAAATTTCCCGCCGCGACAGCCGATTGCTGGTGGTCAGCCCCCTGGAGGGCACTCCAGCCCAGAAGGCAGGCATCAAGGCTGGCGACATCATCGCCACCGTCAACGATGAATCGACCGCGGGCTGGTCGCTGGATCAGGCAGTGCGAAACATCACTGGCCCGGAAGGCACCATCGTCTCGCTGGGCATCGAGCGCCCCGGCGAACGTGACATGCTCAAAATCCCCATCAAACGCGCTGAAATCATCATCGAAAGCGTCAAGGGGTGGGAGCATCTGCCCCAAGGCGGTTGGAACTACACCATCGACCCCGAAGCGCGCATCGCCTACATCCGGCTCTCGCAGTTCATCCCGCAGTCAGCCGATGACATCGACGCCGCCATCAACACCATGCAACGCCAGGAGGGGATCAACGGCCTGATCCTGGACCTGCGTTACAACCCCGGGGGATTGCTCAGCTCCGCCATCGATGTCTGTGATCGCTTCATCGCCTCGGGCGTCATCGTCGACACGGTGGGTGCCAACGGTGAATTGACCAGCGAGCCGGTCAAAGCCAAGGCTCACAAGACCTATGCCTCGTTCCCGGTCGTCGTTCTGATTAACGAAGGTTCCGCCAGCGCTTCGGAGATTGTCGCGGGTTGTCTGCAGGCCTACGACCGGGCGACGATCATCGGCATGCGCAGCTTCGGCAAAGGCTCGGTGCAGAATCTCTACAAGCTCGATGGTGGCAGGGCGGTGCTCAAACTCACGACCGAGTACTACCGGCTGCCCAACGGGCGGATCATTCACCGCCAGCCTGATGCCACAACCTGGGGCATTGAGCCGGATGTCCGCTTGAAGATGACGCCCAAGCAGATCAGCAGCATGATGGAGTTTCGTCAGGATCTCGATGTGGTTCGCGGTGAAACAGTGATTGAGAAGCTTGAGGATCCCAAGGTTGATCTGCCGCCGACGCCCCAGCCGCAGGGCGATAACGGTGTCAACGCGCCCGTTACGCCCGTTACGCCGGTTGCCCCGGGAGTGGCGGAAGGTGGCGATGCCGTGAAGAACCCCGGCGAGGCCGTTACCGCGCAGGAGCCCGCCAAGCCGACTAAGCCTGCCACCGCGCAGGACATCCTTGAAAAGGGACTGGACCCGCAGTTGGAGACGGCCCTAGTGGTGCTAAAGACGCGTCTGGTGGTTCAGGACATGGCTCTGGCGCAGAAGCCCGTGCCTGCGACGGTGCCCTGAGTCGCACACGACACGACAGGCCCCGGGGCTGTTGGGCTCGCTATTTGATTAGGTAGACCACACGTCGAGTCAGTGGCCATCGGGTCAGCGGTCACCGGCTGGCGCGCAAAGGCTTGCTCTTGCTCTTGGCCTCAGGCTTTTCATAGCCGATGGTCTCGAGTTTGACCGCCAGCGACTTGGCCATATCCGCCAGCGTGGTGTGCGCCAGGAAATTCTTGAGCATGTTGCGAACCGGGCTCCACTGATCGTGCTGTGGGCAAGGCTGCTTGTCGTCGCATTTGGCCAGGCCTACGACGCAACGGTCCATCGGCTCGGTGCCATCCACGATGGCCACGATGTCGAAGAGTGAAATTTGCTGGGGTTTACGTGCGAGGGCGAAGCCGCCGCCGCGACCCTTGGCGCTGACGAGCAGGCCTTTGCGCACCAGGTCCTGAAAAATCTTGGCCACGAAATGGCGAGGCAGGTCGCTGCCTTCGCAAAGTTCATCAAGCAGGACGTAGCCATCGGGGCGCATCATCGCCAGCCGGGTCATGGCGCGGATTGCGTAGGCACAGGCATTGGAATAGATCATCAGTCGAGCCTCGTAATGGTTCGTGGCCAATAGGGACGAAAAGGGCTTGAGCGGATTATATCGGTTTGTTTGTCACCCGGCGTTGGATAAAAAGCTCCGTTCCTCAGGCGCGCTCGGAACCAGTCTGATTCATTCGCGATCATGAATGCACGGATCTATAACTAACTATAGTCAACTTGCCACGCGGCCCCTTCGCCATTGACGAAATTCCATTCAATTTGCTGGCCAAACTCTTGACAATCAGCCGGCAGCGGCTTATTCTAGCGCTACATATTTGTGGGTTTTGACGATCACTAAACCTTTCGGGAAAACGTCTGCCATGGCTGTCACCTTAAAAGAAATCGCCAGTCGAGCCCATGTGTCGGAGATGACCGTCTCCAACATTCTCAATCGGCGTTACGAACCCCGGCAACGTCGGGCTGTGGCGCGGGCTGCCCGTATCCGCGCCATCGCCGGGGAACTGGGTTACAGGCCCAATGCTGCCGCCAAAGCCATGGCCCGAGGCAGTTTCGGGGCTGTCTCCCTCCTGCTATCCACCGACGGCTCGCGCTCGCTGTTGCCCCCCAGCCTCCTGGCGGGGATTCAGGACGCCATCGCAGCCCACGATCAGCATCTGATGATTGCCTCGCTGGCCGATGATGTGCTGACTGATCCAGCCCGGGCACCCAAGATGCTCCGGGAGATGATGAGCGATGGGCTGCTGATTAACTACAACGCTCTGGTCCCGCCCGCCATGGTGGAACTGATCCGGGCCCACCACTTGCCTTCGGTCTGGCTCAACTGCAAGCACCCGACTGATGCGGTGTATCCCGATGACCTCGGGGCTGCCCGCGCCATCACCCGCCAGCTCGTGGATCTGGGGCATCGTCGCATCACGTACTTGGATTTCGCTCACAGCAAAGGCACCACCTGGTCGCACTACAGCCAGCAGGATCGTAGCGGGGGGTATGAAGCGGTGTTGAGCGAAGCGGGCCTTATGCCCAGCTACTTCGGCGATACGACCATCCGCGATCGCGGGGAGATGGCGGTCAGTGTGCGCGACCTGTTGGCTGGGGAGTCGGCCCCGACAGCGATGGTTTGCTATTCGCCGCTGGCGGCTCGGGCGGCTGTGGCGGGCACGATGCTCGCCGGTCTGCAACCCGGGGCCGATGTTTCGATCGTCACCTTCGCCGAGGACACGCTTAACGACATAGGGCCAGCCGTCACGGCCATGCGCCTGCCGGAGTTCGCGATGGGTCGGCAAGCCGTGGCCATGCTGCGTGAAAAGATCGCCGATCCCGAGCGCGATTTACCTCCCCTGGCGGTTCCATTCACCTTTAAGGCCGGCGCCACGTTGGCGCCGCCCAAGTACACCGGCGCCATGTCAAAGGCATGACCCGGTGACAGTCCCTATCCCTTCTTTTTTAGGAGCTTCATGATGAACCCGATGACCCGAACGATGGCTTTCTCAACTGCGGTGCTGTTGATGGCCGCGTTGAGCCCGTTGGCAAAGGCCGACATCTTCAAGGCCGACAACACCGACAATCTCAACCTCGACAGCAGTTGGACGACGGTTCAGCCGACGGCCAGCGACGTGGCCGTGTGGGACAACAACGTCACTGCCGCCAACACCGTCTTGCTGGGGGACAACCTCTCTTGGCTAGGCATCCGAATCGCCGATCCCGCCGGCCAGGTCACGATCAGTGCTGGCAACACGTTGACGATCGGCTCATCGGGCATCGACATGTCTGCAACAGCGGTCAAACTACTGTTGGCCAATGCCGTGACGCTTGGGGCAAATCAGACCTGGAACATCGCAGCGACCAAGGAACTCGAAGTCAGCGGCAGGTTGACCGGCACCCAGAGCATCATCGTCGATGGCGGCGGCACGGTGCGCCTGAGCAATAACAGCACCACCGGTGGCAGCTCTAATACCTTCGGCGGCGTCGGCCAGACCATCACCGTCCAAGGCGGAAGCACCCTCCGCACCACCAGCAACAGCAACTTCGCCAGCCTTGGCAGCACCAGCAACAAGATTATCCTCTCGGGCGGCACCTACACCGCCGGCGGCGGCAATGACTTCGGCACGTCGTTTAATCGCGGCCTGGAGTTCGTCGGCAGCAACAACTTCATTCGCAACGACGCCGGCGCCTCCAGTCGCGAACTGTGGATCGCGAGTGTGCTCTCGGGGTCAGGTTCTTTCAGTACCTCTGGCACCGATGCCCCCAACATCTTCGGCAACCTGTCGGGCGACAGCACCTTCAGCGGTACCGCGACCGCCGCCAGCCAGACGCTCTACATCGGCGCTAACGCCGCCCGTGACGCCCTGGCCAGCGGCAATGTCACCCTCAGCGGCGCCAGCGTCCACTTCGGCGGAAACAGCGCCACGCCCGTCGATCTGGCCGCCTTCAACCGAACCCTCACCGTCAACAGCAACCACGGCCTGAGCGTCGCCAATAACTACACCTTCAACCTCACCGGCACGCTCACCGGTTCCGCCAACCTCTCGATCAACAACATCACCCTCGCCCAGGAATCCAAGGGCTCCGTTGCCGCCATCGCTGGCGCCGGCGTCAACTCCGTGGTCGTTCTTAACGGCGACCTGTCAGGTTTCACCGGCAACGTCACGGTCACCCGGGGCACATTGCTTATCGGCAACAGTGTGGGTTCGGCGGCCAACCTTGGTGCCACGGGCACCATGACGGTCGCCTCGGGCGCAACCCTGGGCGGGCACGGAACCATCATCCGCAACGTCACCATCGACAGCGGCGATATCTTGGCGCCGGGCGCCAGTGCGGGCTCGCTGGAGTTCGGCGGCGACCTGGCGATCAACAATGCCGCAAGCACAACCGCCATCCAACTCGGCGGCATCCTCTTTGACCTCAACGTTACCGAACAGTATGACCGCATCAAACTCACCGGCGCCACCCCGACACTAACCCTCAACGGCATCCTGGATGTCAGCCTCATCGACAGCTTCGTTCTGGGCGACGGGCAGTCCTTCGGCATCATCCAACTTGGCGATGGAGCCTCCCTCAGTGGCACCTTCTCCGGCTTGGCCACCGATGGGTCGCTGGTGGGCAACTTCAGCGGCAAGGACCTATTCATCACTTACTCCGCCAACTTCGGTGACAGCGGGCCCATCGCTCTGAGCGGTGGGAATGACATCGCACTCTACACCGTGGTCATCCCCGAGCCCGCCAGCTTGGCGCTGCTGGGTCTGTGCGGCCTGCTAATGCTGCCTGCGCGCAAGCGTGGTCGGCGTCAGGCGTGAATCGCTCAATCTCCCCCCGGCGCGGCCTGACGGTCGCGCCGAGGTTTGGAACTGGTGCGGTGAGCCCGATGGGGTCAGAGAGTCATGGGTCAGTGCCGAATGACGCCGATATGAAAGTGAGTAGATCAATGATGCTGCAATCCCCAAGAAACAGAGCGTTTACGTTAATCGAGCTGCTGGTGGTCATCAGCATCATCGCGCTACTCATCGCGCTGCTGTTGCCCGCGTTGGGTTCGGCGCGCGAAGCGGCGAAGCGGACGATCTGCTCGGCCAACCTGCGCGGTATCACCACGGCGTCGAATATGGTCGCCAGCGATCACAAGGGCCTGCTGGCAGGCGGCGGGCGGGGGCCCAACACCGGCCACGATCTGAGGCCGCAGATCATGATGGCGGGGTGGCCTCGCGTCTATAACCACGACGGCAACGGGACCACGCCCCAGCAAGACGTCACGCGACACGGCTACGGCAGTTCGCCGCGTCGCTACGATCCCGCATTCCGCGGCCACGGCATGGCGTGGGAAACTTGGTCTGAGGACTTCAACCTCAACTTCAAAGCTCTGGATTGCCCAAGCACCGAATTCTTCCCATTCCGTGGCAACTCCACCTGGACCGAATTGGGCGACCGCGTGATGCACGACTACCTCATCGTCAGCGGCGCTAACGACGCATCGGGCGCCACCCCCGGCGGGGCGGGTAGCGGGGCACAGGACCGCTGGCTGGCTTACGGCCTGGCCAAGCCAGCCGAGACCACCGAGGACACCGACGTGTCCAATCGCATCATTGCAGCCGACCGCGTGGAATGGAACACCACCGATGCGATGCCATGGTCGAATCACGATGGTGGCGTGTTGCCATCGGGCGTGGTGAACTATCAGAACGTCGCGTTTGGCGATGGGCACGTGCGGCCCTACGGCCAAGCGGAATACCTATCGCCTATTTCCAGCGTCAACGCCACGTGGTCGGGGCCCGATCATGCGCCCGACAAAATGTGGGGTAAGGTTTTTTGGGGTACACCCTGACCTCCGGGGCGAGGTCACCATGCGATTTGGCTCCCCGATTTCAAAAGCATTCACGCTAATCGAACTCTTGGTGGTAATTTCCATCATCGCGCTACTCATCGCGATGCTGTTGCCGGCGTTGGGTTCGGCGCGCGAAGCGGCGCGGCGGACGATGTGCCTGGCCAACATGCGCGGCATCGCGCTGTCGGCGCTGAGCTTCGCACCGGACCATAAAGGCATCCTGCCACGCACGGGCGGCGCGAACCAAAATGGACACCAGATTCGCCCGCAGATCATGACCCGCGGGTATCCACGTAGTGTCCACGGGGCGGGATTGCTCGGCGAGTTCGATAGATGCACCTACACCGGCGGCAAGCTCCACGAAGTCTGGAAAGGTCACGGCACCAGC
The DNA here is from genome assembly GCA_041736565.1 of Phycisphaeraceae bacterium. Taxonomy (GTDB): domain Bacteria; phylum Planctomycetota; class Phycisphaerae; order Phycisphaerales; family Phycisphaeraceae; genus JBBDMX01. Next base: position 752 of record JBGSTK010000062.1, on the reverse strand, counting down.
TACGAAACCTGGGGCCAATATGGCGCGTCCCTCCCCCTGCTCAATTGCCCCACGACCGAGTACGTACCCATTGAGGATGTGGAGACCGGCAGCTTCGGTTGGAGTGGCATCGGCGCGCGAGTGTTGATGGATTACGTCGTGATCAGCGGAGTATTCTGGGGCCTCAGCGCTCAGGCCTATCCTCATGCCACCAACTACACTGGCGAGTCCCGCTGGCAGATTAGCGATGGCATCGCCGACCCCGCTTATTCGGATTCCGACCTGCAGCCTGCGGCACAGATCATCGGCGCTGATCGTGTCGAATACCGCAACAACAACCCCGCCGGCGCGGATGTCTATTTCTCTAACCACGACACCAAGGTGAATCCGGATCGACCGTCGTATCAGAACATCTCCTACGGCGACGGGCACGGCGCGGTGCTGACCGCCTACAACTACCCCTTACCGATGGATCTGGCCAACTACAGTTTCAAAGGCGCGGGTGGTGCCACCGATTCCACCGCCTACCGCTTTACCCGACTCTACTGGGGACAGTAAGGTCGATCACCAGCACCCCATGACCTCCGGGGCGAGGTCACCATGCGTTTCAACTCCCCGGCTCCAAAAGGATTTAGCTATGTCACAACTTGTCAACCCGCGTCGGGTTGTTGGTCGGCGATCGTTGCGGGCAGCGGTCAATCAGCTATCGGCGCTCCGTGCTTGTTAGGCTGGGCGCATGAGATCGAGTACGAAGCCGATACGGCGTATTCACG
>JBGSTK010000020.1:0-51909 GCA_041736565.1 Phycisphaeraceae bacterium | reverse complement strand
CCTTCGCTGGGATGTCAGGTGCAGGATGGCATTTTCGCGGCCTCTGCCGACACGCCCAGCCACGTCATCGTCGGCCTGCTGCGCGTGCTGCTGACGCAACGTCAAGGCCTACGCCAACTCGAAACCGAACTCCAACAGATCCGCGCTAACGAGTCGGGCCTTTGCACGCAGATTCACAAGCTTGATGAGGAACTCCGCCTGGCGTCGCAACTCCAGCGCGAGTTTCTGCCGCCGCACCTGCCCGTGGTCAAGGGCCTGGACTTCCGCGCCCTCTATCGTCCAGCGGGTTACGTCAGCGGTGACATCTACGACGTCGCGCGCCTCGATGAACATCACGTGGGCATTCTCATCGCTGATGCGGTGGGCCACGGCGTTCCCGCAGCCCTCATGACTGTGTTCATGAAAAAGGCGCTGTGTACCAAGGAGATCGGCCCGCGCTTCGCTGGCGGGTTCCGCATCACGCCTCCTGCCGAGACGCTCGCACGACTCAACCAGGACATGATCGATCACCAGGCGGGCAAGGTCCGCACCGCCACCGCGTGGTACGGCGTCGTGGACACGCGCGACATGACCCTGCGATACGCCCGCGCCGGCCACCCCTATCCGCTGCTGCTTCATGCTGATGGGTCGAGCCGATTCCTCGAAGTCGAAGGCAGCCTGCTGGCGGTCTTCCACGACGAGGTTTTCGAAGAGGGTTTCGTGCAACTCCAGCCGGGTGATCGCCTGCTGCTCTACAGTGACGGCTTCGAGTGCGCCTTTCAGGAACTCACCGGCGAAGTCGCCCAGCGTCAACACCTGGCCAACACGCTGTATCAGGACGAGTTCCGCCAACTCGCGCAGGGGCCGTTGGATCAGGCCTTGACGCGAATGATCGCCAAGCTCGACCAACAGGCGGGCTCACTCAACCAGGTCGATGATTTAACGGTGGTCTGCATGGCAGTGGACCCGCTGCCGTGCGAAGCTGCGGCGACATCACGCGATGTTCCAGCGACATCATGCGACGCCCCAGGCGATGCCCTGCGTCACGCCGACGAAGCCCAAACCGTCGATGCGGTTTAGGCTGCGAGGCCTGTGCTGGCCCACAGAACCGCATCGCGCAAACTCACTCGAAGTAAACGCCACCAGCCTCCAGCGCCTTACGCAACTCGGCGTAGGGCAACTCGCGCGTGCCGCAGTCGCGTTGCGCACATAGCGCCGCTGCGGTGCCCACGGCTTGACCCTGCGCCATGCAACTCACCGTGTTGCGGGTGGACATGTGTGCTTCCCAGTTGGACGTGATGAGCATGCCGGCCAGCAGGAGATTGTCGACGCCCGCAGCGCGCAGGGCGCGATAGGGCAGCCCGTAGGTCCCGCCGTTTTTGATCTGCAGGCGCGGGGCGCAGTCGTGGAAGCCGTAGGCAAACACATCGTCTTCGAAGTGGCGGCCGTCAAGCACCTCAGCAATCGAAATGTCGTAGTCGCAGGCGATGCAGCGTCCCCGACGGATGCACAGCGAGGGACTTGAGCGGGTGATGAACGCCTTCTCGCAGCCTGGCACGTAGCGACGCAGTAACTCGATGGCGGCGAGTTGCCGCTTACGCAGCTCCAGTTCCGCAAGCGCCACGGCGTCGCGGCTGGTGGGGCTGACGCTCATGCGGTAGTTGAGCTTGAGGAACATGAAGTAGTCATCGTGGACGGTCGTCGTCACCATCGCCAGGCCGATCTGTCGCGCCTGGAGGACAAAGGCGGGCGGTAGTTTGCTGCTGTTGGCATCGATGCGGACGATGCGGTCGGGCACACCGCTGCGCATACCCAGCGCCAGTTGTTGCAGGGCTCCGTGGGATTCGATCCAGTCGCGGAACTTCTCCAGGCTCACTCCCGCCACGCCGATGCTGTTAGCCACCGGATGGTCGTTGGGTTCGGTAAACGTGCAACCCGCGTGAGCTGCAAGATCGCCGTAGCCGGAGCTGTCGATGAAGCAGCGTGCCATGACCACCTCGCGGCCGGAGCGGCTCTCAGTGATCACGCCCAGGATCTTGGAGCCGTCCATCGCCGCGCCGACCGCCAGCGTGTTGACGCTCAGGTCCACGCCCGCTTCCTGAAGCATTTGCATGGCGACGAGTTTGTAAAGCTCGGTGTCGATGGCGGTGCAGATGGAGTCGTAGTCGTAGCCCTTGGTCATCTCGGCGTGGCCGCTTGTGCCGCCGACTTGCGCGAGACGATCGACGAGTTCCTGCGGGATGCCGCGGATGACCTGTCGCTTCTCCACGCCGGGGAAAGCCTTCCAGAGGTTGTAGAAGCTGTGCAGCGCGGTGCCGCCTTCGACAGCGATGCCACCGACGTAGCCCTTGGCTTCGATCATCACCGTGCGAGCGCCCTGACGCGCGGCTGCGATGGCGGCGATCACCCCGGCGGTGCCTCCGCCTACGACCACGACATCAGCTTGTTTGATTGGTAATTGCCGCGCGGGTTCGAGATAGGTTTCCATGATGAGTCTCTCGGTGAAGGGGTCAGGTGTTAAAGATCAATGCGGAATCAGCCGCCGACGTGTTCACTTTACCTCAACAGGGAATTGGCAGGGGTATGCCCGTTCTCGGGTCAAGACCCCGTCGCTGACGCTTCCGGCTCGTCACTATCGCTTGCCCGCTTTCGCGGGAGTATTCCCGGGGCGGGCCGAAAATGGGTATCGTGTGATGATCGGTTGCGTTGGGCGTCGAACCGATTGGTGTGATCGGGTTCGTCCCGCCGCTCGTCGCCACGTATCGCGCCTGGAGATTCTCCCTATGCAATGGGGCGTCAGCTACTATCCCGAACTCATTGATCGATCAGAATGGGCCGCCGACCTGGACCGGATGCGCGGCATGGGCCTGACCATCGTGCGCATGCTCGACTTCGCATGGACCGCGCTGGAGCCACGCGAAGGCAAGCTCAAGCTCGAGTGGTGCGACGAATTTCTGGACATGCTGGCCAAGCGGAAGATGAGGGCTGTGCTCTGCACGCCCACCGCGGCGCCGCCGCCGTGGCTCACCGAGCAGTACCCCGCGATGATGGTGGAGCTGCGCAGCGGCCAGAAGCTGGGATATGGTGAGCGTCGTGCCGCGTGCATCAACAACACGATCTACCGTCAATACTCCGCCGAGATCGCCGCCACGATGGGCAAGCGCTGGGGTCAACATCCCGCAGTCCTCGGCTGGCAGATCGACAACGAACTCATCGGCCCGGAGTTCCGCGAGTTCTTCGAGTGTCACTGCGAGGACTGCGTGTGGCGCTTCCGGCAGTGGCTCAAGCAGCGCTATGCGGATGTCGATGCGATCAACGCTGCGTGGGGTCTGCAATTCTGGAGCATGGCCTTTGGCGATTGGGGCGAGATTCCCACGCCGCGTTGCCGCCGGGCTGTGATGGGCCACACGCTGGACTTCCATCGCTTTTACAGTGACAGCCACGTCGAGTATCTCAAGCTGCAATATGACACGCTGCGCGCTCATGTCAGCAAGAAGCAGTGGGTGAGCCACAACTCGACGGGGCTTTTTGATCGCGGTATTGACCACCGCGCGTTTGCCCGGACGCTCGATGTCGCTGGGTGGGATGCGTATCGTGGCGCAGCCTCGGCGGGGCATGAGCATCGCGATGCGTTCAACGGCCTGGCGCACAACTGGTTCCGCTCGTCGCTGGGTAAGCCGTTCTGGATTTTTGAGACGGGTCCGACCGGAGAGTTCAGTGCCTCCTTCGCCGCGGAGATGCACGCCCGCGGCGCGCTGGGGTTGATGTTCTGGCATTGGCGGCAACACCGTGCCAATCTCGAACAGACGGGTCAGGCTGTTTGCGATCACGATGGCCAGCCGGTGCCCGAGCGCGTCGAGGCGATCGTCGCGGCTCAGAAGCAACTGGCCGGCCAACCCGCGCTGCCCGAGGCGATGCCTCGGCAAACTGCAGCCATCGTGTTCGACCCCGACAACGTGCGGGCTCAACATCGTCAACCCCGACGGCCCATGCCCTACCTCGATGCGGTGGGGCAGATGCAGGAGCCGCTGTGGCGCCATGGTCTGGCGATGGATGTCGTGCATCCCGGCGAATCGCTCGACGGGTTCAAACTCCTGGCGCTGCCGGGGCTGAGGCTCATGAAGCGCGATGATGCAGCGATTTTCGCAGCGTTCGTCAACGACGGCGGCGTGCTGCTGGCGACGGGACGCACTGCGCATCAGGATCAACATGGCGTGTTCTATCGCCGCGCGGGTGAGCCGATGCTCGCCACGCTGGGCGTCGCCCTGCGCGATGCGCGGCTCGACTCCAAGCCTCAGTCGGTTCGTACCGCGGATGGTCAGCGGTTTGCCGACGTCGTGGAGTGCGAGGATTTGACGCTCGCGGGCGCTGAGGCGCTGGCGTGGTTTGAAGGCGGCCCATTGGACGGCAAGCCCGCGGTGGTTCATCATCGCAGCGGTAAGGGTGAGGTCTTTTACGCCGGTGGACATAGCCGTGCACTCAACGAGTGGCTGGCGGCCAAGGCGGTGGTGGCGGCCGGTCTCACCTGGCATCCCCAGCCCCATGCCGAGGCCTGCATCATCGACCACCTGGCGGACAGCAAACGCTGGCTCATCAACCACGGCGAGAAGGATGTCGAGATCCTTGGGCAATCCGTTCCCGCCCGCAGTTTCAAACTCGTGGCTGCGGATTAATTCGCAAGATTTCGCGCGTCTCTTCAGATCGCGGATAAAGCCATACCGCAATTGTGTCGATGCACTACCTCAGCGGGAAGGTGTCGCCTTGCCCTGAGCGCCATGGCTGCGCTGTTCGGCGGGAGCATGGAATGGCTGCGTCGGTTCAATCACTAAAGCCCACCACGGACCTCGTAAGTCTTTTAGGCGGGCACCGACGCATGTTCTCGGCGACGAATCTTGCGATCACTTCGAGTGCACACCATGGTTGATCACTTCCTATCCATGGCGACGTCACGTCGGGCGGTCATCTTTGGCCAGTTCCTGCTTTGGACCCTGCTGCTCTTTGCCATCGGGACATCATCATCCGGGTCGTTCTCCAGGCACGATCTGGTCATCTGGGTGCTGGGCGTCGGCGGGTTGATCGTCAGCTACATGGTCCTCGGCCGGTCGCAACATGCGTTGCATAACAGCCAGAACCATCTGGCGGCCACGCTCCGATCCATCGGTGACGGCGTGGTAAGCACCGATGCGCAGGGCAACGTCACGGGCTTAAACGGCGTGGCGGAAAGGCTCTCGGGCTGGACCAGTCAGGAGGCGGCGGGTCGCCCCGTCACGGAGGTCCTCAATCTCATCCACACCACCAGTCGCACCCCGCTTGAGAATCCGATCTATCAGGCCCTGACGTTGGGGCGCGTCGTGGACATGCCGGATGACACAGCGTTGATCGCTCGGGACGGTAAGGAACGCCTCGTGGCTGATAGTTGCGCGCCGATTCGCGATGGCACCGGACGACTCATCGGAGCTGTACTGGTCTTTCGGGATGTGACAGAAGAGGGCCGACTGCGGCGTGAGATGCGTGACAGCGAACGGCGCTTCCGCTCGATCTTTCTCAACTCACCCGATGCCTACCTGCTGATACGTGACGGCGTGATCGTGGATTGCAATACAGCCACCCAGACAATGCTGGGCTGCGATCGCCAGCAAATCGTCGGGCAGTTGCCCCAGGCCATTTCGCCACGGTTCCAGCCTGATGGGAAAACATCGTCAGAAGGCGCGGCACAACACATTAACGCAGCGCTGGCCAACGGCAACACCCGATTCGAATGGGTACACAAGCGCTTCGATGGCACGGAGTTCTGGGTCGATGTATCGCTTTCGACCATAACGCTCGACGGCGTTGAACAGTTGATGGTCATCTGGCGCGACATCTCCGAACGCAAACGCAACGAGTTGGAATTGCACAAGCTCTCACGGGCCATCGACCAATGCCCGGTTTCGGTCATGATTACCGATACTCGCGGTGCCATCGAGTACGTCAATCCCGCGTTTACTCAGACAACGGGCTATGAGCTGGAGGAGATGCGCGGCCAGAATCCGCGGATTCTCAAGAGCGGCCTGACACCGCCTGAAGTTTATGCTGAGATGTGGGGTGAGATCACCGCCGGGCGGGAATGGCGCGGAGAACTCCAGAGTCGGCGAAAGAACGGCGAGCTCTACTGGGAATTGACTGTCATGTCGTCGCTCCGCGATGCCTACGGCAAAACCACGCACTTCCTGACGGTCAAGGAAGACATCACCGATCGCAAGGCCATGGAAGACCAACTGCGATCCGCAGCCCGCACCGATCGACTCACCGGCCTGCCCAACCGCGCCCTGTTGATCGAGCGGCTGCAACAGGCGGTGCTCCGGTCCAAGCGTGTGCTCAACTACCGCTACGCTCTGCTGTTTCTGGATTTCGACCGCTTCAAATCCATCAATGACAGCTTGGGTCATGAATACGGCGACATGCTGTTGCAGGAGATCGCCCAGCGCATGCGAATGGCGATTCGAAATAGCAATGCGATGAAGCTTCTCTCACGCAACCACCTGGCGGCACGGCTGGGGGGCGATGAGTTCGTCGTGTTGCTCGACGGTGCCACGTGGGACGATGCCACCGAAGTGGCGAAGCTTCTCCTGCACGAGCTTTCGGTCCCCTACAAACTCGGCGGGCAGGAAATCTACACCACGGCAAGCATCGGCATCACCACCAGCGACGTCCCCTGCAGCGGTGCTGATGATGTGCTGCGCGATGCCGATACCGCCATGTACGAAGCCAAACTCGCTGGTAAAAGCCAGTACGTCACCTTCGATGTCGCCATGCGACAACGGGTGCAGAAGCGCATCCATATCGAAAATGATCTTCGCCGTATCTTCGATGGTGAAGACCAGTTGTTCCTGCTCTACCAACCGATCCTCTGTCTGGCGACGGGGAAGATCGAAAGCTACGAGGCGCTGGTGCGATGGCAGCATCCAGTGCGCGGACTCATTTCCCCAGCGGAGTTCATCCCCATCGCTGAAGAGACGGGCTTGATCCTGCCCATCGGCGAGTGGGTGTTGCGCCAGGCCTGCCGACAGTTCAAGCAATGGCATCAGATCATGGGAGCAGCAGCCCCGCCCAGCATCAGCGTCAATCTTTCGCGGAATCAACTGGTGCTGCCGTCATTGCCCGGGACCATCAGCGATATCCTGCGTGAGACAGGCGTCGAGCCGGGCTGCCTGCATCTGGAAGTGACAGAGAGCGCGGTGATGCGTGACGTTGACCAAGGGACGCGCATGCTTGGGGCCATCAAGGACATCGGCGTTAAACTCGACATGGACGACTTCGGCACCGGCCATTCATCGTTGGCGTGCCTGCGGCAATTCCCGTTTGATGTGCTCAAGATCGACCGCTCGTTCGTCGCCAGTATTGAGCGTGGCCGCGACTTCACCGCGCTGGTTCATGCGGTGACGCAACTGGCGCAGAATCTGGATATCCGCGTGGTGGCGGAGGGCATCGAAACGCGCGATCAACTGCTGCTGCTCCAGTCGTTGGATTGCGACTTCGGCCAAGGGTATTACTTCAGCAAGCCGCTCCTAGCGGATCAGGTCGTGGCGTTCCACATGGCACCCCGCGCTCTGCCTGCGCAAGCCGCCTAGTCGATCAAGCCGATGGGTCGGACGACGTGCCCAGATTGGGCGATGCGCCCAGATCGGGCCGTCTCGCCGCGGTCCGCCGCTGGGCCTGTTGGAGACGCCAAGCCGCGATCTGCGCGTGGTTGCCCGACAGCAGCACATCAGGTACGCGTCGCCCCTGCCACTCGGGTGGGCGGGTGTAGTGCGGGCAGTCGAGCAAGCCCGCATTGGCGCTGGAAAAACTTTCGTGATGAGCTGAGGAATCATCGCCCAGCGCCCCCGGTTGCAGTCGCACGACCGCATCGATGATCACCATCGCCGCCAACTCGCCGCCTGAAAGCACGTAGTCGCCGATGCTGATTTCCAGGGGTGCCAGCGCTTCGATGACGCGCTCATCAAACCCTTCGTAATGCCCCGCGATCAGCAGCAGGCGCGGCCGGGCCGCAAGGTCCTCGACGAGTTTCTGCGTCAGCGGGACGCCCTGGGGTGAAAGCAGAATCCGCGTGCACGGCCGATCATCCTGGCTCTCGGCAGCGACGACAGCATCCCACACCGGCTGACACTGCAGCAACATGCCCGGCCCGCCGCCGTAGGGTGCTTTGTCAACCTTCCCGTGCTTGTCGGTGGTGAAATCGCGGATGTTATGGAGGTGGTAGCTGACGACCGGTGCCCGAATCAGCGTGGGGTCAGCCGGGTCCGCCACCGACTCCGCGGCGCGTTTGAGAATGCTGGCGCCAAGGACGCCGGTGAACATCTCGGGGAACAACGTGAGAATGTCGATGCGCAAGGGCATCGCGCTATTGTTGCAGGAACCCGCGACCCACGCGATTTCGAAACTGCTGCGGGTTCTTGGTTCGTGCGCACAATCCGGCGGCGCGACCGCAGATCCACGGCGCAATAGGTCGATGCCGCTATGACCGTGCCCGTCAAGCGGTTACGCATACTTGCGGCAACGCGTGGGACGGAATTGTGCGCACAAAGCCGTCGCGTCGCCCCTTTATAGGAGGCTTTCGTCGCCTAATCGGACGCTATTGTCACCAAAGGCCCAAAGACACGCCGCTCGGGCACCGATGAAAGACGGAGGGTGGCTGGCCCATCTGGTATTGTGGACAGACTCAACGCTGCGTCTGATGCAGCCTAATAATTGTTGACCTGCTATGCCGACTACTCGCCGACTTTGGGTTTCTGTTGTCACTCGGGCCTCGGTCTCGCTGGCGATCCTCGTTGCCGCCGTGATCGTCTACCAGTTGCTCTACGCCACGCGTCCCCGTCCGGAGGTGGTCGAGGGCAACACGGCTTTGACTCGCGTGCGGGTGTTCGAGGTTCGCTCGACGGAGATCAATCGTCAGTGGCGGGGCTTTGGCACAGCCGTGGCCATGGATGCCGCCGACGTCCCCGCGGAGATCACCGCAGTGGTCGCATCGCGGCCCGAAGGTCTGCGCCCAGGCGTGGTGATCAAAAAGGGCCAACTGCTGCTGGAACTCGATGTCGACGACTTGAAGCGTCGTCTGACCGCCGCGCAGGCCAACCTGACCGATATCGAAGCGAGGCTGTCGCAACTCGCCAGCGAGCAGGGCTTCCTCGAACGTCGAGTGAAACTGGAAAACGAGGAAGTCGCCATCGCGCAATCGGAGTTGGATCGGGTTCAGAAGCTGCGCGATACCAATTCGATCAACCCGCGCGATCTGGAGCAGACCAAAAAGCTGCTCATCGCCGCGGAGCGATCGCAACTGGCCACCGAGCAGATGGCCGACACTGTTCGTGAAAACCGCAAGAGTCTCAACGCCCAACTCGAAGCACAGAAGCAGGCCGTCGGGCAAGCTCAGCGCGATGTGGAACGCACGAGCATCACCAGCCCCATCGATGGGGTACTCGCAAGTTTTGACGTTGACCTGGGCGAGCAGGTGACAGCAGGGCGACGCGTGGCGCGGGTGGTGAATCTGCAGCGCATCGAGACGCCCATTCGACTGCCCGCCTCGGCACGTCTGGAAGTCAAACTCGGTGATGCGGTGACGCTGCTATCGACGGGGCAAATCGAATGCGAGTGGCACGCCAATATCGCGCGGCTCTCACCCGTCGATGATGAAAGCTCGCGCACTTTCACCGTTTATGTCGAGCTGCGGCAACCATCAGATCCCGCAGCCATTCGACTGGCGCCGGGGCAGTTTGTCGAAGGCATCATCACCACCGGCGGGGTCAGCGGGAGTAGCGGGGGCGGATCGGAAATGATGACCGTAGTGCCACGCAGCGCCATCGAGGCGGATCGCATCTGGCTGGTGGAAGGGGGCAAGGTCCAGAGCCAGCGTGCCCACGTGGCCTTTGCGCTGGAGCGTGCGATCCCCGAAACAGGCCTGGATGTGACCGAATGGTCCGTGCTTGAAAATGCGCTTCCGATTGGAACGCTTGTGATCATCGACCCGCCTCGTGCATTGGCGGAAGGTCAGATGGTCGAGCCGGTGCTGCCGCATCAAACCACGACCCCGCCCGTGTCCCCGACAGTGACGCCTGCGTCCCCTGCATCAACGCCGCTTTCCCCTGCGTCAACGCCCCTTGGTGCTGCCGACCCGCAACGGGAGGATCAGCCGTGAGCATCGTCAATTTCGCGGTACGAAAGCCCGTGCCGGTGAACCTGCTGATGCTGGTGCTGATCCTGGGCGGGGCCTTTGCCGGCCTGTCGCTGCGACGCGAATTCTTTCCCGAAGTTTCCCCGGAACTCGCATCGGTGAGCCTGATCTATCCCGGTGCCACGCCTGAAGAGATCGAGACGAGTCTGGCCAAAAAGGTCGAGGACAAGATCGCCGAACTCGACGAGGTCGAGAAGGTCACGACCACCCTTGGTGAAGGCGGCGGAGCGATCCTCGTCGAGTTCCGCGACGGTATCCGCGATGTCGATAAAGCCGTGCGTGAGGTCGAGCGTGTCATCGATGCCCTGCGTGATCTGCCCGAGGAAAGCGAGCGCTCGACCATTACGGAGATCGAGCCGCAGATCCCCGTCATTCGCATGTCCCTGTTTGGCGATGTTGACGAGATCGTGCTCAAGCGGTCGATGCGGGTGATGCGTGATGAGATCAAGACATTGCCGGGCATGGGCGAGGTGCAGTTCAACGGTGTGCGTGGCTACGAGGTGCGGGTCGAGGTCAACGGGCCGCAACTCATCAAGTACGGCATTAGCTTGCCCGAGGTGACGCAGGCGATTCGCAACTGGATGCAGGAAACGCCCGGCGGGACGGTCAAGACCGGCGGCCAGAACATCCGCGTGCGCACCATGGGCGTCGATGAACGAGCTCCCGCGATTCGGCAGATCGTGCTTCGCGCCGGTGAGGGCGGCTCGACTTTACGCGTCGGCGACATCGCCGAGGTCCGCGAGGCGTTTGTCGAAGACGACATCCAGCAGCGACAGGATGGCCTGCCCGCCTTGAGCTTGACGGTGTTCAAGAGCGGCAAGCAGGACATCATCAACATGGCCGACATGATCAAAGCCTACGTCGCGGGCCGCAACGGCGAGGCGTTGGCTCTGACTTTGGGCGAACGAATCAACGGCATCCGCAACTGGATGGCGGGTGCCGGTGTCGATGGCGTTGACCCGATCCTCTCAGCTCGCCAGCGTGCTTATCGCTTGGGTGCCAACTCGCCAGCACCACTGCCGCCGGGCACGCACCTGGTGTTGCTCTCGGACTTCTCCCGCTATGTGCAGGGCCGACTTGACCTGCTTCTGAAAAACGCAGCGTGGGGCGGCGGGCTGGTCTTTCTGACCCTCGTTCTCTTCCTCAACTGGCGTGCCGCAGCATGGGTTGGCATGGGCATGATCACCGCGCTGCTGGGCACACTTTTGCTCATGTGGCTCTTTGATATGTCGTTGAATTTCATGACGATGTTCGGCCTCATCATCGTCGTGGGCATCCTCGTCGACGATGGCATCGTCGTATCGGAAAATATTCAGGCCTGGCACGAGCGCGGCGTGCCGGCGCTGGAGGCGGCACTGGGCGGCACCACACAGGTGCTCTGGCCCGTCGTCTCCACCGTGCTGACCAACATCGTCGCCTTCATGCCCCTGACTTTCGTCAAAGGTCAGATTGGCGACCTGATGGGTGCCCTGCCCATGGTCGTCACCTTCGCCATGCTCATGAGCCTCGTCGAGGCTTTGCTCATTCTCCCCAGCCACCTCGGCCACAGCCTGGCAAACCGCGACCGACTGCGCAAGACCGCACGCTACCATCCCATCGCACGTTTCGAGAAAGTGCGTGATGACCTGCTTATGAAGCGGTTCATTCCCTGGTACACGCGGGCCGTCGGCTTCACGCTTCACTACCGATATATCAGCACCGCCACGGCGCTGGGGATCCTGATCATCACCATGGGCATGGTGTACGGCGGGCGGGCACGCTTCACCTTCCTGCCTAAGACCGATGCAGAAACCGTCCTGGTGGATGTCCGCCTGCCCATCGGTTCGCCGCTGCAGAAAACCTCGCGAATCGTCGCTGACATCGAACTGGCCGCTCAGGCGCAGCCCGAAATCAAGAGCATCTCCTCGGTGTTGGGTCAGCGTGCCAACCTCGATACCGGTGCCACCGAGTCCAACTCGCCGCATGTGGCACAGTTGTTCCTGGAACTGTCACTGGTCGAGGATCGCAACCGCACCAGTTCGCAGGTCATTGCCGACATTCGCAAGTCGCTGGAAGGCAAACTCGATGAGGTTGAGCGCATTCGCTTCAGTGAGTTGACGGGTGGGCCGGGCGATCAGGACATCACCATCGAACTTCGCGGCCCGGATGAGCGGCGATTGGCCGAGGCCTCTGATGCCGCCCGCGCGATGCTGGCGAACTTCGCCGGGGTTTATGACATCGCCGACAACAACGATCTTGGCCAGCGTGAACTTCGCGTGACACTTAAGCCCTCGGCCCCGCCGGGCTTCACCGCTGCGGGCGTTTCCCACCAGGTGCGTGGCGCGCTCTATGGCTTGGATGCCCACGTCTTTTCCGAGCAGCAGGAAGATATCGATGTCCGCGTCCGCCTTGATGAGAAGACTCGCCAGAGCATCACGGCTGTGCAGCAGCTTTGGATCATCGGTCCCGACGGTGGGGCCGTGCCGCTGGCGGAGATCGCTGAGGTCAAGGATAGCCAGACCTATGCGTCGATCCACCGCATCAACCGGCAACGCGCTGTGACGGTGTCAGCGGATGTGGACCCCCGGCTGAGTCCCGAGTCCATCGTCGCCGGCCTGCCGTTGGACACGCTTCGCCAGCAGTTCCCCGATGTAGAGATTTCCATGGGCGGGCGTCAGCAGCAGTCGGCTGACGCTTTTTCCAGTCTGCCGTTAGGATTGGCTGCGGCATTGGTGATGATCTACGTGCTGTTGGCCTGGCTTTTTAACAGCCTCACCCAGCCGTTTCTGGTCATGCTGGTCATTCCCTTCAGCATTGTCGGCGCCGTCTGGGGGCACCTGCTGCTGGGCTACGACCTGACGTTTTTGAGCATGTTGGGCTACGTGGCGCTGTGTGGCATCGTCGTCAACGATTCACTGGTTTTCGTCGAGTTTTACAACGAGGAGACGGGCAGGGGCCTGCAGCCGCGTGAGGCCCTCATCAGTGCGGGTCAGCAGCGGTTCCGGCCCATCATGCTCACGACGCTGACCACCGTGCTGGGCTTGATGCCCATGGTTCTCGAAACATCGTTCCAGGCCAAGTTCCTCATTCCCATGGCGATCACCATCAGCTTCGGCCTCATGAGCTCGACGATGTTGGTGCTCATCGTGCTGCCTTGCGTGTTGATTATTCGCGACGATGTGGGCAAGCTTGTGCACTGGCTCTGGCATGGTCGCCCGCGCGATGAGGCGATCCAGGTCGAGCCCGCGTAGATCTGATGCTCGGCGCTACGCGGTTTTCGCCGCGGGCTTTCTGGGCCAAAGTGCTGGCCAGCGTCCCGCCTCGCTTGGCCTCGCCTCGCCCGCTAGAGTTACATGACCTTCCGTCATGGCGTCCAACAAAGACACATCCCGATCTGAACAGGGCCAGGGCCAAGGCCAGGGTGCTGATCAACGTGCCCCGCGCCGCTGGGTCCGTCGCCTTCGCCGCGGTGCCGAGGTATTCCTCGTCGTCCTGGCGCTGGCGGTGGTGCTCTGGTTCACGTTCATCGCGGGGATCGTGGAAGGCATCGTCATTTCGAAACTGGCCGACATAGGTCTGTCGCCCGCCAGCTTGCGGGTCATTCGCGTGACGCCCTGGCAGCTTGATGCCCGTTCGCTGGTCATCGGCGACAACGGGCAGATGAACGTGGCGGACCTGCACGTGACTTACTCCCCCGGTGATCTGTGGAGCGGGCGGGTAGATCGCGTGGAACTCACGGGCGTCGAGTGGTTGATCCGATACGACGGCGGCAAGCTCGACCTGGGTCCGCTGGCGAACCTGTTGACCGCTGACGACAAGCCCGCTGACGACGACGCTGGCGCAGGATTGTCGCACCTGGTGCTGCGGTCCTCCCGGGTCGTGCTGGACCTGGGTGGATGGCGTTGGGTCGTTCCCGTTGAAGCGATCTGGAAGCCCGAGGATGGCGCGGGCATGGCAGTCGAGGGGATGGTGGTCGTCGCCGGCCTGCCGATCGATGTGGCTTTCCGCGTCGCCGAACCGGGCGAGGATGACAATCGGGCCATGCACATCGTGGCGAGTCTGCGCGATGAGCCGCTGTTTGAGCTGCAAGGGTCCACCGGTCCCGGTGGCACGAGTCTGGCGGGACAATGGGCCCATGGCGAGCCTGATGCAGGCCGGGGTTCGCGTCTGAGCGTCGGCTACAACGCCCCGCCGCAAGGAGTCGCCGCCATCACCGCGAATCTCACGACGCGGCATGATCGGCTGGATATCGCGCTGCTGGGGCAGTCCTTGACACTCAGTAATCTGGCGGGCGATGTGAACCTGGGCATGACCACATCAGGCCACATTGGCGAGGCTACGGGCAGACTGGCAGCGAGTTCGATGCGATTCGGCGGCATCGAAATGCCCTCGCCCTCATTGGTTCTGATGCAACGCGATGACGCCCTGACACTGACGCTCAACGCTGGCGATGCGGACGGGGAGCATCTGTCGTTGACGCTCGAATCGTCGCGCGAGCTTGATGCGGTTGATGCGAGGGTCGATGCGGTGGTCACGCCAGTTCCCGCGCTGTTGGCCTGGTTGCCGGGCAGCGAGTATTTCACAGTCACGCGTGCGGGCGTCGTCACGGTGGCGGGGCAGGTGATGTTGAAGCGTGATCGCGCCAATGCAGGCCCGTGGGTGGGGCGCATGTCGCAACTCGAAGTGACGTTGGCATCGACGGATTTGACGATGCTGGCGTTGCCGATTGAGGCCCGGGGTGTGACGCTCGCCATGGACTTACAGGGCGAACTCGCGGAGCAAGGCGCGACGGTCGTGGCCGCTAAGCCGATCAAACTTGCGTGGGCCTCGTTTGCGGTTTTGCCGAGCGCGAAAATAGAAGAAGGCGCTGCCGTTGCCGACGCTGCCGACGCCGAAGCTGCTCCCCCCATCGTGGCGGTCGCGGGGTCGTCGCTGACCATCGCGCAGATGGATGCGATCCCGCTGGTGAGTTGGCGCCGCGACACGGGTGCTTTGAGCGCGACAGCGGCAATCACCACCGAGTTGAACGCAACCTTCACGACTGATGCGATGAGCGCCGCGTTGCCTTCCGTGCGGCTCGAGTCGCACTTAGCCTGGAAGCGGGGCGAAGCTGCGACACTTGAGGGTCACATCGACTTGAAGAACGGCTCGCTGGCTGTCGCTGCTTTCCCCACTTCGCTGGGCGGGATCGAGGGGCAAATACCAATCTCGTGGGGTGGGCGGCGCAACGACGATCAGCGTGCACCGATCGGTACCTGGCGCATCGCTGACATTTCTGTCGCCGATCAGGCTGTGCCCGCGGCGAGCGGTCGCATCAGCTTCCACGATGCGCGACTGGAAGTTGAGTCCGACGATGTGGCGATCGGTGTCGCGGAAGCCGGCGCTGCTGTTGCCGCTGATGCCAACGTGGATGCGAACGCCGTCGCCGCTGTCGGTGCGGGCGCGACACAAGGCGTAGCAAGTTCAGCGCGGATCACCACCCGCATCTCCCTGGACCTTCCCACTCTCACCGGCCAAGTGCGCGGCAGCCTCCTCCAACTGGATATCGACAACGCCAAGACTCTCGCCACCCTGCTTCCCGCGCTTGATGGCTTGGACATCGCCGGTGGCTTCTCGTTCCACTTCGTCGGCATCTTGGACGCGGGGCAGCTCTCGCCCTGGCTGACGCTCGAAGGTCACGATGCGACGTTCGCCGCCAAAGCCTACGACATCACCGCATCCGGGATTGATGCCGCGGTCCAGTTCGATCGTCTCAGTCCCTTACGAACCGTGCCGTCGCAGTGGGTGACGGTGAAAAAGGCGGAGTTCGGCCGCCTGCAACTCGCCGATGGCCTCGTGCAGTTTCTGATGACGTCCCCGAAGTCGATTCTCATCGAGCGAACGCAGTGGCGTGTCGGTGAACAAGGCCACTTCTGGGCGCACGCCTTCTGGTTCGACCCCGAAGCTGAAAAGCTCGAGTTCCAAGTGTTTCTCGAAGACATGAGCATTCGCGAATGGCTGGCGTTATTCACCGAAGACATCGAGGGCCAGGGCATGCTCTACGGCCGCCTCGCGCTGACGCTGCTGCCCGGGGAACGCAGGCCAATCCAACTACAGAACGGCTTCCTCTACGCCCGGCCGGGGGGCGGCTGGATTAAATACAACGATGTGGCGTATGTGCGGAAACTGCTCGGTTCAGCCGACCAGAAGTCGATCACCGGGCAGGTGCAGCAGAAAGCTGCAGAAGCGCTGACGAACTTTGCCTATGATTGGGTGCGTATAGATTTCACCCGTGAGAACGATGACACCACGCTGACGATCAGTACCGCCGGTCGTGGACGGGAAGGCGAGAACCCCGCACCCATCGGCAGCTTGACGGTGAACCTGCGAGGCTTTGGCACGTTTTTCAATGAAGTATTGCTTTACAAGCAGGCGCTGGATGCCATCCAACAAAAAGCAACAGAACCCCGTTAGCCGCGTTAGGCTTAGTGGGGGATACGAGATCGGCGGGGAATGTAAGAATGTCGGAGGAGTGAATGTTTTTCGGCAGTGACTCTTTTGGAGTTGACCATGTTGACCATGAATAAACGAAGCGTTGGACACCGTGGGTTAAAAGCGACCGCTGCGCTGCTGGCGCCTGCTGCTGTGGCCCTGTTGGCGCTGAGCATTGGGGGCTGCACGCAGCATCGTGTGATTGTGGACCCCATCGAGGTCAAACCGATGCACATCACGGTGGATATCAATCTTCGTGTGGATCGCGAGTTGGATGACTTCTTTGACTTTGAGAAGCCCATTGAGCGTGAGGTGCTGCCCGAGCTTGGTAAGCCGACCCCGCGTCAATCGACGACGCCGCCACCGCCGCCACCGATGCGGTAAGCCGGTGACTGTTTGGCCCGATGACCGTTGGTCCGATTAACGGTTGGCACGATGAAGACTTTTTCCCAACAGGGAGTTGACCATGCATAAGAAAGCCGCATTGATTTGGGTGGCGTTGATGATGTTGGTGATGCCCGCCATCGCCGTCGCACAATCCAAGGATGAACTCAAGGAGCGCTTCGCCCAGCGTTATGCCGAGTTGCTTCGGCTCAGAGCCGCGGGCGTTGTGGGCGAGACGTACCTGGGCTATGTCGAGTTGGTGAAGGGCGACAGCAGTGCCGAGGCGAGGGTGCGCGACCTGGTGTCGGCCGAGAATGCCGATCGCCGCACGCTCTACGGCATTATCGCCAGGGAACAGGAAACGACGCCTGAGAAAGTCGCCGAGCGCAACGCTCAGCGAAACTTCGCCAACGCTCTGGACGGCGAATGGCTCAAACACTCCGATGGTGTCTGGCGGCAGAAGAAGAAGTGACGTGGTGTCGTGTCTTGGTGGTCCCGATGCTGAGGCCCGGGGTGGTGGCGCGGATGCGTCACTCGGACTGGACTCACCTGTATCACGCGCCGGGGCTCAATGTGCCGCCCCGCTTGATGGCACCTTTTCCATAACGTTGCACGATGGCGTCGGTCGTCGCATCGACCGCTTGGCTGCGCGTTCGGCCGGCCTGACCAAATAGCGCCATCTGTCCCGCATCGGCACTGAGTTGCGAGGCGGTGACGCCGATGAGTCGCACGGGCTCGAATGATCGCGATGCCCACGCATCGTAGAGCCCGCTTGCCGCAGCCCAGAGTTCATCCGTGCCATTGGTCGCGCCGGGCAAGGTGGTGGCCCGGGTGATGGTTTGAAAATCGCCGAAGCGGATTTTGAGCGACACCGTCCGCGCAAAAAGCCCACCGCGACGAAGCCGCCGGGCGACCTGCTCGGTCTGCTCCAGTAGCACTCGCCGTACCTCGTGAATCTCTTCGATATCGACGCCGAAGGTCTGCTCCTGCCCGATGCTTTTGGCTTGACGATCTGGCGTGACGGGCCGGTTATCGCGACCGAACGCCAGGTTGTGATAATGCTCAGCCTCATCGCCCAGCCGCTGTCGCAAGCGATCCATCGGGAAGTCGCGCAGGTCGCCGATGGTGCGGATGCTCAGTGCTTCGAATCGCGCCGCAGTGGCGGGGCCGACACCCCAGAGCTTGCCGATGGGCAGCGGCGAGAGCAGGCGTTGCACATCCTCCGGGCCGATGATGGTCAGGCCGTCGGGCTTCTCCAGGTCTGATGCGAACTTCGCCAGGAATTTGTTGGGGCCGATGCCGACTGAAGCGGTGAGTTGCAGTTCCTGGCGGATGCGGCTTTTGAGTTGGCGCGCCATGTCGCGCACATCGGGCCAGAGGCGCTCGCTGCCGGTGGCGTCGAGGAAAGCTTCATCGACCGACAGCGGCTCGACGACGGGCGAGAACTCGTCAAGGATGGTGAACATGCGTTGCGACACTTCGCGATATCGGCTGCCGCGCACGGGCACGACGATGGCATGAGGGCAGAGTCGTCGCGCGACGCTCATGGGTTGTGCGGAGTGGCAGCCGAAGGGGCGGGCCTCGTAGGACGCGGTGCACACGACGCCGCGCGGGCCATCGTGACCCACGAGGATCGGTTTGCCGCGCAGGTGGGGGAAGTCCAACTGCTCGATGGACGCGAAGAATGCGTCCATGTCCAAATGCAAGATGCGACGTGAAGCTGTCACAGACGCTATTTTAGCTTGTGATGAGCAGCATCCATGTGGTGAAACTCGGCGGCAGTCTGTTGGACCTGCCCGACCTGTGCCTGCGCGTCGAGCAATGGCTCGGGCAACAGGGCGGCAGTCGCGTGCTGATGATCGTCGGCGGCGGCGAGGCGGCTGACCTGGTGCGGAAGTATGACAAGCTACTGGCGCTAGGTGCGATGAGGTCACATTGGCTGGCGATCCGTGCGATGGGGCTCAATGCCGCGATTATTGCAGGGCTGCTCGATGCGCTGATGCCGGTGTCGGACTTGGTCGCCGCGGAACATGAGTGGCGCTCTGGGCGGTTGGTGATCGTCGACCCGTTGGCGTGGCTGATGCGGGTGGAGAACGCGGGGAGTGTGATGCCTCACGACTGGAGTTTTACGAGTGATTCGATTGCCGCGATCATCGCCACGGAGGTCAATGCCCAGCGACTCACGTTGCTTAAGAGTGTTGAGCCGCGTGCGCGTGAGATGTCGCTTCAAGCCGCGGCGGAGGCGAAGATTGTCGATGAATGTTTCCCGGAGTTTGCAGCGTCGTTGCCGGGAGTTGAACTGGTGAATCTGCGTGTTGATCCGTTCACGCATTGCTTGCTGCGGTGATGGCAGATGGGGGGACGAGCAGGGATCGCAGTTGTCGGACCGCGTTGGCATCGATGCGGCCGGTGCGGTCGCCGCTGATGCAGGCTGCACCTCGCACCGCGATGATGTCGGGGCGAAGGGCCGCGGCCCGTTGCAGGGATTGCCCCTTGAGTGAGCCAGCTAACGCCAGCATCAAACCGGCTTCGGCGCAGCGGTGTGCCACCTGCCGCAGCGTGGGTTCATCAAGCCAGCTAAAGAGCCCGCGACTATCCTTGACGAAGGTGTCAATGAGCAGACCGGCGGCACCGAAGTCCGCGGCCCATGCCAACACATCCAGCACATCCGGCGAGCCTGCCCGCGACGCATCGGCATAGGCGACCGCGATGGCGCGAGGCGGGGCTAGTTCCGTTGTGCCCGTTCTTGTGTCGCTGAGTTTCGCCACGCCGAGTTTCGCATAGCACGCCGCGACGTCGTCTCGCCAAGTTGGCGATGCATGCGATAAACCGATCTTCACGTAGCTGAGTTTCGCGCCGATGGGAGGTGTCACACCGGGGTCCCGCTGCATCGCCATGAGTTCGTGCAACTCGCCACAGGCGGCGCTGACGGGGACAAGCCCGCCATCGTGGCTGCCGACGTGGTGAGCGATGGCATCGATCGTCGCGGCATCCGCAGCACCCAGCGAGCCACGATGCGGCTCTTTGACGTCGATGATGTCCGCGCCGCCCGCCAACGCCTGCGCTGCTTCGTTCACATCACGCACACTCACCAGCAAGCGCGTCGGCGATGCGGAAACAGCTACTTTTACGGTTGAAGCGGCTGCGTCACTCATCACTGTCGCCTTCATCCGTGAGCGTCGCGCCGGTTAACTCCGGCTTGATGATCTCGCGCAGTGCGACGGTGGCGTAGCTGCCTCGACCGAGTTCAAAAGCCACGCGGATGTACGGCCCGTGCTCATCGACGCCGCCCGAGATGTCGGGATACTTGATGGTGCAACGCAGCGATCGTCGTCCGCCTGTCGCCTTGCCGACACCAGCCCCTTCGAGGTTGGCTTCGCTCAAGTCCATGTCCGCCAATACCTGTCGCTCCATCTCACCAACCGCTCCGCCCGCTTGCATCATGCCCACGCCCCAGTTGGGACCAGTGGGCGACACATCGAGCGTGCTGACCCGCCCACCCTCGGCATTTTCTGTCTCCGCAGTCGCGGCATCGACAGTGAAGATCGATCCGTTGTCATGCTTCCACGCCAGATCGCCATCAACGAGCCGATCAAACGTCCCATCGCGCAGGCGACGATCCAGCACCGCGTTGAACACAGCACTCTGGGCAGCATTGATGAGAAATTCACGTTGCTGAATATCCATGGCACGCACCACCGTCTGGGGCTCGAGGTTCTGACGCAGCAGGTCCAGCGCGTGGCGCTCTTGATGAAGTTGCCGCGGCCAATGTTGAAGCGCCGCATCAAAGTCACCGCGGTCGTAGGCTTCATGGCCGAGGCGCATGTGTTCGTTGTCTTCGGGTGATGCGCCGCCGAGCATAGCATCAAGCATCTCGCGCCAACGACCGCAGAGGAGGTGACAGCCGATGACATGGTTGTTCTGGCGATAGCCGAAGCGTTGTTCGCCGATGAAGTTGGGGACGCCACGACGCGCCATCGTTTCGAGACAGGCTGCAGCGTGTCGCACCGACAGCGGGTCCACGTTGCGAATGCGAATGACGAAGCGATTGCCAGCGTGATGTCCGCGGCGAAGCTTGTTGGTGTGGCGAGCCGACCACAGCAGCTTCAGTCCCGTATGTTCGATGTTGCCCAGGCCTTTGGCATCGTCATCGGCTTTGGGCTTGTAGATGGAAAAATGCTGGCGGGTCACAGCGTGCTTGTCTTTAAGCCCGGCATAGCCGATGTCGCTGCGCCGCACGTTGAAAAGCTTCGCCAGCCGTCGCACCACATCGATCGTCGTGCGCTGCCGCTTTTCAAGGTGAAGAAACAGGTGCTCGCCTTCGCCGCAGGGCTCGTAGAGCGGCTGCTCTTCGACGAGGAAATCCTCGGGCCGCTCCTTGATGATGCCGCCGGTGCCCGCGATGTCGGGCGTGAGATAAGCGTGATGGGTGGGCCTGAGGCGCATGACTGTGGCGCCTCAATCCTCGGGCGCTTCGTTGGCCAACAGCGCGTGAAACGCCTTGCTGAGCATGGCCGTCACGACGCCGGGCTTGCCGTCACCGATGGCGCGGCCATCGACCTTCGTCACGGGGATGACTTCCGCAGCCGTACCCGTGAGGAACATTTCCTGGGCCACGTAGATGTCGTGCTTGCTCATGTCCATTTCGCGCAGCGGGATGCCCGCGGCGTGCGCCAGCTCGATAACCACGTCGCGCGTGACGCCCTCAAGAATCCCCGCATGCAGAGGCGGGGTGCAGAGCGTGGGCCTGCCTTTGAATCGCGAAATCGTGAAGATATTGTCGCCCGTGCATTCCGCCACGAAGCCCAGGTGATTGAGCATGATGGCCTCGGGCACGCCCGCATCGATGGCCTCGATCTTGGCCAGGATGTTGTTGAGGTAGTTCATGCTCTTGATTCGCGGCGAGAGCGCTGCGGGATGAGTGCGCATGGTCGAGGCGGTCACCACCGCCATGCCGTCGCGATAGAGGTCTTGCGAATATAGCGCGATGGTGTCGACGATGATGAACACCGTGGGCCGCTTGCAGGTGAAGGGATTGAGGCCCAACGTGCCTTCGCCGCGCGTGACGCACAGGCGAATGTAGGCGTCCTTTCGCTCGTTGGCGACAAGCGTCTTTCGCAGCGCCTCGGCCATGTCGTCGATGCTGTAGGGAATCTCCAGGCGGATGGCGCGGGCTGAGTCGTAGAGGCGCAGGAGGTGCGTGCGGAGTTTGAAGATTCGGCCGTTGTAAGCGCGGATGCCCTCGAAGACGCCGTCGCCGTAGAGCAGGCCGTGATCGTAAACGCTGACCACCGCGTTTTCGCGGGGCACGAGGTTGCCGTTAATCCAGATTTGCTGTGGCACGGACCGATCCTTTGCAAAGAGCTGCGATTATAACGGGCGGGGCACCGCGGCGCTTTGGGATGATGGGAGGCGGGAAAAGGATGCGAACGGGTGCTCGCGGAGCGGAAGATGCGATTGGTGTGGAGTTGCGTCGGTTGGCGGGCACGGGTACTATGCCGGGCTCACGCGTTGCGGGCGTGGCGGAATTGGCAGACGCGCTAGGTTCAGGTCCTAGTGGGGCTTATCACCCCGTGTAGGTTCGACTCCTATCGCCCGCACTTGCTCCAAACTCGTCTGGTCAACCTGATACAGACTGCGACTAAAGGCCCTGTTTTGCGGGGCTTTTTTCGTTTTGCAGACCTCATTGGGCACCTTGCCGGGCAGGCTGAGATCGGGCGTCTTTTTGCGGCGAGTCGAAATCATCACATACGCGGCTACGATTGGTCACCACAGGCGCGGCTGGCAGACGATGACGACTGCGCGACGCCCGTGGGGGATTTGGCAAGGGGACAGGCATGCGATGTTGGGCGATGGTGATCCTGGTGGCAGCGGCGGCTGTCGGTGCGGGCGGATGCACCTCCACGGTCCGCACCACCGACCCCGAACCCACCGCGACGGAAGAATTTCTCCGCTCCCAGGCGGTGGCACGGGCTGTCAAGAAACTCGATGTCAGTCCGCTTTGGGATCGGAAGGTCTATGTTGAATCCAGGTACCTGACGGATGATCAGCGAAGATTTCTTCTCGGTGAGCTGCGGGCGCACCTGCTGAATCAAGGCGTGCGTCTCCTCCCGCAAAGCGATGACGCGGAGATCATCCTCGAAGCCCGCAGCGCCGGCGTGGGCATCGACCGATCTGGAACGCTGATCGGCCTTCCGCAGATGGTGTTGCCCACGGCTGGTGGTGGATCGGAGAGCACATCGCTCTTTGCGCAGTTTGCAACACCTGAATTGTCCTTCTTCAAGACCATTGAGCAAAGCGGTTTCGGCGGCGTGGCGATCGTGGCGTATTGGGCTGACACGGGTGAGGTTGCTGCGACGGCTGGGCCGGAGGTCGGCCGCGCGTACCGAACTGATCGGTGGATCTTCCTGCTGGGCCACAAGACGCACGGCGACATCGTCACAACCGAGAAGGTCGAATGATATATCAGTGCGGATGAAGCCTCGGGTCGAAAGAAGCTTCAGCTCGATTGACGCCGTAAATCGGCCAGAAAAATGCGCGACCGACGGGGTGGCGCCGTCTATCATGTCACATGCGACGGGTGGTCAAATTCATCCTCATTGCGGCCGCGGTGCTGGTTCTGCTGGCTGCGGGGGTTATTCAGTTGGTGCTGTGGAGCGATGTGCCCAGGTCGTACGTTGTGGCGGGTTTGGAAAAGGATCTGGGGTTGGACGTCACCGTCGGCGAAGTTCGCACCGGCTGGCGCGGGCATACGCACCTGACGGATCTGACGTTGACGTTGCCGCTGGACGATCAGCCGATTTTTGAAGCGCCGGAGTTTCGCGTCAAGCACACCAGCTTGTTGCCGCTGCTTGTGGGGCGACCCCTGATCATCGAGGCCATCGAAGCCTCGCAGGGGCAGATTCGGCTGGCGCGGGATGAAGATGGAACGTGGAATGTCCAGCGGCTTCTGACGCTGCTGGAAAGCGGGAAGGACACGGGCGACGATGCTGAGCGCGCGGATGGCTCGCCTGTCCCCGAGGTGAAGCTGACGGGCCTGATGGTGGAGGTGCGGGACCATGAAGGTGACCCGGTGAGCCTTGGGCCGATGCTGGTGGAGGTTGTGCCCGATGGTGCTCACGCGGCACGACTGCGAGTGGAGGCTGGGGATTTGTTGACGCTCGAAGGTCGAACGGCACTGTCGGGCGACATGCGCCATGAGCTGCGCTTCGAACTCCAAGACATGCAGAAGGTCGCGGCGATTGTGGATGTTGAGCAACTCGGTTTGCTGAAGGCACAGGGGCAGTGGCGCGGCAGGATCGTCAACGATGTCGTGGTCGGTATGCTCAATCTCCAAGACGCATCACTGGGGGATATCAACCTGCGCGGCGAGATGGAAGCATCGATCGGCGGCGATAGCTTGCTTGTGGTCATGCCCCGGCAACTGACTATCGAAGCTCCGGCGTGGTTGCCCGAGGCTGTGATGGTCGAGGGTGGCCGCGTTGAACTCAGCGAGGCGTTGCGGCTGCGGCTTGCGGGCGTGACTGGCCGAAGTTCCGGTGCGGCGTTTCGCGTTGATGGCGATGTGGATCTGATCCATCGCAGTGGTGAGGCGGTTGTGGCATGGAGCGATTTGGCCTGGCCGGAGAACATCACGCAGCGTGGGCGCGTGGCGGTGGAGTTTGCCCCTGCTGAGCCCGCGGGCCAGTATGTGCTGCAAGGCCAGATGGAAACCGCAGGTCGCTCGCCATGGGGTGCTTGGGATGCGACGTTCGATGTCAATGCGCAGGGCTCCGACACCACGGATTTGACCTGGCGGGTCAGCCAGCTTGATGCTGCGTTGACTGATGAATCGCACAAAGTCGATATCGCTCATGGGCTGGTGCGCGGCAGGGTCAACTGGCCGACGGTGGTGATTACGCAGGTCGATTTGCCGGTGGATTTGGGCGAGTTGGGCAGCGGGCAGATCACCGGCGAGGCGCAGGCTCAAGTCGATACTCGGCGATGGGCGGCTGACGTCGAGTTGCAGAAGGCTGTCGTGCCCATGCTCGAAGGTCGGCGGCTGCGTGCGCGGATCAAGGCGGAGGGTTCGCCCACCAGCATCGCGCTCACGCAAGGCGATATTCAGCTCGATGATGTGAACCTCCAAGCCCAGGGGCAAGTTTCGCTAGGCGATCAGGGCAGCGCGCAGGCGCAGTTCAAGATCACCGGCCCAGCGGGGTCGCTGCGGATGGGCGACGATCGCGATGTCGCATGGGCAGACTGGCAGGCCCACGGTCAGATCAGCGGGCTGTTGAGCCAGGATTGCGTTGCCTACACCATCGACTTCCTGACACGACAGGTCGCCATCGATGACACCGAGCTTCCCCATTTGCGCGTGGTGGCGAGGGGTCACGTGGACCGCCAGCGCATCACCATGATGACTGAGCCCGTCGAAGTGCTCGGCGCCACGGTGGTCATCAACGCGGCCCATGAGTTCGCGGCCGGTGCCGCCTCGGCTAAGGTCGGCGTCGAAAGCCTGAACCTGGCGCGTATGGATGATCTTGTAGATAGGCCCCCCAAACTCTCGGGCATTGCCAGCGGAAGCGGCGAAGTCTCGATGCGCGGCTTCGACCCCGCGACATTAAAGAGCCAGGGCGCTTGGCGCCTCGACGACTTTTCACGCGAGCCGCTGACTGTGGAAAAAATGACCGGCCGCTTCGATTATGACGCGGGCAGGTTGACGCTGACTCGCATCGATGGGGTTCAGTCATCGCTCGACGGAGGTACGGTCACCGGCGATGTGTCGGTCGATCTGGAGGTGCCCGGCTTGGTCGAGACAGATCTGGTCTTTCGCGACTGGCGCTTCCCCATGCCCCACGTCGACGAAGGGCACGTTGTGGTCAGCGGGGTGACGGATGTGTCGGTCGATGTCGCGAACCTCGATGCGCCTTCCGCGTTTGGTCAGGTGGCCATGGAGCTTCGCTTCATGCATCAAGGCAGGCAGGTCGGCGACCTGACATTTGATGGCAAGCTCGACGATGACCTGCTGGAGGTCGAAGCCTTCGATGGCCACCTGCTGGGTGGTCAGATCCAAGGTGGGGGGGCGATCTCCTGGCGTCGTCATGGCTCCGACCGCATCACGCTGCGTGCCCAACAGATCGACATCAGCCAACTCAATCCATTTCTACCCGAGGCCGTGGCGTTGCAGGGGCGCTACAGCGGGTCACTGGTCATCGCACCGACCAAGGACAAGCGAGCCCCGGCACCGTTCGAGGCGAGACTCCAACTGCAGGGCGGCGAGGTCCGCGTCAACGGTCTGGAAGTCGGCGATATCGCCATCGGACTGTTTTTCGATCAGGGTCGATTTGCGTTGGATGAAACGCGATTGGAGATTGCGGGCGGCTCGATGCAGATATGGGGCCGCCTGACGCAGCGTGACGACGGCTGGCACGCCTACGTGCGGACCAAAGGCGATGAAATGGATCTGACGCAGTTGACGGCATTGGCACCCGAAGTCCTGGCTGGCGCGGACCGTCGGCCGCCGCGTGGCATCATCTCCGGCGATTTGCGAGCCTTTGGCCCGATCAACGATCGGCGACGGGCGTCGGGCAACGGCAGCTTCAAGCTCGCCAACGCTGACTTGGCGGAAATACCGATGGTCGATGGCCTCTACAACCTCCTGAACCTGCGGCACGATGATGACGAGCCGAGTGGTACTGGTGCGGCTGCGGTGCGACTTGAGGGCACGCAACTGGTGATTACCAACGTGCAATATGAGAACCGCGGCACCAAGATGAATCTTGTGCTGCGCGTCGAAGACCTCGCCGAGGGGAAGCGAAGTCCCATCGAGGGGTTCGCCGTGGCTGTGATCAATCCGCTGCCATCGCTGCCGTTCGTGCAAGACTTTGTGGACGCTCTGACCGCTTATCAGGGTGATGTCACATCGGCGCGGATCAGTGGGACACTCGACAAGCAGGAGGTGACGCGCGTGCCGCTGCGGATCTGGCGCGATCTGGGCCTGACGGAGATGGGGCGTGGTGAGTAGCGGCGGGCGAACCGATGGCCAAGCGACCGAGGACAAAGCGATTAGCGGCCCAGCGATCACTACCGTGGCGGTCAGGCAGTGACGGCCAATGGCCGAAGGGGCTGGGCTGTATTATGGGCGCCGTCCCATGGCGAAGATATTCAGTCATGAAACGCCGTCAATGCACCGCGACCTGTCGCCCCAGGTGCGTTTGCGCATCATTTTGTGGCGATTGTTGACACTGGGCGTTGCTGCGGCGCTCGTCGTTTTGTCGCGCGGTTTTCACGAGCACCCGTTTGCCAAGCCTGTGGCTGCGGCGTTGGAGGGGATCAACGTCGATGTGGGCATCCTATACTTCAACCATTGGCTCGAGTTCACGTGCTTCATCATTTACATCGTCGATTTCTGGTGGAGTGCGCGGGTGGGTCGGCTTGCCGCCACGGGTTCGCAGCCGGACTGGCTTGACGGGGCACTCACCGCCATGGGGCTGACGATGGCGCTGGGATTCGCTTTGGGTTTCGGTTCCTGGACCTGGGCGGTGTTCCAGATGCTGGTGGTGGTCTTCCTCGTGATGGAGCTTTGGCGATTCAACGTCGCGCTGTCGCGCAAGCTGCGGCGGCCGGGGTTGATGCTGCCGATGTCGTTTCTCACGCTCATCGCGGTGTCCACGCCGATTCTCAAAGTTCCGCTGGCCATCGCGCCGGGCGCTGAACTCTCCTGGCTCGATGCGCTCTTTACCATCACCAGTGCCGCCTGCGTTACCGGTCTGGCGGTCCAGGACACCGGCACGCACTTCACGCCCTTTGGCCAGGCCGTCATCGCGGTGGTCATCCAGGTCGGCGGGCTGGGCATGATCATCTTTGGCACGGTGGTGGCGGCGTTGGTGGGCAGCCGCATTTCGCTGTCGGAGAATCTCTCGCTCTCCGCGGCACTCAATGGGCAACCTCTATCGCGCCTTCAGGGATTGGTGCGGCTCATCGTCGGCAGCACGCTGCTTATCGAACTCATCGGCGCGGCACTGCTCCTGCCCATGTGGGAAGGGCCGCTGGGCTGGGATCAGCGCATTGGCCTATCGCTGTTTCACTCCGTCAGTGCATTTTGCAACGCGGGGTTTGGTCTCTATAGCGACAGCATGGTCTCGTTTCGCTACTCGACGCTGCTGCACATGGTTCTGGCTCCACTGATTGTGCTGGGCGGACTGGGCTTCCCCGTGCTGGATAATCTCTTCCGCATGGCGCGCTGGAACATAGTGCAACATTTTCGGCCGCCGACCATCCGCCAGCAACATTTTCGCGCTAACCTGGCCGACAGCCGCCTCAGCCTTCATTCCAGACTCGTGTTGGGTACGACGTTGGCACTCTATCTCTTTGGCGTCGTGTTTCTATCGCTGGCGCAGTTTCGGCCCTACCTGACGACTATGTCACCCGCCGACGGGGAGATGGTGCATCAAGGCTACGAGTTGCGCCCGTTGACGTCGCATCATGTCGCGGCTGTGCTCGTTGACGCCAGTTTTCAATCCGTCACCGCCCGCACGGCTGGCTTCAACTCGATGCCCATGGAGGAGATCGAGCCGGGTGGCACCTTCACCCTCATGTCGCTGATGATGGTGGGCGGCTCGCCTGGAGGAACTGCAGGCGGCGTCAAGACCACCACCTTGGCGCTGTTGATTCTCAGCGTCGTGGCCACGCTCAAGGCCCGCACCAGCATCGAGGCCCATGGCCGCCGCATCAGCGAGGTCCTGCTGCTCCAGGCCGCGACCTTGGCGGGATGCTACGTCCTCTTGGTGGGAATCTCGACCTTCCTGCTGACCCTCAGTGAGCCGTATCCGTTTGTCGAGTTGTTTTTCCAGAGCATCAGTGCCGCCACCACCACAGGCCTGTCGCTGTTGGGCTCCGATCAACCGTTGAGCAGCTTCGGCAAAAGTGTCATCATTGTCACGATGTACCTGGGCCGCATCGGGCCTTTGTCACTTTTGGGAGCGTTGGTCTTTTACACCCGGCCGCCGCGACCGTACAAGTTCCCCCAGGAAGATGTGCTCATCGGCTAGGCAATCAGGCCCCGCGGGCCGCACGAGGAATCAATATGCAGCGATTTACCATCATCGGCCTGGGACGCTTCGGTTCACGACTGGCGGCGAGTTTGGCGCTGGCGGGGCAGGAAGTGCTAGCCATCGACCGCGATAGCCGCATTGTCGAGGACATCCGCGATCGCGTGACGATGGCCATTGCCATGGACGGTGCCGACGACCAGGCCCTGCGCTCCCACGGGGTCGAACAATCGGACGTGGCGATCGTGGGCATCGGCAACAATCTCGAAGCGGCAGCGCTGGTCACGGTGACCCTCAAGCAGCTTGAGATCAAGCGCGTCGTCAGCCGCGCCATGAACCCCACCGCGGGGCTTATCCTGGCGCGTATCGGTGCTGATGAGGTGATCTACCCGGAAGATGAGAGTGCCGACCGTCTGGCCAATCGACTGGCGAACCCGCACTACCTCAAACAGTTGGAGCTCGATGCCTCACACAGTATCGTCGAGATGCGTACGCCCTCGCAGTGGGTCGGCAAGACGTTAACGGAAGTCGACGCAAGGAAGGAGTACGGCATCAATGTCGCCGCCATCCGTCGTCAGGAAGGTAAGGACCAGGGCGTGACCCGTCGTCGCATACACCTGCCCGATCCGACCGAGCCGCTTCAATCCGAGGATGTGCTGATTCTCATCGGCGAAGACATCAATCTCGCCAAGTTGCAGCGTAAGACCGATCGCTGAGAAAGCGCAGCCCGATTCGCGATCGGAATGGCACACCGGACGCCATCGTCTTGATAGCGCGCTTGGTACACTGCTGGGTCAGTCACGATTGTCCCCAGGGAAGAGGAACGATGGAAATCCAGGAAAGATCGATGTCATCAGCCGCCATGGCGCTGCCGCCCACGGCTGATATCAACGTCGCGCAGGTCACCTCGCTGGTGAGTCCGCGGCAAATCAAGATAGCGCAACCGCTGTCTGTGGCGGCGCATCACACGGTGCTCGATGCCCGCGCGGCAATCGGCCGCATTCTCGACGGCAGCGACAAGCGGATGCTGGCGGTGGTGGGGCCCTGCTCGATCCATGATGAAGCAGCCGCGGTGGAGTATGCCGAGCGACTGGCGCAAGTCAGCCGCGATGTGAGCGACACGCTGCTGGTGGTGATGCGTGTCTATTTCGAGAAGCCTCGCACGACCACGGGGTGGAAGGGTTTGATCAACGACCCGCATCTGGATGGTTCGTTCGATATGGAGGGTGGCATCACGCTCGCTCGGCGACTGCTGCTGAAGATCAATGACATGGGTCTGCCCGCGGGGACGGAAATGCTCGACCCCATCACGCCGCAGTACATCGCGGACCTGGTGAGTTGGGTGGCCATCGGCGCTCGCACCATCGAGAGCCAGACGCACCGTCAGATGGCAAGCGGACTGTCGATGCCGGTGGGCTACAAGAATGCCACCGATGGCGATCTGCAGACCGCCATCGATGCGATGAAATCTTCGCGCAGTCCGCACAGTTTCCTGGGCATTGACGATGATGGTCGCACGGCTGTGATCAAGACGCGGGGCAACAAGGTCGGGCACCTGATTTTGCGTGGCGGGCGCAGTGGCCCGAACTTCAGTGCCGCCAGCGTCGCCGATGCGTTGACCCGTCTTAGCAAGGCGGGCCTGCCCACAGGGCTGATGGTCGATTGCAGTCACGCCAACTCCAGCAAGCAGTACCGCAACCAGGCGGTGGCGTGGAAGGATGTCATCGCGCAGCGCAAGGCGGGCAACCGCGACCTCACCGGCTTGCTCGTCGAAAGCAATCTGAACGATGGCAACCAGCCGTTCCCCCGACCTGTCAGCGAACTGCGGTACGGCGTGTCGATCACCGATGAATGCATCGGCTGGGAGATGACTCAGGAATTGCTGCTCTGGGGTCACGAGCAGTTGAAGCAGGCGGATTGACGATCAGTCATTGAAAATATGCGAGAGCATCACATCGCGCAGCGCGGTGCAGGGCATCGTCTCATCGTCGAACCCGGTGTCATGCTGCGTGATGACCAGCGGCTGGAACTCGCGCGGTTGATCGACCCGGCCGTGCGAGCCACGGACCAATGTTCCATCCAGGGGAATCACGTCCATCAACGACCGCAGGCCCAGCTTCTTTTTCAGTAATGTCCAGGCGATACGCCCGCGGGGGAATCGAATCGCCGGGTCGATGAAAAGCTCCAGCGGGTCGTAGCCCGGCTTGCGGTGGATATCGACGGTGCGGGCGAAATCCGGGGCGTGAGAGTCGTCAAGCCAATAGTGATATGAAAACCATCGGCGGGGTTGGGCAATGAGCACCAGGTCCCCCGCGCGGGGGTGATCCAGACCAGCCGCGGCTTTGGCATCGCCCGATAGCACTTGCTCAACACCCGGCACACCACGACAAAGATCCGCCACCCGTTCGATCCGTGCTGCATCACGCAAATACACATGCGCCACCTGATGATCCGCCACGGCAAAGGCATCGGATGCCCCCGCGTCCAATAGCTCCAGGCCTTCCTCCTCACGCACGCGCAGCATGCCTGCAGCACGCAACACACGGTTGATAGCCACCGCGTCATCGACTGGCTCGATGCCGTACTCACTGGCGAGAATCACGCGCACGCCGCGCTTCGTGAAATGGTCGATCAACTCGCCGACAATCACATCGACCTTGGCAACTTGATCGGTGATGCTCGCGTCCTTGGGACCCGCCTTTTGCAGGGCATAATCGAGGTGAGGCAGATACACGAGCGTCAACGTCGGGTTGTGCTTTCCGCTGGCCTGCCGCGTGGCATCGGCGATCCACTGCGAGCTTTGAATGGACGCAGCCGGTCCCCAGAACTTGAAAAGCGGGAACTGTCCCAGGCTGTCCTGGAGCGATTGACGAAGCTCCGGGGGCTGCGTGTAAACGTCGGGAATCTTGCGGCCATCGGCTTTGTAGATCGGCCGTGGCGTCACGGACCAATCGGCGGCGGCATACATGTTGAACCACCAGAACATCTGGGCGCATGTGAAACTCGCATCGCGCTGTCGCGCCAGGTCCCACACCTTTGGGCCGCCCATCAGGTGGTTGCTCTGCTTCCAGAACTGCACTTCGCACAGGGCGCGGTCGTACCAGCCGTTGCCCACGATGCCGTGCTGTGTCGGCAACAGTCCGGTGAGCATGGAGGCTTGCACGCTGCAGGTGACAGCGGGGAGCACGGGGCAGAGTCGCTGCACGCGACCCTTGCTGGCAAACGCAGCGATGCGAGGCGACCAGTCGCCGATGAGCGACTCATTCAAGCCGACGATGAGAATGACGGCAGTGGGGTGCATGGCCGAACCTCAGGTGCCCATGATATGCCGATGACCGGCCATGGTCAGGAAGAAACATGCGACCGCCAATCCCGCAGGCCAGAAGAAGCCCAGCGACACGAGCAATGCCGCGTCCAGCAGACTGATGCCTGCCAGCAGAGTCAGCACCACACGCAGACGGTTCCAGCGTGCGGGAGGATCGCTCGGAGGATTGCCGGGAGGGTTGTCCGGAGCCTTGCCCGGCGGATTGCCCGGGGGGGCTTCGCCGCGCGCCACCAGCGAGACGCCCACGATGTAGGCCGCCAGAATCGTTGGAAAAGCCCAGGCCTGCGGGATCTCCAGCGGCCAGTTGATGGCGACGGCGGCGGTGACGTAAACCAGCGCCCGGCAGGCGCCCATCACCAGCACCATCAGCACCGAATGTCGATGAAGAAAATCGTAGAGGATGATGAGCAGGCCGAGGATCGCTGCCGGTGCCAATGCCCGCAGGCTCACGGTACTGATGAGCAAGAGCCCCAGCGTCAGCATGGCGATGGTGAACACCACGGCAGAGCGACGTGTGACTCGGCCCGAGGGTATCGGTCGCTGCGGGCGCTCAAGCCGATCGACTTCGACATCCAACACATCATTGAGCGCCATGCCCGCGACGTAGAACAGCGAGATGCCCACCGCCACCAATGCCGCGCTTTGCCAGGCGAAACTGCTCGAGGTCTCGCCCGTCGATGTGGCGACCAATGGTGCGGCTGTGGCGCCGATGGCGATGCCGACGAGCACATTGCTCCAGACTGTCGGCAGATTCGAAACCCGCGACAACTCCAGGTAAGCGCGAAGGGCGGAATTTCGGCGAATCATCAAGAGCCTCTTTGTCTCATAAGCCGCAAAAGCGCGTGTTGGGTTCATGCCAGCGCCGCACGCTGGGCGATGAGCCATTGCATCTCGCGGGCAATGCCCTGCGAAAGCTCTGCGGCACGCATTGCCGGGGGCAGGACATTCCACGCATAGGTCTCGACTTCAAAATGATGGACATCGTCGCCGGGCTTGATGGCGTTAAGGCAAGCGGTGATGTCGCCTTGCGTGGTGCTCAGCGTCGCGGTTGCGTCGAGGAAGATCGGGACATGGAAATGGACCCGCCACTCACCGCCGGGCGCGTCATCGTCCGCCATCGCCATCAGTGCTTCGGGCAGGTCTGTGAAGAAACGCATCGTGCCATCGGATTGTCGAATGCTCGTCTGATGCAGGTAGCGTGGTTCGGCAAAGCTGCGCAGCTCCGTAAGCGCGGCAGCTTTCTCCTGCGGCGGCAGCGCATCAAAATCGATGCGCAGCGCGGAGGATATCTGCACCTTGCCGACGTTAATGCCTGCGGAGCGATAGACTTCGAGTGCTGTGGCTTGATCCTCATACATCACGGCCGCGTGGCAGACATCGTGGCAGATGCGCAGATGCCGCCGGAGCATCGCCTCGTCCCGCTTGCTCGCCCCGGCCAGTAGATGCTCGTTGAAAAAGCGCACCACATCTTCGCTGCGTTGAAGCGTGCAACCGGGCTCGGGCTCCAGATCGACATGGATGAGCGAGCCGTGCGTGGCTTCGAGTTGACTCAGTACCTGCGCTAACTGTCGCAGGTGCACTGCGGCTTGCGATAGATTGATGGCGCTGTGAGGCTTGGCGCTCCAACCGATGGGCAACGAGGAGATGCTCAACTCCGCGGGCATCAGGCCAGCCCGACCGATGGCGTCGAGAATGACCGCCAGCATGCAGGTGTAGTCGAGTCTCGCCGCATCGGACCAGTCGGGCCGATAGACGCGATGCTTGACGACCTTGCGGTGGAAGTCGCCCTGCGGAAAGCCGTTGAAGGTGAACGGGTCGAGGCCTTGCGCCGTGAGGAACTCGTCGAGTTCGACGATGCCCAGACCATCATCATCGGCCAGCTCACGCGTGACGGTTTCGGACAGCCACAATCCGATGCCCATGTCGGAATTGGGGCTGACGCTGCGTTTGACGGCCGCGGCATGGGTCGAAAGATTCGCGCGGATTTCATCGAGCGTGGTGCCCGCGTGGACGTTGGTGCAATACCCCAGCGTCGTACCGGCTCCAATCACATCGCGCATGGCCAATCCTTTGTGGGTCTCACGATGACGCATCGGTCATCAGGTGCGAGCAGGATACCGGCTGGGCTCTCAGGCGTCGTGGTGGGGCCGAAATCGCGGGGATTGGCTGAGGAACTGGCGCGGGTTGTCGAGGGTGATGCGTTTGATGGCGGCCTGGTCGTGGCCGCGACGGCGCATCTCAATCATGGTCTTGGGCACCGCCAGCGGATCGCTGCAGCCCCAGTCTCCCGCCGAGTTGACCCACAGCCGCTCGCTGCCGTATTGCTCGATGATGTCCACGCTTCGCTGCGGCGTGCATTTACTATCCGGGTAGAGCGTCATACCCGCCCAGTAGCCTTCATCGAGCACCATCTTGACGGTGTGCTCTTCGACGTGGTCGATCAGCACACGACCCGGATCGATGCGGCCGTTGCGTTTAAGGGCATCAAGCGTCAGACGGGTGCCTTTCTTCTTGTCTTCGAGATGCGGCGTGTGCACGAGGATCAGTTGCTCGTGCTGGGCTGCCAGCGCGATTTGTTCTTCAAGCACCGCCAGTTCATTGCGGCTATTTTTGTTGAGGCCGATCTCGCCGATGCCCAGCACGTTGGGCGAATCGAGAAATTGCGGGATGAGCTTGATGACCTCGCGGGCAAAGCCGGGGTCCTCAGCTTCCTTGGGGTTGATGCACAGCCAGCAGTAGTGATCAATACCGAACCCAGCGGCGCGGCGGGGCTCGAAATCGGTGAGTTGCCGAAAGTAGTCGAAGAAGCCTTGGGGCGAGGAGCGGTCGAATCCCGCCCAGAAAGCGGGCTCCGTCACCGCGATGCAGCCAGCTTGTGCCATACGCTGGTAGTCGTCGGTGGTGCGGCTGACCATGTGGATGTGCGGGTCGATGTAAGGCATGGGAGTGCGGCGGGGGCGGATAACAGATCTCAGATTTCAGATTACACAAACCGGATTTCAGATTTCGAACTTCATAAATCCAGATTTCAGATTTCAAATTTCAAATTTGAGATTTCAGATCAGGTTCAGCGGGCTTCCGTCGCCTTGTCGCCCGCGCGTTGCGGCCAGACACCCGCGGCTCCTTTGCCGCCCGCCTTGGGGATCGGCTCCAGTGTCGGGTCGCTGAGCAACTCCAGGACGCGACGAACCCGATTAGGCTGCCCGTCGTTGACTAACGCCAGCACATCACGCAAGGCTGTGAGACGCACAGCATCCAGGGTATCCGCCTGGGTTGGCGGGGTCGGGACGCCCCGGTCCAGGCGATCGAGAAACGCGGCGATATCCAGCAACTTGGCGCGGTGCTCCATGAAGTACAGGTTCATCACCTGGGAGCGGGTCAGCGGGCATGTGGGCGGTGCAGCGGTGGGCATGGTGACAACCGCCAGTTTACGCCAACGCAGGGCAATGCGCAAATTTTGCAGACTCGGGCTCACCTCGCGACGCGCCTATGGGTTTTCGCAAAGATTTCTTTGGATTGATTCTCGGGCGTGGTCGAGTGCCTCCGCGCGACACCCGATAAATCGATGTATGCTGAGGCGTGGTTTGAGGGGGAGGGCAAGGTTTGATGGGGCTTGATTTGATGGGAAGGGAAAAGACCAGCGGCCTCGGCAGGCGGGGCTGATGTCGAAACTGGACATGGACGGCAAAGCGAAAAAAATAGCGCATCGGTTTTACCTGCCGGCAATGATGCTGGCACTGGCCGTGGGGCTCTACGCCAATGCCCTGTCGCATCCGCTGCTGCCGGAGGATCGGCATGCCCTGGCGACAGCGCCCGGCTTGCTGAACCTGGCGGACGTCGGTGAGGTGTTTCTTTTGGGCGATAAGCGCCCCGACATGCTGGGCGATGGGCAGTATCACCCCCTGTTGAGGCTCAGCTACGGTGCCAATGTCCTCGTCGCCGGGGGCACGCCCACGCCCGGGTCCTATCGCCTTGTCAACCTGCTGCTGTTGGTGGGCATCGGCTGGCTTACGGCTCTCTGGCTCTCCCGCTACGTGGGCCTGGTGGCGGCGTGGATCGCAGCCTTCCTCATGGTGGCGCACCCCACGCTCCAGGAATCGATCATCCTCGTCGTCGGCCGCGCCCAACTCATGGCCATGTTCGGCGTGCTGGGCTTCCTCTGGCTCCAACGTCGTGCCATCGTTCGCGGCCGCTGGCATGTCGGCGGGGCAGTGATAGCCCTGGGCATGGCCATCATCGCGGTAGGGTCCGACACGCTGGGCCTGATTCTGGCACCGCTGGCGATCGTTCAAGCCTGGCTGCCTCGGTCGGCGGGGCGGCAGACGTGGTGGCAACGCCGCATCGGCACACCCGACCCCTACGACCACCCGCCCGCGATCGTCCACGGCGTGGCCGCTCTCCTGCTCCTGGTGCCGCTGGCATCGAGTCTCGTCGGTCGCAGCGTCGCGGTCGGCTGGGAAGCCCCCATTGGTATGGCCCACCGGGACTTGACCATCAATCCGTTATTGGGACTCCCATTTTTTGAGCGACTGGCACCCGCCATCAGCCGCGCCGGGTTCTACGCCTGGCAGATCGTCATGCCGGACTTAACGTTCAATCGACTGCCTGCGGAACTGCACAATTGGAGCAGCACCTCGACCCTGGCGGGCATTGCAGTGTTGGTGGTCACGGTGGTTCTTCTGGTGATCTGGGTTCGCTTGCGGCACTGGTTGACGCTGGCGGTCGTTTTGGCGCTGGGGTACTACCTGCTGGCGGGGAATCTTCTGCTGCCGGCACCGATGTACGCCTCCAACCGCTTCATGTTGCCCTTCCTCGTCGCCGCCGCCATGGTGGTGAGTTGGGCTTTGCAGATTGCCTTGGGCGCCTCAGCCCGCCGCCGGGCGCTGGCCATCGTTCCCTGTGCAGCCATCGTCTTGGTGATGGGCATGACGGTGGCGATGAACCATGCGACCACCCGCGGTGCCGCCACGCAGCGCATGGCTGACCTGCAGGCGCAGGTGGGCAACCCGGTGGCGATGTTCCGCTTTGGTCAGGCACAGGCTGAAGAAGCCCGTTATGACAGTGCCCTGCCCTGGTTTGAGCGTGTGGTGGCGCTTCGGCCTGAGAGTATCGAGGCACGCCTGGCGCTGGCCCGCACGCTGATCATGCTGGGGCGTCCGGCCAAGGCCGATGAACAGTTCGAGCATCTGCTGCGGCTTGATCCGCACAACAATTTCGCCCGCAACCAGCGTGCCGTGCTGGCGACCATCCGCGGCGACTACGATGCGGCCGAGCAGTTGCTGTCCCACGCTTTGGCGGAGGACCCGACCGATGTTGACACGCTGCTGAATCGCGCACGCCTGGCAGTGGCACGAGGAGATATCCCTTCGGCCATTGCTCGCTACCAGCGCCTGCTGCGGGTTCACCCGGGCCATGATCCGGGCGTCGAGGAACTGCGTTTGTTAAACACATCGCCCCAAGATTGACGTTCCGCTGATCGGCACGGGGAAGTCACCAGCCTCTCACGTCGCGTCGGCCACGGGGACTCTGTGAGCCAACGGTTTTTGCACAATGAAAACCGCGCCCCGCGGAAGAATCCGAGGGGCGCGGCGGAGGAGAAAGAGAACATTTGGAGCGAGCCGTCTGCGTTTTCGAGCCTGCTTTGTGGGGCCTACGTCGTCGAGCCTGCGTTTTCGAACTTCAGTGGCGGCTCGGTCGCACCTCACTGCTTTTACTACGTGTCCGGGTTTGAGCTGGTTCGCGCGGTTCTCGTTTTTTGTTCCCGGAAGGTTCGCGAGGCAAATCATTCCTCTGGCGCGGAGCAAGCATGACGGCCGGATCACGATGATCAGGCCGGGTTATTGGCAATTCAG
Source organism: Phycisphaeraceae bacterium (assembly GCA_041736565.1). Taxonomy (GTDB): domain Bacteria; phylum Planctomycetota; class Phycisphaerae; order Phycisphaerales; family Phycisphaeraceae; genus JBBDMX01. The sequence continues at coordinate 13,677 of JBGSTK010000020.1, read as the reverse complement.
CGAAGGGCCGCCTGTTTTTCATAACCTTTGCCAGAATGAGCGGTTTTGATTCCCCGCATGACGGGGGCGACCGACCACTGATGCGCTGGCACCCGGGATCGCGTGTCATCCATGACACGTTGAAGACGGGCGGATTATGTCACATAACGGCGCGATTCCTTTCATTCCTTCGCCGAACCGAGGTCGTTGCGTCCGTGCCGGAAGCCGCCGCCGCCTTGCGTTGGCCACCCTGCGCTCACGCCGTCCCTGGCGCGATGTATCCGATCCGAACAATGGCATGACGGGCTAATCCCGCCAAACTTTCCTACCCCACCCTGGCGCCATCCTTGACGCACCAATCGCCGCGTCCTTGCCTATGAGCCGCCCGCCCCCCGGCCGCCAACCTCGCCTTCCTTGGCTAACGTCGACGACCGGTTCCTGGCGGCTCATCTAAGCCTGTTTATCACCGGGGCCCGTGCCCGGTGTCCCGCCCGCTGTCCCGCCCGGCTTCTTCATCGCCCGGCGAGGATTCATCAGCAACTGCGGCTTGCGTGCCAGCAACTCAGCCCGGTACGCCAGCCACATCGCCCGATCCCGAATCTCCAAGTGGTCCTTCACACCAATCAAAACCACATCGCTCTTAAGCTCCGTCATCTCCAGCAGATTCTCAGGCAGCCGTATGCGGCCCTGGCTGTCGAGTTCCGTCCGACTGCTCAGGCTGTAAAGCATCCGCTCATATTCGAGAATCTCGCCCGTCTCCAGTTCGCTGCGGTCGAGTTCCGCTGCCCGCTGCTCGAACATCTCCTGGGTATAGAGGCACAACACGAGTTCATCGCTCAGGGAGACATAAAGCGTCAGTGGGCCGCTGTCGGTTCCACCGCTCTGGGCCTGCTGCTGCCGGGCCATGAGGTTGCGTATCTCCGCAGGTATCGCCAGGCGATTCTTGGCGTCGATGGCGTGCTCGTAGGTGCCGGTGAAGACCAAGACTTGAATCCCCTGTTTGGTCTTTCTTATCGATGGGTTCTCCAGATGCCTCAGTCCAGAGAACCCCGTGAATTTCGTTACAGGAAAAATACCCCACTTTGCCCCACAACGCAACACTTTTAAGAGTGTGTGGATAACTTGTTAGTTATCAGACGATATTTTCGTCTTATTAGGACTCAAGCCGGGGTGTTCGATAGCCGACGTCAAAGGGGGCGGGGGTGTGCCGTGATGTGGAAAAACCGGGGGCGTGAAGAATAAAACAACGTCCCCGCATGAGACACCAGGAACGCCAAGGGGCTCTAGAACCTAACCCTCCCGTTCGAATCCCTTGGTGTTCCTGGTGTTTCGGCCGGGCCGTATTTCTTGAAAATTTGTGAGGCCCGGAGTTTTGCCCCGTGTTGAAGGTTGATCTCGTCAAAGCCCAACCGGGGATGACGCTGGCGTTGCCGGTGACCCATCCGCGTCAGCCCGGCCACACGCTGCTGCGCATCGGCTGCGTGCTGGACACGGCCATGGTCAAGCGGCTGCACGACATGGCGGTCCCTCATCTCTGGGTGCAATACCCAGGACTGGATTTCCTCAAGCGATATGTCAATGCCCAGATCATCTCGGCCCAATCTCGGCTGCTCAAGCAGATCGCCACGGGCTTCGGTCTCATGCAACGGCAAAGCGCAGCGAGGCTTCCTTACGATCGCTATTGCCGCAGCGTCGGCGAACTGGTCAACGACCTGGTCTGTGATCCGCAGGCGGCAATTTTTCTCGATGACCTGGCGGGGGCTGAGACCGAAGGCGTGGACCTGATGCGCCATGCTTCGACGGTGACCTACCTCAGCGTCCTGATGGGACTCAAGCTCGAAGGGTATCTGGTGCGACAGCGACGTCGCCTCGATCCGATCCGCGCCAAGAAGATCACCAACCTTGGCCTGGGGGCCATGCTCCACGACATCGGCGTCATGCAGCTTTCACCCGACGCCCGCCAGCGTTTTTTCGCCACTGGCAATGATGCCGACGCCGAGTGGCGTGAGCATCCGTCCCTGGGCTATCGCCACGTGCGCGAGGAAATCGAACCCAGCGCCGCCACCATCGTGCTTAACCACCATCAGCGATACGATGGCAGCGGTTACGCTGGCTCCGCAGCCCCGCAACTCGCGGGTGATCGCATCCACGTCTTTGCACGTATCGTGGCGCTGGCCGACAGCTTTGACCGCCTTCGCCGCCCGCTGAATCAACCCGCTCGCCCCACCGTGGCGGTGCTCAATATCCTGCAGCGGCCCGCGTCAATGCTGCATTTCGACCCCCAGACGATCCTGGCACTCTTTGCCGTGGTCCCGCCGTATCCGCCCGGCTCCAGACTGGTGTTGAGTGACGGCAGCTCCGCGGTCTGCACCGAGCCGCACGTCGACGACCCTTGTCGTCCCACCGTCTCGCTCCTGGATGGCCCGCGCGATGGTCTCACAGGCTTCGCCGCCCCGGGTGAAATGATCGACCTGCGGCAAGCGGACGCTTCGCTGCACATCGCCAAGTGTGACGGCGCCGCGGTGGCACCCTTCAACTTTCCAGCCCCGCCGTTTCTGCAAAACTCGCGACGCTCGCTGGCGTGTCTGTAAATCACTTCCCCGCCCCGGCGACTAGTCGCGTTGAATGATGCGGTTGGCCACATCTCACTGCAATGATCTATCATGCGGGGAAATGGTCGTATTCGCGCGCGACTTGCTTGCATGCCATATTCCCAACCAAGAGGCGGTGTCCTATCGATCCATCACCGGGAAAACCTCAACACATTGACAAGACCTCGCAGACTACGGCCGCGCCCCGGCCCACCGTCGCTACCACGAGTGCGGATGACACGGCCGTCCTGCATCTGACCAGGCGTCAACGTCTGGGGCCCGATCATCGTGATATTTATGTGTTGATCGTGGGGCTGGTGCTGGGGTTGTTGGCTGGGCCATGGGTGCTGGGTCGGGTGATGCCCGATGTGTACCAGCGTGCCTTTGTCGGCGCGGTGGAGCAGCGGCAAGCCTATCAAGATCACCAGCGCGATATCGACGAAGCGCTCGACGCCTTTGATGCCGAGACCGCCAGGCTCATCGACAGTCTTGAGCAGACTGATGTGACCGATATCGCCATCGAGGAAAAGCGATCCGAGCGTGAAGTCGCGCGGCAGAACTATGAGATACGGCAACTCGCCTCGGCGTTGCCCCTGCAGTCGAATCTCGAAGCTGCGCAACGCGGGCACCTCGTCCGCCTCGAAGCGATGAAGCTTTCGCTGCTGCTGGCGGTGGTGGTGCTGATGATCTTCGAGGCGATGCTCGAACCGCGCTCGACGTCCGGGCTGGCGGCCTTGCGCCCGCGACTGGCCACGGCACGCTACGGCGTCATCGCCATCTGGTTGGCGCTGGTGTTGGCGGCTCCGGTGACATTGCTCAACGTGCAGCTGCTCTTTGTCGCGGGCATCGTGGTCGTCGCCGTGCTGCCGGTGATCCTGCCGTTGACCTGGCTTCGCGGCAGTTGATTGGCCCCCGGCATCCAAAGGAGATTCTGCCGCCATGTTCAATACGACCTCCTCCCGACTGCGTCTCGGCTGTCTAGGCGTCCTAACCGCGGCGACGCTCGCGGCACCGGTCGCGGCAGCGGAGGATCGACTCTTCGGCGAGCCCACGGTCCTCTTCAAAAGCGGCACGTCCAGCACCGCCGCAGCGGATTTCACCAGCGATGGACGCAGTGAATTCGTCGTCGCCACGCGTGGTGTGCGGCTCTTCCGTTGGGATGACAAGTCCCGCTCCATGATCCAATCCACAATCACCGAAACAAACGGCGGCGGCCACGGCGATCGCTACGGCGGCGACCTCGCTGCAGCGGATATCGACGGCGACGGACACATCGATCTCATCGTGCCCAACTCCAACAACAAACTCGGACCCGGCGATGTCTTCTGGTATCGCAACCCCGGCGCCGTCAAGCCCGGTGATCATCCCTGGCCGCGAAAGACGATCACTTCGTGGAGCGGCCAGGGCGACAAGAACGCCGAAAACTTCGTCGCCCACATGTCCGAAATCGAAGCCGGTGATTTCGATGGCGACGGCGACATCGACGTGGTCACCCGCGATGTGAGCTTCGGCCTTTTCATCCTCATCAATCAAGGCAAAGGCAAGTGGACCCGCCGCCACATCCCCGTCAACCCACGTGAAGGTCTGGCACTCCACGACATGGATGGCGATGGTGATCTGGACATCGTCATCAACGGCATTTGGCTCGAAACGCCCGGATCACCCAAGGCACTTGCCGACTTGACCAAGGCCGATTTCACTAAGCACGTTTACGACCTCGATGATGCCAACGGCGACAACCAGTACCCGCGCGATGGCGAGCGTGGTGCGTTGCAGAACTACGCCAAGAAGGTGAAGGTCGCGGACATGAACGGCGATGGCCGCGCCGACATCATCGTCGCCAACTCCGAGCAACTCGGGGGCACGACCGGCGGCGGGCCCAAGGGCATCCGCATCTACTTCGCGCCAGCCAAGCGCGGTGAGCCGTGGCGCGAAGTGATACTCTCCGCCCCGCAGGTCAAGCTTGAAGAACGCTTCTCGCTGCACACGCTGGAAATCGGCGACCTCGACGGCGACGGCCACCTCGACATCCTTTCAGCCATCAGCAGTGTCGGCCGGGATAATGCCCCCGGCGAAATCTTCGCGCTGATCAACAAGGGCGATGCCCAGCAATTCACCTTCCACTCGATCTACAAAGGCGGTTACGCATACAACAATGTCATCGGTGATGCGGATTGCGATGGTCGCCCCGATCTTTTTGGCGGCACGGGCTTCTCCAGCGGCGATGTGCGATACTTCCCCAACGTGTCCAAAGGCTCCGACTCCGCCAGATAGTCGCTGCGACATGGCACTGCGATGCGGGCTCGATTGCGCCGAATCAGCAAGTATTGACGGTTGCATTTGCCCGCCCCGATGGGTAGGGTGAAGGAGTCCGATGGTTGACGAAAGGGGTTCGGCGGCATGGAGCAGACGCCTATCCCGGAGGCACACTCAAGCCGGCGCTCGTCTTCTCGAGGCGACGCGCCGGCCGACGTCACACCGCTCCCGCCCGACGAGGGAGGCCAGGCGGTCGATCCTGCCGTGGCGACTCAACTCCCGATTCATTCTGGCGACGCCTCACCCTTCGGCGCCGCACTGGAACCCAATCTTCGCCACGCCTGTGATGACCGCCTGGGGCGGATCACTTGGTTTCGTAGCAGTTGGCAGCGCGGTGGTGCCGCCACCGGCTACGCCACATTCCACGATGACGATGACCGCGAAATGCCCGTGGTGGTCAAGGTTCCCGTCCCGCCCATCGAGCGCGATTGTCTCGTGCATCTGCAACGCAGCAACGATGTCGCGCCGCGGCTGTTTGGCCACGGGCAATCGCTCAACGGCTACGACCTGGCGTGGGTCGTGATGGAGCGGCTTCCGCATGGTCCGCTTGGCAGCGCCTGGGAGGGCGCGGAGTTTGATTTGCTCTGCCAAGCGGTGGGGGGGTTCTATGCCGCCACTGCGGATATGCCTGTCCACGGTCAACCGCGGGACAAGGATTGGCCAGCGATTCTCGAAGCGGCGCGGCGAAACATCACCGAGGACCACGATGTGCGCCACGAGCAGCGTTGGAAAAACGCGCTGAAAAAATGTCACAAGGCGCTCGAAGGCTGGATCGAAGCCTGGCAACAGCGGCCTTGCGACCAATGGTGCCATGGCGACCTGCATTTGGGCAACGCCATGACACGAACGCTTCCGCCCGATGGCCCAGCTCTGCTGTTGGATTTCGCCGAGGCGCACCCGGGTTGCTGGGTCGAAGATGCTGTCTATTTCGAGCATCTCTACTGGGCGCGACGAGCCAAACTGGGCGGGCGCAAACTCTGTAGCCTCATCGCCCGGCAGCGCAAGGCGTTGGGCCTGGAGGTCGATGCCGACTGGCCCCGGTTAGCGGGCATCAAACGTGCCCTGCTGGCCATGAGCACTCCCGCCATGCTCGAACACGATGGCGACCCGCTGCATGTCGAAGCTGCCTTGGGCGTTCTGGAAATCGAGTTGGCGCGCGTTTGAAATGCTGCCTAAGCTTCAGCCTGCCAGTACGCTTCGATGCGTCGCACATGCGCCTTGGGTTTTTCAGCAAAACACCTCGCACCCAGCGGCCGCGCCTGGGCCTGCAGTTCCTGACGCCGACGTTGGATGAGCGACCGCATCACCGGGCTGGCACTGAGGTCCGACAGCGATTCGCTCTCATCGCTCAGAAGTTGTTCCAGCACCGCCAAGTCATGATCTTCGCCCAGAAGGTCTGACAACTCACGCAGTGCCTTGCAGCGGGCTACCATCAGCGGCTTCCAGGTGTCATCAAGCATGTGGACGTGGAAACGATGATATTTCACACCCTTTCGCCACTCGTGAAACGTCTCCACGCTCGGGTCGGCAAAGGCGTCGGTCATCTCCTGACGAGCGCGATCGTAGGTGATCTCAAGCCCCGGCGCCAGGGCAGCGAAACCGCGCGGAGCAATCGACAGTTTCCCGGCTTGTTGAACCGCTTCCTTGAGTTGACGACGAGCCTCTTTAAGACGCGCTGGCTGAGAGGTGCCGTCGGCTGATTCGCGGTGGCGCAGAGTCAGCGCTCGGCGAATCGGCGCAAAAGCCGGGCGATCGATCTCGTCGGCAAAACGCGTGACCACAACGTCGTAGGCCGCGATGACCGTACGCGCATCGCGCGCCGCCGCCAGCAGTCGGGCGATGTCGCGGTAACGCGCGTTTTCTCGGTCGTATGCATCCCCCAGCGCCGGGCGCACCAGGCGTAACGCCGCCCGAATCCTCTTGCAGCACCTGCGAACATCATGAACTGCTCGATCTGCGGGCAAGGTGTCAATCGCTTCCACGGCACGGCTGATCTGCTCGATGATGATTCGCCGCAACTCATCCCGCACCGGTTTGTCAATCTTGAATCGGTAGCCCATGATCGCTCCGTGAACTTGCCGCGTCGATGGACGCCCGGTTGATGATATGCCGCAGCCGGGCTATTCCTCCGCCCCGAGCTTGCCAAGCACGCTGATGTCTTCGAGCGTGGTCACATCGCCGCGGACCTTGCCGCTGGTCGCCAACTCGCGCAGGAGTCGGCGCATGATTTTTCCGCTGCGGGTTTTGGGCAGGGCATCGGTGAACTTCAACACGCCCGGCCGGGCAATGGCACCGATCTCGTGGGTCACGTGCGCCAGCAGCTCGGCCTTGAGTTTGTCGCTGGGTGCAAAGCCAGCCTTGAGCGTGACGAACGCCGCAATGCCGGTGCCCTTGAGTTCATCGGGCACACCGACGATGGCAGCCTCAGCCACCGCTGCATGCGACACCAGCGCGCTTTCGATCTCCGCGGTGCCCAGCCGATGGCCGCTGACGTTGATGACGTCATCGACTCGGCCCATGACCCAGAAGTTGCCGTCCTCATCTCGCCGCGCACCATCCCCGGCGAAGTAATAGCCGGGAATCTCACTCCAATACGTCTTGAGGAAGCGTTCGCGGTCGCCGACGATTCCCCGCAGCATCGACGGCCAGGGCTTGCGGATGACCAGAAATCCCCCGGCGTTGGTGGGCATCTCCTGGCCGTCCTTGCTGACAATCGCCGCATCGATGCCCGGGAACGGCCGCGTGCAGGAGCCCGGGACCGTCGTCGTGGCACCGGGCAGCGGCGTGATCATGTGACCGCCCGTCTCGGTTTGCCACCACGTGTCAACGATGGGGCAGCGCTCGTTCCCAATGTGGCGGTGGTACCACATCCACGCTTCGGGATTGATCGGCTCGCCCACCGTGCCCAGCAGACGCAGGCTCGAAAGATCGTGTTTGGCCGGGTGTTCCTCGCCCCACTTCATAAAAGCGCGAATCGCCGTCGGGGCTGTGTAGAACACGGTCACCCGATGCCGTTGGATGATGTCCCAGAAGCGGTCGGGCTGCGGGAAGTTTGGCGCGCCTTCGTACATCAGCGTCGCCGTCGCGTTGGCGAGAATGCCGTAGATGACATACGAGTGCCCGGTGACCCATCCGATGTCGGCAGTACACCAGTAAAGCTCATCTGGGTCGTAGGCTTTATTTTGCGGGCTGTGCAGATCGAAAGTCAGCTTCGACGTCAGGTAGGTATAGACCATGTACCCGCCGACGCTGTGCATGATGCCTTTGGGCTTGCCCGTGGATCCCGAGGTGTAGAGGATGAACGCCAGGTCTTCGCTGTCAAGGGGCTCGCAGGGACAATCCGGCGGAGCGTCCTCCATGAGTTGCGGCCACCACACATCGCGGCCGGGCGTCATCGTGACGTTGTTGTCGCAACGCTTGGCCACAATGACCGTATCGACTTTGTCCGTCAGCGTGAGCGCTTCATCGACGTTGGCTTTGAGTGGCACGATGCTGCCCCGTCGCCAGCCGCCGTCAGCCGTGATGATGATGCGCGAGTTGGCATCGGTGACCCGGTCGCGGATGGCCGAAGCGGAGAAGCCGCCGAAGATGATCGAGTGTGCTGCGCCGATGCGGGCACAGGCGAGCATCGCTATCGCCAGTTCGGGGATCATCGGCATGTAGAGCGTCACCACGTCCCCCTTCTTGACGCCCTTGGCCTTAAGCACGTTGGCGAATCGACTCGTCTCACGCTGCAGGTCGCCAAACGTCAGGCGGCGAATTTCAGGGGCGCCCTGCACCACGGGCTCGCCTTCCCACACGATCGCCACCGTGTCGCCCAGACCCGCAGCGACGTGACGATCCACGCAGTTGTGACAGAGGTTGGTCTTGCCACCCACAAACCATTTGGCATCAGGCGGGTTCCACTCCAGCACGCGGTCCCATTTCTTAAACCAGTGCAACGCCTGAGCCTCACGGCCCCAGAAAGTTTCAGGCTCATCGATCGACTCGCGATACATCGCCTCGTACTGCGCCATCGACTTGATATGTGCCCGCGCGCTGACCGCTGGGGGCGGCGCAAACTTGCGCAGCTCCTGTTGCAATGATTCCACCGCGTCACGTTCCTGGCTCGTCTTTTCACTGCCGCTGATCTGACTCATCGAGATGCTCTCCGTGGAAGGGTGAGCGTAAGTCTAGACCGCTTGTGAGCGGTGGCGCGATTGAAGTCACACTGTTGAGGCACGCCGAACGAAACATCAGCGTGCGGCGTCAGAGGCTAAGTCTGCCTCAGTAAGCGGTGTCGATGCGGGCACCGGGGTAGAAAAACGCCAGGATTGCCGTATGACTGTGACCTCGCAGGGCCATGGCTTGGGCTGCCCACTGATCCATTCCAACCCCGTGGCCGTGGCCCCGACCGGTGATGATGATCCGCCCCGCCTCGGGTCGAAGCTCCACGAAACTGCTGTAGAGCGTCAGCGACTCGGGCAGTGGTGCGGTGCCAGTCCCGACGAAGTTGGCGGCAAAGCGGAACTGCTCGGGTCCCATCGCGAAGCGTTGCCCGCTGACATCGGTGACGATAAAGCCCGTCGGCCGGCCCGCGCTGTTGCGATGCGCCACGATCACGTCCGCCAGTCCGCGCAGGTTCGCCACGGGATGGCGATTGGCGCGACCCCACGCAGCGAGTCGCGTGGTCAGGTCGGCTCGATCACGTGCGATGGGCCCCCATGAAAACCGTGGACTCGCCGCCGCCCATCCGCCGTGACTCACTCCGCGAAGAGGCGCGATGTCGGGCCCGCCCTTGATCGCCGGGGCTGCATCCTGTCCCGTCCCGCCCGCGTTGCTCGAGTAGTAGGCCGGGATGACGCGACCCTGCCACGTCAAGACCTTGCCACGTGTGGCTTCGACCGCAGCGAGCGCCGTTGTATTTTGCCCAGCGCCACCGTAAGCCTGCGATGCCACCGTCGATTCAAGGTCAAACGCTTTATCCCGTGACAGCGGTAAGTGTGCAATCGCATACGACCGCGCTGCGATCGCCTGCGCTTCGTAGGTCTGACGATGCCACTTGGGAAATAGCTCACGCTCCAGCACGCCCGGCAGGTAGCTCTCGATGGGCACCGCGTTGATGACGTCGAAGCCCGCCCCGTCGCGTGCCAGCAAAATCAACTGACCGGGGAATTCGCTGCCTTGGAATGACACATGCCCGCCCGCTGCGGGTGCGATATGCAACCGCGCCGTGTCGAAGCCCAGCCACGGCCCGGGTGTGGATGTCGAACGCACTGCGAACCGCCCACCATGCCGCTGGACTTCTACTGGCCCCGCCATCGCCGTGCCACTGATGTTGATTCTGCTTCCTCCACCGGCCCCCCCGCCCCCGGGAGCCCCGCCCAGTGTCGCGCGTTGAACCTGCTGGGCGATGCGCACGCGCACCACCGGCTCACGCCCAACTTCTCTTACGCTGATGCCCGATGTAGTCGTCGCGCTGCCGCTCGGCCCCGTGGACTGGCAGGCGGTGAGAAGCGCCACGACGAGCGCCAAAATTAGTGAAGACGCAGAAAAAGCAAAACGGATCATCCGTGATCCTTTCGATGGCTGAGGGTTAGGCGGCATTATACCCCCGCCACGCTCGCCGCCGATTCTCGCCCCCGCTGCTATTTCCGCAGGATAATCCATAGCGCATGGATCAACCCCGGGAAGTACCCCAGCAGCGTCAGCAGAATATTAAGCCAGAAATGCAGGCCCAGACCGACCTGCAGGAACACGCCCAGCGGCGGGAGCAGAATCGAAAGAATGATCCTTAACACATCCATGATCGATCTACCTTAGTGTGGGGTGAACAGTGTGCCATTCAAAAAGGCTGCGACACGGGGTAATGACAGCATGCTCACCCCGTGTCACAGCGGGTTAACAGGCGAGGTCCACGTCCTGTCAGGTTGTGGGGCCGGCGTGGCCGGACTCGATCAACCATTCGCCATGACCTTAGGTGCGGTAGCAAACGCGGGTCACCGGGGCCAACCCCTAACCCGCCATCAGAAAAATGAGTGAAATCGTCGGGGGTCGCCACGGGGTCCCAGGGACCAACATCTGTAGATGTACCTACGGCCCGGACTCAGTGACTCACGTCTGGATGCGCAGGAGGTCGCGGGGGCTTTCGGGTTGACCGGTGCGACAGGACAACAGCGAGGCCAGGGCGCAGGCCAGGGCATCGCCCAATCGTCGCCGCAGGGGAAGAACTGGGGGCGAGCCGGGTCGGTCGAGGATCTGCTCCAAGTCTGCGATCATTAATCCCAGCAGCGGGTGGCCATCGTGGCTGGCGGGCGTGGCGGTGGTGTCGGGACGTTGGCGAGCAGCGCGGGAAATCGGGGATCGAAGGGGGGTGGATGAGGGGGTAGGGGGGGGGTTCAGGGAGGGTATGGGGGGTGTTGGGCGCGATGATTTTGACGTTTTTGATGTGGTGGGCGGCGCGGATTCATCGACGAATTGACCCTGAGCGTCGAGAAGTTCGTAGTGGTGGTCGTCGATTCGGACCTGCCCGGCCTCGCCAATGAGGGTCAGACTACGCCGATGGGCCGGGGCGGTGTCGGCGACGTGCAGCAACGCGGATCGACCGTCCGACAGGCGGGCATGGGCGTGGACGTGCCCGGTTGCATCCCGCGGATTCGTCGGCACTTTCGGCAGTGGGCCGACCAGCGAAGCGTCGATGGTCAGCGGTAAATCGCTCACCGCCAGGAGCGTGATCCAGGCGTCCAGCAGGTGTGCCCACAGCGAGATGCCGCCTCGGCCGAGGTTGGTCATCCGCAGCGACCGCAGTTGCCCCAACACCCCCGCGGGCTCCGCAGCCTGACGGTACCCGGCACTTCGCAAAAAGGTCGGCAAATGGATTAGGGCATCACCCCCGCCGGTGCCAAAACTGTCAGCCTGGCCTTCCTTGTCAGGCAACAGGCGGTTAAAGGCGTCAAAATCCGACACCACGGGCTCCAGCGCCACCAGACGGGCACCTTGGGCAATGGCCTGGCGCAACGCAGCGGGGTCTAGAGCCTCGCTGCTGGCCAGCAGGAGGTGGGCAGGCGGATGATCGACAATCATCTGCCGCAGGTCATCGTGGGGCTCCAGATCGAGCCTGCAGGCCAGATCATGCACCGCTGCGCCGCGCGGTCCACCCAGCGCGATCGGCGTCAGGCGGTCCGCCATCGCAGCCACCAGCGCAGCGGTCAATTCCGCGTGGTCGCCATCAGTCCAGATGCTAAGTTCAGGTCGGGGAGGCACAGGCAAGAGAGTATCACGAAGACGTCAGCGACGAAAAGTCCCACGCCTCGACGCCGCCAAGCGGGTGCGACTATGATGGACCCGACGGCACGGATGCGGCGACCGCTGGCGTGGCTTGCCCATGTCAGAGGAAAGTCCGAACACGGCAGGACACGGTGGTGGGTAACGCCCACCTGCGGCCCTGGGAACGGGGACGCACGGGACAGCGCCACAGAAAATATACCGCCTTCCGAAAGGGAGGTAAGGGTGAAATGGTGCGGTAAGAGCGCACCGCCGACCTGGTGACAGATCGGGCATGGCAAGCCCCACCGCGTGCAAGACCAAACAGCGTTGATCGCTCACACGTCACTCGTGAGCGCGGGCTAGTCCGGCCCGAGGGCGAGGGTTCGCCCAGCTTCGCGGGTAGGTTGCTTGAGCCCGTCGGCAACGGCGGGCCTAGAGAAATGGTCGCCTCCGCCCACGTCTCTTCGGAGACCGAGGCGAAGAACAGAATTCGGCTTACGATCCGTCGCCGTCTAAAACAACAGGCCGTCGAGTTAAACCTCGACGGCCTGGCTGTTTTGGTGCGCGGTGGGAGTTCCGCGCGATCGTGCGAACGGCGGTTACTTCACCAGCAGTTCCACGGCTTGGGCGGTGGGCATGGCCATGGCGCCGTAGGCGCGGGCGGCGGCGAGGGCCAGGTCGCCTTGGCTGGACTTGACCAGCGCCAGGAGTTTGTCGGCCTGGGCGTCGGTCACGTGGCGACCGAAGTTGTTGCCAGACGTCGCCAGGCTGCCGAGCAGCGCGATACGAAGGTCCTGGGGTTTGGCAGCGTCGAGGGCGACCTCGGCAACGGCCTGCTGGGCTTCGGCGTTTTCGAGCAGTGCGAGCACTTGCGCGGCCTTGGTCACGACTTCGGCTCGGCTATCCTCCAACGCGCGAACCAGCGCCGGCTGGGCATCGGTGGCACGGAAAACTTCGCCGCCCGCCAGCGACACATCACGCAGGGCATCCAGAGCCCGCAGCGCCAGGTCGGTGGATTGCTCGGCTGTCATAACCACGCTTGAGGCGCTCTTGGAGGCCTCGGCAATGGCGTTTTGCACATCGCCAGTGGTCGCGGTGACGAGCAGGGCGGGGCGACGGCTGGCACCTTCGAAGCGGCGGGTCAGCTCGATCTGGTCGTCCTGACTAACGATGGCGACGACGGGCAGGGCTGCCACGCGGTCATCGGCGTTGACCTGGTCGTAGAGGTCGGCGAAAGCGGTGCCGCTGACGCGGGCGACGATCACATCGACGCCGGGGGCGGCGCTGATCTGGTCGCTGATGGCTGCCAGCGTCGGGCCGATGATGGGCGTGTAGCCCAGTTCTTTGACGGTGGTGGCCAGCTCGTTGAGCATGTTCTGGTCCGGGGCGATGACCACGGCGAACTGCGACTCGGCGGGGCGGACAGCCTCGGAGAGGACGCGGACGATACGGTCGCTGCCGACGAAGCTCGACTTGGGCCGAGCGTTGGCCAGCGCCAAGGCGGCGTTGACCCGCACCTGACGATCGGGGAAGTACAGGGCGCGGA
>JBGSTK010000103.1:0-3194 GCA_041736565.1 Phycisphaeraceae bacterium | reverse complement strand
AATGTGCGATACTGGCTGTGAGCGCTTTCATAGTGGCCCAGCCGTCACGCGCACACCTGATATGCAACGTGTGAATCACATGCCAACCTTGCCAGAACTGTTCACGTCATTTCTCCGATTGGGCCTGACGGCCTTTGGCGGCCCGTCGATGGTGGCTTTCATACGCAAGTTGGCGGTCGAGCAGAGACACTGGCTGAGTGAAGAAGCCTTTCGCGATGGCGTGGCGCTGTGCCAGATGATCCCCGGCGCAACGGCCATGCAGGCCGCAGCTTACGTCGGCTTTATCACGCGCGGCGTGCGCGGGGCGGCGGCCAGTTTCATCGGCTTTGGACTGCCCGCCTTTGTGTTGATGATGGCGCTCGCCGCGCTCTATACTCAGACCCGGACGCTGCCGGCCATCGTGTCGGCGTTCAACGGCTTGCAGGCTATCGTCATCGCCATCGTGGCCAGCGCGGCAGTGTCGTTTGGCCGGAACTATCTCAAGAACGGACGGCACGTGATCACTGCCCTGACGGCGGCCGTGCTGTTTGCCTTGAACGTCGATCCGATCGTCGTTGTCTTGATCGCCGCGCTGTTGGGGCTGATATTCAACAACGGGCTCTTCACGCCGCGGGCGACAGCGGCTGCCGACGGGACACGCTCCTCTACGAAGCCGTTTTTGTTGCTACTGGCCGCAGTTGCCGCGAGTTTCCTGTTGCTTCTGATCGTGCAGCGACCCTTGTTTGATCTGGCCGCGCTCATGTTTCGGATCGACCTATTTGCCTTTGGCGGCGGCTTTGCCTCGGTGCCGCTGATGTTCCACGAAATCGTCGGAGTCCGTGGGTGGTTGGACGGTCCAACTTTCCTGGATGGTATTGTGCTGGGGCAGGTCACGCCCGGCCCGATCGTTATCACGGCGACTTTTGTGGGCTACTTGCTGTATGGCCCATTGGGCGGATTGATCGCTACAGCGGGCGTGTTCTCGCCGTCGTTTCTCATGGTGATCGGCCTGACGCCGTATTTCGATCGGTTGCGGAGTTCGCGCCGGTTCAATCAGGCGATTGGCGGCGTGCTGTGCTCGTTTGTCGGGCTGTTGGCGACAGTGGCGCTGCGCTTCGCCTGGAATATCCCGTGGGATGTGCCGCGCGCTGTATTGGCCGGGGTGGCTTTCATTGCCCTGCTGCGGAAGGTCGACATCTTGTGGGTGGTGGTAGGGGGAGCGATCGTTTCAATCGTTGTGCTGTAGGGTGCCGTTGTTTGCCGCAATGGATGGTCGCTACCGAAGTCACACTCGGCAGCGGCCATTTTGTTTACGCGGGTGCCGGAGTGAGCAATGAACCTGAAACGGCCCACGATTTTGGAAGGTAGTTTTGAGGCTTGACGTTTGTGCTAATTTTCGCTACACTTGCGCTATAAATTGTTAGATATAACTATTTGTATTGATATATCACATCGGCTCTCCCGACTTGAGCGGGAAAGCGGGTTTTATGTCGTGACAAATGTTCGGTCATTTGCTACCATTAACCTATCTCTTCTATGAGGTAGGGCGATGGGTGAACAATACGATTGGCTGACCGAATTACTTGACTTGCCCAATGTCCGGGTGATTCACTTTCAGTTGGTTGGTTCACAGCGGCTGAATGTGGTCGTTGAATCAATTTTGGAAGCGGCGCTGTGTCCGGGCTGTCAGCAACCGAGTTTGATCGTGCATGACCAAGGTGCCGCCCAAATGATTCGGGATTTGCCCATCTGGAACCGCCGCTGCTGGTTGACTTATCGACCGCGCCGGTTTGACTGTGCGACCTGTAACAACACGTTTGTCGAACGCGTCGCGTGGCGCGAACCTGGCTTGGACTACACCGTGCGGTATGAACACGCCATCTATGAAAAAGTACGCCGCGAATCAGTGGCGCAGGTGGCCCAGGATGAACGCCTGAGTGAAGACATTATCCAGGGCATCTTTGAGCGGTGGGCAAAAAAACGCTCGCCGAACGCGGCTATCCCTGTGTAAAGGTGCTCTGTCTGGATGAGATCGCGCCGCACAAGCGCCACGGTCGGTACAACCTGGTGATTTCCGCGCCCGAACTGGGCCTCGTCTTGGATGTGCTGAAAGACCGTAAAAAAGCCAGTTTGGAGGCCTGGTTGGATGACCGGGGCCTAGATTGGTGCGCGGCGGTCGAAGTGTGTTGCGCCGATATGTGGGACGCGTACCACGAGGCCGCGCAAGCCAAATTGCCCAATGCCCGCCAGACGGTCGACCGGTTTCATGTGATGAAGAATCTCAACGATGCCGTCACGAAAGCGCGTCGCACGATTCAGCACCACGCGGATGCCGCGACACAACAAGTGTTAAAGGGCTGCCGCTGGTTACTGGTCAAGAACCGCGAGAACTTGGATGACGACGAACGACAACGCTTGGACGCGATGCTGGCCGCGTCACCCGAACTCAAACAGTGTTACGATCTGAAAGAAGACTTTCGCGACTGGTTCCAGTCTGGCGATCGAGCCACCGCCGAGAAAGGGCTAACGGCCTGGCTGGCGCGGGTGGAGGCGAGTGGCTTGAAAGCGCTGCAAGCCTTCACACGAACGTTGGCCAACTGGAAAGACCGGATCTTGAACTATTTCGATGGTCGGTATAGCAATGGCTTTGCCGAGGGCATCAACCTGAAAGTCAAACTCATTAACCGACGCGGCTTTGGCTATCGCAACTTTGCCAGTTTTCGGCTACACGTGCTGACCGCGTTTGGACAATAATCCCGCTCAAGTCGGGAGAGCCGTGTTTAACTTATTCCGTCTTGACCATGGTGCCCATTAATGGTGCAAAATCTGGCTCAAGAATTTCTTCGTCCGTTCTTCCTCTGGATGTTCAAAAAATTCTCTGGGCGATTTCTCTTCTACAATCACACCGCCATCGAAGAATATCACGCGGTTTGCTACACCACGAGCAAAGCCCATTTCATGTGTTACTGCCACAATGGTCATCCCGGATTCGGCCAGGTCTTGCATCACGTCCAGCACTTCCTTGATCATCTCCGGGTCAAGAGCGGACGTTGGCTCATCGAACAGCATGATCTTGGGTTGCATCGCCAGGGAACGGGCAATAGCAACACGTTGTTGCTGTCCACCAGACAGTTGGCTGGGATATTTTCCGGCCTGTTCCGGGATTTTAACCTTTTCCAGTTGCTGCATTGCAATTTCTTCAGCTTGCTTGCGAG
>JBGSTK010000101.1:0-3341 GCA_041736565.1 Phycisphaeraceae bacterium | reverse complement strand
CGAAGAAAGCCACCTGCCGGAATCGAACCGGCAACCTTCGCTTTACAAAAGCGGTGCTCTGCCAATTGAGCTAAGGTGGCGAGGGGTCAACCGGGGATGATACCGCAGCCGTGGGCTGGGAACAATCCGGTGCCATTTCATCGCCATTTTCGCGTGCCGAGCCCCGAAATAACTGGGAATATCGAAATAAAAAGCTTGACACAGGTTGGTTCTGCGTTATGATGGTTGATCGTATAACCAACGAACTGCAACGACGCATCTTATGGCGACACTTCAGGATATTGCGACCCGGGTTGGTGTGTCACAACCTGTTGTGAGCAAAGTTCTTAACGGTGGCACCGTCGTCGGCTGCAACGCCTCGCCAGCGACCCGAACTCGCATTCTCGCTGCTGCCCGGGAGTTGGGGTATCGTCGCGATTTGGCCGCTGCCGCCACCCGTTCACGTCGATTCGGCTCAATCGCCCTAGTGCTCAGCACCGCCAACGCCTATCGATCGAGCCTGCCTTCGGAAATGATCGCTGCGATCACGGATGCCTTGGAACAGGCGGAAATGCACCTGTCGCTGGCCCGGCTGTCCGACGCGGCGTTGACCGATGAGCGGCAGGTTCCGCGTTTGCTTCGGTATCTCGGTGCTGATGGGCTGCTGGTCAACTACAACCGCTGCGTGCCGACCGGTATGGACGCGTTGATCAAGGATTGCCGAATCCCCGCGATCTGGCTCAACGACAAGCGGCCGCACGATGCGGTGTACCCCGACGATTTCGACGCCGGCCGTTGGGCGACGCAGATGCTTATCGAGCGTGGCCACCGTCGGATTGTTTACCTGTCCCATACGCTGATCGAACAACCCACGCATTACAGCGAAACCGACCGGCTCGCTGGCTACGAACAGGCGATGGCTGATGTCGGCTTGGCGTCGCAGGCGATCACCACGCTGACCAGTCCGCAGCGGATGGCGTGGTTGATGGAGCACCTGGCTGGTGGCGATCGGCCGAGCGGTTTCGTGTGCTACAGCTCCAAGCAGGCGAGCGAGGTGCTTCACGCAGCGGCGAAACTGGGCCTGGATTGTCCGCGGGATTTTGCACTGATCACCTTCGGGGGAGCACCGATGGAGCATGTCGGCTTGCATCTAACGGGGATGTGCGTGCCCAACGAAGAAGTCGGCCGGCGCGGCGTGCGGATGCTGATCCAAGCCATCGAACATCCCGGCCAGCGACTTGCTGCACAAGGGATAGCCTTCCAGGCTGATGAGGGACGAACGATTTAGATCGAAGGACCAAAGGACCAAAGGAGCAGGTGCGATGAAGAGGAAAACGCAGATAAAACCCCGTCATTCGAGCACTTGTCAAGAGAAGGAGAACACCATGTTGCGAGATATTACCCCCTTAGGAGGAAACACGATGAAGAAAAAGATCTCAGGTTTTAGCCTGCTGCTGATCGCCGCCATGCTACTGGCGCCGACCACCGCTGCACATGCGGCGCTGGTGCTTGATGAAAACTTCGACTACGGCGATTCAAACATCACAGGAACTACGGCGTTCGGAGGTTGGAATGCGAACCTCACGAGTAACATCACCTACAACACGACTGACCTCGCCTTTACGCATGCTTCGTATGAGCAGGCAGGCAATGTTGCCGCGACCGGCACGTTGCTCGCGGATTCAGGCCGCACTCGGGCGGCCCAACGCGAGTTCACGACCGGTGCGGAGACGGGAACCTTCTGGCTCAGCGGGCTGGTGAACGCCAACAGCACGACCAGTGTGGGCTTCGTCGGTTTATCGCTGCATAGCGCACTGATGAGCAGTCCCCAGAATCGCTTTCATGCAGACGCAATAGGGCTTGGCTATCAGAGCGGCGTGCTGCGGCCGTTCCTGTTCAAGCAAGATGGCACCGAAACTATATGGGGCTCATTGTCAGGCAATGAGTACGATGTCACCACGACGCTTTCACCAAATACAACCTACTTGTTGCTGGCAAATGTCACGGTAGGAGCCGGTGCAGATAGCCTGGACTTCTGGGTGAAAGCTGAAGGTGACACTTTCGGCACCACCGTGGCGTCTCTGGGCACTCCCAACTTCAGCAAGACGGATCGGCACTTCGGTGAGTCCCTGCGTTACATCACCGCTGGAGGCACCGGAACCCAAGACGGAGCACTTCCCATCAACGGCTACTTCGATGCCATCCGCATCAGTTCTTTGCAGGGAGACGCGGGCCTCACGGAGGTTCTCACCACCGTCATCCCCGAGCCTGCGACGGTGACGTTGCTCGTCTTGGGCGCTGCGGTGATGCTGCCTCGGCGGCGCAAGGCGTGAAATGCTTTCCTACTCCAACGGAGGATCGCCGCGCAGGCAATCCGTTTGGAGCTTTTACCAGACAGGCTATCCAGCTAGATTGAACGAACCAACGGAGGACAGTGACATGAATATGACGATACCGAACAGACAATCCTATTTGACTCACTCATTGGCGAAGGAGAACAACATGCGGCGTTTGACTGCGTTTTTAGTGGCGATTATTGGCTTCGGCGTGCTGTCGATATCGACGGCCGAGGCGGGGATTCTTTACACGTTCAACGGCAACGTCAAGACGCCGACTACGGACGATGAACCGGATATGAACGGCGGCGCGGTCAGTGCCGTCGGATTCACCATGGCCGATTCCAGTCTGGGTGGGACGCCGCCCGCGGTATCCGGCGCGCTCAACCAGATCGGCGGTTCGCTCAACCTCTCCGAAGACTACTTCACGTTCACTATCAGTAAGGATGGGGCTGCCTCGTCGTACTCAATCGGGCAGATCAGTTTCGACTACGGTGTGGATCATGACAATTCGGCTGTCCAGGACACCACGTTCTGGCTGTTCTCGAGTGTGACCGGCTTCGCCAACTCTGGCCAGAGCATTGCCAGCTTTACCTACACCGCAAATTCGGATCCCATCAACACTGGGAATGCCGACCTGTTGCTCAACACTGGCGTGATCTCGCTGGGCGCAGCGCTTGGGAATCTCACAGCTACCACCGAGTTCCGCGTATATCTCGCCGATGCCGGCTCGAACTCAACGTCCGTCAGCGCCCGTCTGGACAACATCCTCGTCGAGGGCGTCATCCCCGAGCCCGCGACGGTGACGCTGCTCGTTCTGGGCGCTGCGGTGATGCTGCCCAGACGGCGTAAGGTTTAATACTGGAGACGCTGATGCGACGACATGCGTTTAGCTATGTCACAACTTGTCAACCCGCGTCGGGTTGTTGGTCGGCGATCGTTGCGGGCAGCGGTCAATCAGCTATCGGCGCTCCGTGCTTGTTAGGCTGGGCGCATGAGATCGAGTACGAAGCCGATACGGCGTAT
>JBGSTK010000100.1:0-13988 GCA_041736565.1 Phycisphaeraceae bacterium | reverse complement strand
GCCGCCGCGCCGGTCATGCCAGCCGCATTGCCCGTTCGCCAACTGCTGATGCTACCCGCCCCGGCCCAGCCGACGGCGGTGGAGGCGTTGTTCGCACTCACCCTGTCGCTACCCCAACGCGAGCTCGTCCCCGTCGGTCGCCAAGCCGTCGAATCGTAACTCAGGCCGCGACAGCATGAAAGCCCCCCGTTCAAACCGGAGGCCCATTTACCAATCCAGTCGAGGCGAGAGGCAGAACTTCAAACCGAGGAAGGCGGTTCGGCCCTACGTGTTGGCCTTCCTTGCAGCCTGCCAATCGTTCGAACTGGAGTCGGTGGCGCAGGCACTTCTAGACGCTGTCAGGGCTTTGCCAGCCGGCCTTCGGCCGCAAGGAACTGGATGAATGATGCTAGGGTCGGCTTTGCGCCCGCGGACATGAAGCGTTCCGCAGCCTTGTCTGGAATGCGCGTCTGAAGGGCCTCCTCAATGGCGAGGACCAGTTCGACAAAGTCCATGTTGTCGAAACCAAAGGTGCTGATGTACTCCAACTCGTCGTCCGGATGCAGCGTCTCGGCGGGCACACCCATCGCACCGGCCAGCGCCTGGCGTATCCTGGCAACCGCGACGCCCTCCGACGCAGTAATGCCAATGGTCTTGATGAACTCGCTGTCCGAGATGGGACGGTGAGTTCCCATGTGGTGCAAACGCAGGCGCTGCTGTCGCCTGCGTTCTCTCCAGAACACGGCCACGGAAAAGCCCACCACGGCCAGGGTTACGCCGGCAATCGTTGTCCAGGTTGGCCAAGTGCTTGACAACACACGGATTCTCTGCGGCGACTTGGTGGTTTGGCGGTTTGGCGGTCCAGTCGCCTCTACTCTCAGTTTGAACAGTCGCACGATCAGAGTCCATCGTAACTCGCTGTCGCACAACGAGAAAGCCCTCCATTTTCGGCGGAAGGCTTTCGCGTCTGGAAAAGTCAGGGGGGAAAAGGGGACATCCACAATTACGCGAGCTTGGTGCGTGCCTTTTTCGGTCGGCCCCGGCAGCGCAGGGTGGGCATCAGCTCCAGGCGACGTGCCGTCCGCGTCACCCACATCGGGACACCGACCGCAAGTCAAAACATATTGTGGATGTCCCCTTTTCTTTCCATGTCGCCTCAATCAAAGCGCGCCTTCCATGTTTGCTTTCGACTAGGCGATTGCAGGATCACCATATTGTTCCCTTCCCAGAACACTTTCCCCGCATAGTCCACTGCAAATGTGCGAACTGGTTGGCACACTGTGCCGATATGCTGTCGCGCCAATTCTCTTGCGCGCCGATCGGTCACGACGATATGCACTTCGATAGAGCGTAACCCGTGGAAAAAGAGAACCCGAGCCACACGGTCGCCGTTGGGGCTCTTCGCCTTCTCGCGCGAATACCACTCATTCTGAAAATCCGTTGCGATGATCTCGCTATATGCCCGGTCGAAGGGGGTTCGATCCCAGCCTTCGACCGTAGCCACTTCGATAGTGCTTTCGTGGGTGATGTCCAGAAGCATTTGCTTCTTCTCCCGATCGGTTGACCGATGAAAGGCGTCGATGTCCGCAACATGCCATGTGAACCAAATCTGATCGAACTCGCCATACATGCAGTTTGGCGGCTTCTTGGAACCTATCTCAATGAAGATCTTGCGTATCCGTCCTGTATCAATACGGCCAAGCCTTTGCCGAAACAATTCTGTTATGCAGTGCGACCCCCAGAACATCTCACCCCAGCGGCTCGGGCTCTTGATATGTTGCGAAGAAATATCAATAATATTTAGACTCATCAATCATATTTCCTAATGGGTACATTGCCCTTCTAAAACACTTTGCCCATACGTTTCAAGAGGCCAGAAAAGGGCCGGAAAAGAGGATAAGTACATTTAACGCAGTCCATCTCCGCACATATCGAAACCAAACAAATGTACTCATCCCCTTTTTCTTTCAGGCGACGTGCCGTCCGCGCAGTCCTGCCCGCAGGTGTCGGCTGGATCGTCGTTGATGGCGATCTTCACCAGTTCGTCGATGTATCGCAGGCCCCAGACCTGTTGTTTGAGGGTGTTGCCTGAGCCGTCGCGGGTTTCGAGGATGCACCAGCCGTCTCCGCCGGAGGCGGAGCCGTAGTGTGTTGTTGTCGGTGGCGGGGTGGGTGAGGCGGTGTTGGGGCGGCCGGGGAAATCCGGCCCTGAAGGGACCGGCTTAAGAGGTGTGTTTTGGGCCCCGATGTCCATTTGTGCCCCCGAGGGTGATGGGGATAGTTTGACAGGTGGTGCAGCGGTGGTCAAGGGGTGAGGTGTTGCGCGGGGTCGTTAGGAGTGGATGTTCCCGTCGCTCACGCTTCCGGCTCGTTGAGAGGCGGGATATTCGTCACTCACGCTTGCGGTTCTTTGAGGGGGGATCCGGCCCTATAAGGGCTCGGCTTGAGGGAGGCAACGCCTTGCACGGGTTGTCTGGTACACTTCGCTCCTTAGTTTCCAAAAAAACGCCACATGAGGAATCCGACCTTGCAGCGAACGCCCTTTTATCAGTTTCACGTCGATAACGGTGCCAAGTTCGTCGATTTTGCCGGGTGGGAAATGCCCATCAGCTACGGCTCGATTATCGAGGAGCACAACCAGGTCCGTCAACGCGGCGGGTTGTTCGATGTCTCGCACATGGGCCGCATCAAAATCAGCGGACGCCATGCTCGCCGATTGGTTGAACGCCTTGTGACCCGCAGGGTCTCGGACATGGCGACGATGACTTGCCGATATGCCCTGGTCTGCAACGAGCAGGGCGGCGTGATGGACGATGTGCTCGTGTATCGCTTCGAGGATCACTGGCTGCTGGTGGTCAATGCTTCCAATCGGGTGAAAATCGTCGAGCATATTCAGAAGACGGCTGCGGATATGGTCGTCAAGATCGACGACACCACTTTGGATACTGGCATGGTCGCGCTGCAGGGGCCGCAGGTCATGGAGGCTGTGGGCCAGTTTTCACGCGAGGTGCCGACGCTCAAACGCTACGGATTCTGCACTAAGAATCTGCTGATCATGAAGATGATCATCAGCAGGACGGGTTACACGGGCGAGGACGGCATCGAAGTGATCCTCGGTGCGAAGATGGCGACGATGGCGGTCAAGATGCTGATCAAGGATCGGGGCGAGACGCAGGGCGGCGCGATGAAGCCCGCCGGGTTGGGGGCACGCGATACGTTGCGTATGGAGGCGGGTATGCCTCTCTACGGCCACGAGCTTGACGAGACCATCGACCCGTTGACGGCAGGTTTGGCTTGGGCGGTGAGTCTTGACAAAGATCAGGATGAGAACGGCGAAAAGTTTGTGGGGCTCGATGCGCTCAAGCGCATCGCTGCGGAAGGGCTCAAGCGTAAACGCATCGGGTTGCGGCTCGAGGGCAAACGCACGCCTCGTCAGGGCGCCACGATCATGTGTGGTGACCGCACGATTGGCGCCGTTACGAGCGGTTGCCTTTCGCCGACGTTGGGGTATCCGATCGCGATGGGATACATCGATGCCGATGCCGCGGGTGAAGGCGATACCGTGGCCGTTGATATCTCAGGGCAGGCTCACGATGCACAGGTTGTGGCGCTGCCGTTCTATCGTCGCACGGGTGGATGAGAATGGGCGTGGGGTCGGGTGAGTGACGTCGGTCGCTGCTATTTGAGGCGGAAGCTCACGGGCGGGGCTTCGAGGTCGTCGACGACCGCCTTGAGTCGCAGCGAGAGCAGCGCCAGCATCAGGATCGCTCCGTGCGCTAGCGCCGGCCAGTAGAGCCCGGCCCCCAGCAGCCAACCCATGTCGTTGACGATCAGCCACAGCAGGCCCAGGCGGAGGAAAGCTGCGCCGGTCTCGCGGCGGCGCCGGTGGCCGATCTCGCCACGGCGAAGCACATTCAACGCCACGATCACAAATACGATTTCAGCGACGAGTGGCCCGATCCACAGGCCGGGTCGGTCGGGCACAACCAGTGCCCCGCGATAGCGCATCCAACCCAGCAGCAACATCGAGAAGAAGATCCACCCCGCACAAAGCGTCCATGCTTCGAGCGCCTCGAAGCGCGGGCGTTTGCCCTCGATGCGGTAGGCCACAGCCCAGCAGAGCATCACGTGGGTCATCGTCAACCAGACGGGCCAGAGGAATCCCGCTGGGGGGTTGGCCAGGAACATGATGAGCACGCGGACGAGTCCGAGCGCGAGGATGCCATAGGCGGGCAGGTACTTGCCCATGGCGTTGAAGAAAAGGATGACGGCGGCGGCGGAGAGGCACAGGAGAATGGCGTTGCGGTCCAGAAAGACGGTGGCCAGCAAGGCTGCTAGCAGTGCGAGCACGGCGACGGCGACGGCGGAGCGAACGCTGATTCGCCCGGCTGCCAGGGGACGATGAGGCGCAAAGAGCCGATCATGTCGCGCATCGAGCATGTCGTTGAGCGCCATGCCGTAGCTGTGGAGGCCGATGGCGACGGTGGCGAGGATTAAGAGGCTCACGACCAAGGGCCAGGCCATGAGTTCGGGTGACACGCGATGTCCGCCACCGATGACGGGTTCGAGGTAGACGCCCAGGAAGACCATGAGCCAGCAGTTGGAGACTGCGGTGAGGGCGAGGGTCAACCGCGCCAGCCGCAAGAGGTGAACGAGTTTTTGCAGCCACAGACCCATGGTGGTGATTCTACGTTGCCAATCGGCATAGGAAACCGCAGGGTCAACCACAGAGCCAATGCGGTTGAGGGGTGTATGCTTAGCACAGGATGACCACCGGCCTGATTTATCACGACCAGTTTGCGGCGCACAGCACCGGCCCGTCGCACCCCGAGCGGCCCGAGCGACTTGGCGCGATCATGGAGCGCATGCGGGGTTCGCCACTGTGGGATCAACTCACGCTTTTGACGCCCACGCCCGCTGAGCTGTCCGCCATCGCAGCGGTTCATGACCTCGTATACATCGAGCGTCTGCGCGAGACCTGCATACAGGGGGAGGGCCACATTGACTGTGTTGACAGCGTGATCTGTGCTGAGAGCTTTGACATCGCGCTTCTGGCGGCGGGCGGTTCCATCATGGCGGTCGATACCGTGATGCGTGGGCCTGGTGCTATTGATCCCGTCACCGGTCATCGCGGCGTTCACAACGCGTTTTGTGCGGTGCGGCCGCCGGGCCATCATGCGGAGCCCAACCGCTCGATGGGCTTTTGCCTCTTTAACAATATCGCCATTGCCGCGCGTCACCTGCTGGATCACCACGGTCTGTCGCGCGTGGCGATCGTGGACTTCGATGTCCACCACGGCAACGGCACACAGCACGCGTTTGAGAACATCGCGGAGGTTCTCTTCGTGAGTGTCCACGAGCATCCGTCCTATCTCTACCCCGGCACGGGCTTCGCGTGGGAGACAGGGCAGGGTTCTGGCGAGGGCTTCACGCTTAACATCCCGTTGGACCCGGGCGGCGCGGATCGGGAATATCGCCGGGCCTTTGTGCAGCAGGTGCTTCCAACGTTGGACCGCTTCAAGCCCGAGTTTCTGCTCATCAGCGCGGGCTTCGACGCCTCGGAGTTTGATCCGCTGGCACACATGAAAGTCACCTCCGAAGGTTTTACGTGGATGACGCGGCAACTAAAAATGGCGGCTGAACGCCACTGCTACGGGCGATTGGTATCGTGCCTGGAAGGCGGCTACAACCTCCGTGCGCTGGCGGAGAATGTGGCGAATCATGTGGGCGTTCTGCTGCAGCCCGAGGGCCACGATGATCTCATGGCGATGAAGGCTGGGCTATGATCGCATGCAGCATTGAGCTTGAGACAATAACTGCAAGGAGCAATCTGTGTTTAGAATTCAACGCGCTGCCTTGGCGGTGCTT
Organism: Phycisphaeraceae bacterium; assembly: GCA_041736565.1. Classification (GTDB taxonomy): domain Bacteria; phylum Planctomycetota; class Phycisphaerae; order Phycisphaerales; family Phycisphaeraceae; genus JBBDMX01. Next base: position 8,141 of record JBGSTK010000100.1, on the reverse strand, counting down.
TTCATTGTTGCGGTGGGGATATGCGCTCTGTTTACGGTTGGTGCCGATCATGTTTCCGAAGACCGAGCTCAGCAGGGAAGGGACGACATGAGGGAGGTCAGTGACATTTCGAAGGCGCAAGCGGGTCTGCTAAAGAGTCAGGTCGTGGCGGAGCCAACGATTGAGCAACTGGATGCGGCCAACAGCGAGGTGCTGGCGGCGATGGTGCCGGGCGGTGACGCGGGGATCGTGTTTCCGGTGGCGGCGCGGGTTGCCAATGTCAAGGCCTACGGCGCCGTCGGCGATGGCAAGCACGATGACACCGCTGCCTTCCAGGCTGCGCTGAGCGCTAAGCCCAAGAACTCGCTGATCTATGTGCCCGACGGGACGTATCTGATTACCGACACCTTGTGCTGGGGGCGGTTGAGCAAGGGTGATGAATACAAGCGGCAGATTCTCCAAGGTCAGAGCACGCAAGGCACGATTCTGCGTGTGCCCGATCGCTGCCCTGGTTTCGGCGAGCCGGAGGAGCCTCGCGCCGTGATATGGACAGGCCAGGCACCCGCGCAACGCTTCCGCAACAGCATTCGTCATCTGACGGTCGATACCGGCAGCGGCAACCCGGGTGCCATCGGCATTCAATTCATCGCCAACAATCAGGGCGGAATGTTCCACGTTGATATTCGATCCAGCGATCCGACAGGCGCGGGGCTGATCGGGCTGGATTTGGGCTACTCCGATGAACAGGGGCCTTGCCTGATCCAGCATGTGCGTGTCACCGGATTTGATGTGGGCATCCAGACCAAGCATGCTGTGGACAGCGTCGCGCTGGAGCACATCGCCCTGCGTAATCAGAATGTGGTGGGGTTCCGCAACAACGGCCAGTGCATTGCGCTGCGGAAGCTGCACTCGGTGAACCGCGTCCCTGCCTATGAGAACATGCCCGGCGCGAGCCTGACGGCGATGATCGACAGCGAGTTGATCGGCGAGGGTGGTGCTTCGGAGTTACCCGCCATCATCAACGGGCGAGGGCTGTTTGCACGCAATGTCGCCACGCGCGGCTACGCCACGGCGGTGAAGAATGGCGACGGACACAAGCGCGATCACGGCCCGGGATCAATCGACGAATTTGTCAGTCACGATGTCATGACGCTCTTCGACACCACACAGCGATCTTTGAACTTGCCCGTCGTGGACCCGCCCGCCATCGCGTGGGGGCCGCTGGATGGTTGGGTGAGTGTGACGGAGTTCGGCCCGCCCGAGGACATCAAACTCATCCGCCAGACTGATGGCGCCAGTATCGACGAGAAGGACTGGTCAAAAGCGCTGCAACGCGCTATCGACAGCGGCGCATCGACGATCTATTTCCCCCACGACCCCAAGGCGTCCTACGGCATCTACGGCACGGTTATTCTGCGTGGGAATGTGCAGCGGATCATCGGTTGCGAGAGTTCGCTTGACGCCACGGTGGGCAGTACCCACGAGCCGCACTTGTATCAACCCGAAGCCCGTCCGACGTTCATTCTCGCGGAAGGCGCAGCACCGGCGGTGATCGTCGAGCGGTTTAACACGTGGTACACGGGCTCGCGATTCCTTCAACAAGCTAAGCGGACGCTGATCATCAGTAGCATGTCGTTCTACGAATTAACCACGCAGCCTGGATCAGGTGATGTGCACTTGGTCGATGTGCGGTCGATGGACCTCAATGTTCACGGTTCGCGTCTCTTTGGTCGGCAGGTCAACACTGAAGCCGCGGAACGCCCGCGCTGCCTCAACGACGGCGGCACGGTCTGGATTCTCGGCGTCAAGACCGAAGGCGATGCGTTGATCCATCAGGTGATCAGCGGTGGCCGCAGCGAGATCGTTGGCGGGTTCATCTACGCCAACAAAAACTTCGACCCCGAAAAAGTGATGTTCGCCGTCGACGAGACCTCATTTTTATCCGCCACAGTGGGCGAGTGGGTCATCCGCAAGCAGCCCTTCGCAATCGCCCAGCAGACCCGCGGCGGCGAGACGCGTCTTCTCAAGCATGGCCAGGCACCCGGGCGAGGCTTTGGCTCGATGGTCCCGTTGTTCGTAGCACGACCAGCGACGGAAGCGCAACGTAACTGAGTACGGTGTGGCGAGACTTCGGGATTGGTCGCTGTTCCGCTTCGGCCGTAATCGCGTCACCGCTGTTTCACTGCTGTGTCACGGCGCTAGCCGCGGCAATCAGATCCTCCGGCGAGAGGCGCGCTTTGTAGTCAGCGTCCCAGTGAGCGAAGCGAATCACGCCTTGACGATCCACGATGTACACAGCGGGCACAGGCAGCAGGTGGTGGTCGCGCCCCGAAGCCTTCTCCAAGTCGATGCCGAAGGTTGTGTATTTTTCGACAGTTGGCTTGTCAACGCGAAAAGCCAATCCAAACGCCTGCGCTAACTTCATGTCGCTGTCGGAGAGCAACTGGTAGTTGTACTCACCCTTGTCGAGCGTCTGGCGGATGGCCTCGGGGCCATCGGGGCTGATGGCCAGAATCTGGTAGCCAAGTTTGACCAACTCAACCTCGGCTTGGGCGACTTGCCCCAAGTGCGCATTGCAGTAAGGGCACCAGCCACCACGGTAGAAAAGCAAGATCGTCGGCTTCTGAGCGTAGAGCGTCGACAATTCGACGGCCTGCCCATCGGACTGACGCAACTCCGTACTGGGAGCCGGTTGGCCTTTCTCCAAAGGACGCACGTCCTCGGCACTAGTGGCGATAACAGGCTGTCGCGTCGGTTGCGCCACTGTCTGCTGCGAGTCTGCGAGAGCATCGGGTGAGCTCGACGTGGGAGTCGTCGAATCCCGACAGGCGGCGAGCATCATCGCAACGCTGGCGAGAACCAGCAGTGAACTGAGTGAGCTGAGTACCTTCATGGGATGGCTCCTTTGATTGAGGATGGTCCAGCGGTGCCGCTGATCGCAGCGGTAAGACCCGTGCAATCGGCGATAATCGTAGGCCCAATCACGCATGAGGTGCGATTGAACTCCCAACATCGCCCCGTTGCGATTGTCGGCCGGGCGCTCTTGGGCACGCACGTGGTCCAACTGCTGTAAAATTCCTGCTCCGGTATCGAACCGGGTACCACTGAACCATCGCTCCCTCTGGAAAAGAAAAAATGCTCCAACGTCTATCGACCAAGCTTCTCATGACCCCCGACGATGTTCCGGCGACGGATTCTCGGATGAAGGTGGTCAGTGCTTTTAACCCCGGCGTCATCGACACGCCGCAGGGCGTCATGATGCTGGTGCGGATCGCTGAAAGTGTTGCGCCTGAGGCCCAGCGTGAGGGCTTTGTCGCCTTGCCACGCTGGACGTTCGACAGGCCCGGCACGCCCGGCCGCATTGAGATCGATTATGTGGCACAGGATTCGGTGGACGCCATTGACCCCCGCGTCGTCGAAACCCGTGACACGGGCCTCATCCGCCTGACGTTCACATCGCACCTGCGCGTGGTGAACCTTGGCAAGGATGGCGTGACGCTCGACAAAAGCACCTTGGGCCAGGCCCTCCGCTTTGATCCCATGACGTCCTACGAGACCTTCGGCGTCGAGGATCCCCGCATCACCTGCATCGGCGATGTTTACTACTTCACCTATGTCGCTGTCAGTGAGCACGGTGCCGCCACCGCCCTGGCGTCGACCACGGATTTCAAAACCTTCAAACGCCACGGCATCATCTTTCCAAGCGAGAACAAAGATGTGCTGCTCTTCCCGCGCAAGGTCAGTGGCGCTTACGTGGCGCTGCATCGCCCCAACCCTCGAACCCACTTCGCCCGGCCGGAGATGTGGCTTGCGTGGAGCGACGACCTGATTCACTGGGGCGCCCACGAGCCGTTCTTCGGCGGGACAACTCAGCAATCGCCAACAACACCCGCGACTGGTGCTTCTGCCAATGCCGCCGCCAGCGTCAACTGGAGCATGGGCCGGGTCGGCGGTGGTTGCCCACCCATCGAGACGCCCCAAGGTTGGCTGGAAATCTACCACGGCAACAACAAGGCCCCCAACAGCCCGCCCGGCGATGTCGGAATCTACATGGCGGCCGCCCTGCTGCTGGACATCGACAACCCCCGTCGCATCCTCAAGCAGAGCCAAGAGCCCATCATGGTCCCGGAAGCCGACTTCGAGCAGAAGGGCTTCGTCGCCAACGTGGCCTTCCCCACCGCCATCATCGATCGGAAAGACCGCTATCACGTCTACTATGGTGCTGCCGACACCTCCGTGGGCGTGCTGGAGTGGGACAAGGCTGCGCTGATGGCCACGCTCAAGTAGAGCGGTTTTACGCCAATCTTGACTCATTTTTTTCATTGACAACCCACCCCCAGTGGTGGTACTATGGTCTGGTCTGGCTTTGGTAGGCGTTTCTTAAAGGCGTTCTGTGATTAGCACACTCGATCCAACACTTAAAGATTCGCCACGGCAAAAGGTGGTTCGCTATATCTCGCAAGCCATCGATTCGGGGCGGCTGACTGCGGGTTCGTCCATCCCAGCCGAGCGGCGGATCGCTCAGGGGCTCAAGGTCTCCCGCGAGGCAGTGAGGGCGGCGTTGGATGACCTGAGCAGAACGGGAATCATCGGCCAAGCCGCTCAGGGACGGATGCGGCATGTGTTGCGCAATCCCAGAGCAGCTTCGGTGACCGCAGCGCCGCGAATCATGGCCAACACGGTCATGCTTCTGGGTACCGGGCAAGTGAGCGATGAGCATCGCGACATCGGCGCGGACATCCCCATCTATTTCGAAATCGCCAGGCTGCTGGAACGCTCGGGCCGCCATGTTATGACGGTGAATCCCTCCGCTCTGCCGACCGATGGCCCATCATCGCTGGCGGCGCTGAAGTTTGCCGGCGTGCTGGTGACATACGCGGGCGGCGAGTCGCAACGGGGGCGAGAGGTCATGTTGGCGTGCGCCCAAAACGGAGTGCCCATCGTGGCCTTTGGCAACGCGGAGGTACTGTCGACCTACGACCGCGTCGAAAGCGATCACCGACACGGTGCTTGGCAACTGGTGCGGCTGCTGGCGGAGCGTGGCCGAGGTCGAATCCTTCGCCTGTGGCGTGTCCAGGGCGCACACCATTGGTTGACCCAACGAGACGCAGGCTACGATCAGGCTGTGGGTGAGTTGGGAATCCCTTCGCTCCCGCCCGTGCGCGTCCCCGGCATTGCCGCCAACGGGCAAAGTGCTCGCGACGAGTTCGAATACACGGCTCGCGTTATGGCTGGCTACCTGGGCGAGCATGTGCTGCGGCCCGGCGGGCCCGACGCGATCATGTGCGACACCGATGGTCACGCGATGCAGGCCATCGCTGCCTTGGAGCTGTTGGGCAAACGCCCCAACGTGGATATTGATGTGGTCGGCTACGACAACTATTGGTCTGCCACGCCTGAAGCTCAATGGGTCAAACTCGCACCGTTGGCGACGGTAGATAAATGTCCGCGACGATTGGCGGATGCAATGCTGACGCTGTTGGAAGCTCGCACCAAGGACGACGCACCACCATCGCCGCAATTGCGGCTGATAGCCCCGGAGTTGGTTCGGTCAGTCGATCAAGATGGGCAGTCCAAATTCGCTGACTAAGGAAAACATCCATAACATTCGCCCACGACGAGGCGATCTTCACAAAGGAGTCGAAAATGTACGGTTTCAGCATCACAGGGCACTCGGGGCACGTAGCCCCGACAGGTAGGTCAAGTCTTCAGAGCAACCACTTTTTTAGAAAGGAGAATCGGATGACGTTGAGAACCCCACAGGAAAAGAAGCTAGGTCGTTTGGCAAAGCGGTGTGTCGCCGGGGGGATGGTGGCATTGGCGGCAGGGGCTGTCCTGACATTAGGCGCAGCGCTGCCTACGCAGGCTGACGTAATCGTCTTTAACGACACTTTCACCGACGGCGGCAGAACCAATGGTGGCGACCCGTTGGATATTAACTGGTGGACGCGCCAGAACACTACTCTGGCGGTCAATAGCACTGCGCCGACCATTACTGGCAACGCGCTGAAGGTGGACTGGACTACTGGCACTAGCAACTTCGGCCAGTTCCTCGGAGTGTTCAGCACAAGCGCTGCCGGTGTCGCGATTGACAACGTCGCCGACCAAATCTACCTGAGCTTTGACTTCCAACGCGTCGGAGCCAGCACCACCGGCTTCCGCTTCGGCCTCTACAACCGAAACGGCAACAACCACACGGCTGACGGGAACAACACTAGTGACAATGACTTCGGCTATCGCACGGCGATCCTTTGGGCCGGGGACGCTTCTGGACCGTCGTTCGGCCAGGAAGTAGGCACAAACAGTCAGATCCTTACCGGGAGCGACGTCACCGGCACGATTACAAACAACGCATCGGTGTCCGGCTACGCCGCCCCGGGAACGACGACACACAAGGTCGAAATGACCATCACGCGGACCTCGGCTACGCAGGTCGATCTGGCTATCAAGATGGACGGCGTCTTACTACGGACCGCGTTCGACAGCAGCGGCATCTACACCTCGTTCCACGAGATTGCTTTCGGAACCAACGGAGGGGGCAGCGGGGCGGGTGTGGACCTGATCATCGACAACGTGCTGCTCGAAACTCGCATCATTCCCGAGCCCGCATCGCTGGCGCTGCTGGGGCTTGGTGGGCTGTTGATGTTCGGCCGCAGGCGGCGGGAGAATGCTTGATCGATTGACCTTTTACGCGACGCGCCGCCGACCGCGGCGCGTCGCTTTGGCGGCACGGACGGGGCACATCTGTCCCGTCACATCCAAGCCGGGGGAAGGATCGCAGGCATGCGGTGGTCGTGTGGCTGGACGTTGAGCGGGCAACTGGGGTGCTTGTGCCTCGTGGCATTTATGCTCGCGTGGCAGCGGGTTGTCCCCGCTGCCGACATGGAAGCACTTCGAATGACCAATGCCCTGCTCACCAAGCCGATGATCGAGACGCAAACGATCTTCGAGGGCGGCCGATGTCCCAATGTCGTAGTCGGGCTGGACGGCACGGTCGTGGCTGTGTGGGGATTGACGCAACTGGTCACTCGACGCAGTGAGGACGGCGGAGCGACGTGGCAGGACCCTGTGCTCGTGCAGGATCCCGCTATTCACGCGGGTGGGGCGCTGGTCAACGAGGCCAACGGCGAGATCCTAATTTTCGCACATCCCAAACATCCGGACCGCCAGCCCACTCCGCCACCTGTCCAAACGATGTACCGCAGCCGCGATGCCGGGCGGACCTGGGAGCATACGGACGCGAAGTTCCTGCCCGATGTCAACGGCTACGTGCCAGCCATGCACATGAGCGAGAAGGGTGTGACCCTTCGACACGAGTCGAACCGGGGTCGCCTGCTGCGCCCCGCGAGGGTCTACATCGGCGCGAACCAACTGGGCAAGAAGCACGACGGCTACAACACCGCGAGCTACAGCGACGATGGCGGGACAACGTGGCAGGCCTCGGCACCGTTCCCCGACCGGGGCACCGGCGAAGGCGCACTGGTCGAACTGGCCGATGGTACAATCTACTACAGCTCCCGCAAGCAATACTTCCACGACAGCCAGCCACTGCGGCCCGGCCGCGATTACGCCCTGAGTCGCGACGGCGGACAGACCTGGGTTGATCTGACGCACTGCAAGGATCTCCCCGATGGACCGCGATATCGTGGTGAAGAGAAGCGCGGCAGCAACTACAACGGCCACTTCGGCCTGATGGCGGGGGTGGATAAAGTCACCGACGGTGCCCGCGAAATTCTCCTCTACACCAATGCCGACTCCGACGGCCACGAGCGCAAGAACCTGTCGATGTGGGCCAGCCTTGACGGCGGACGGACGTGGCCCGTCAAGCGACGCATCCACGATGGCCCCTCAGCTTATTCCGCCATCGCCGTCGGCCGACCGGGCACGCCCAGCGAAGGCTGGATCTATGTGCTCTACGAGGGTGGCCCCAACGACCAGTACGAGTCGGGACGCCTCGCACGCTTCAACCTCGCCTGGCTACTCGAGGACACCACACAGCCATGAACACCCCACACCGCACCGCGTTTAGCTATGTCACAACTTGTCAACCCGCGTCGGGTTGTTGGTCGGCGATCGTTGCGGGCAGCGGTCAATCAGCTATCGGCGCTCCGTGCTTGTTAGGCTGGGCGCATGAGATCGAGTACGAAGCCGATACGGCGTAT